>CAYHFK010000084.1:0-9628 GCA_964355895.1 uncultured Bifidobacterium sp. | reverse complement strand
ATGCCAACGATCAAGGTTAAGATAAAAGATATTGCCTAAATGCGCCCGCGCATCTTGCCCTTCTTCAGGAAGCCGTCGTAATGGCGCATCAACAAATGCGATTCAATCTGGCGCATCGTATCGAGCATCACACCGACCGTAATCAGCATGCTCGTGCCGCCGAAAAAGTCGGTTACCGTGTTCGGAATCTTCATCGCGTTCTGTAGAACAATTGGCAGCACCGCGATCAGGGTCAGGAAAATCGCACCCGCCAGCGTGATTCGGCTCATCGCGCTGTGCAGAAAGTCGCTGGTCGGCTGGCCGGGACGCACGCCGGGAACATAACCGCCGTTCTTCTTGAGATCGTCGGCAATCTGTAACTCGTTGAACTGCGTTGCCACCCAGAAATACGAGAAGAACAGAATCATAAGGCCAAACAGCGCGAGATAAACCACCGAGCCAGGGTTCAGCGTGCGCGCGATGGATCCCGCCGTTTCGGAAACAAATTTGGCGAACCCGCCATCTTGCGGTTTGAAGGCCCCGCTGATCATCAGGAATAGTTTTTGCGGAAACATCAGGATGGCGGAGGCAAAGATAACCGGCATGACGCCCGCGTAATTGACCCGCAACGGCATGAACGACGTGCCGCCGGAGTACACCTTGCGGCCCACCGCCCGCTGGGCGTATTGCACGGGAATCTTCCGTTGGGCCTGGGTCACCGCAATGATGCCACCGATCACAATCACGAGCATGACCAGCAACACGGCCCCGTGAACAATCGTGTGGGTCGCCTCCAACCCGCCGCCCGGAAAGAACATTCCCTTGGTGGCGGAGACGGCTGCCGGCATTCGGGCAACAATGCCAATCGTAATAATGAGCGACACGCCATTGCCGATACCGCGCTCCGTAATCTGTTCCCCCAGCCACATCAATAACATCGTGGCGGTCGTGAGCACCAACACCGTTTGAAAATAGTAGAACCAGGCAAATGAATCCGGGTAGAGCACCAACTGGTTGATCCCCGGAAACAAGGTTTCGGGATGCTTCCAGTTAATCGCCATGAAAGCGCCCTGGATAAAGCAAAGTAAAACTGTCAGGTAACGGCCGTATTGAATGATCTTCGTGCGTCCGCCTTCTTCGCGCGCCAGCTTGCTCAGGGGCGGATAAACCGCCGTCAACAACTGGATGATGATCGTCGCGCTGATATACGGCATGATGCCGAGCGCGCCAATCGAGCACCGTTCCAGCGCGCCACCCGTGAACAGGCTGTACATCCCGAGCACCCCGCCGCTGTCACCACTGTGAGCTTTGAAAAACTCCGTGAGAACCGCTCCATCCAAGCCCGGAACCCGCACGAAGGAGATCAGTCGCACGATGCCCAACAAGAGAGCCGTGAACAAAATCCGCGACTTCAGCTCCGGTATTTTGAAGCAGTTCGTGAAGGTCTGGATGAGTGAGCTGAACATGATGCGCTGCGATATCCCTTTAGCCCTTGGTGGTCACCGGCTGATTCCGCGTAACCACTTCGCACTTGCCGCCCTTGGCTTCGATCTTCGTTTTCGCCGAAGCACTGAAAGCGCTCGCGCACACGGTAAGTTTTTTGGCGAGCTCCCCGTTGCCCAGGATCTTCACGCCGTCACCGTTGCCATTGACGAGCCCGACCTCGCGCAGGGCGGCTTCGTCCACCCGAGCCCCCTCGTCGAAAGCGTTCAACGACCCAATGTTCACGGGAATATAACGCGTGGTGAAACGGGCATTGTTGAAACCGCGCTTCGGGATCCGGCGGATGAGCGGCATCTGGCCGCCTTCAAAGCCGATCCGGATTGAACTGCCGGAGCGCGCGGTCTGGCCCTTGCCACCGCGCCCGGACGTTTTGCCATGACCGCTGGATTCACCCTGGCCAAGACGTTTGCGACGATGTTTCGCGCCGGGACGGGGTTTTAGATCGTGTAGTCGCATAAGAAATTAGTTCGCGGCCGGAATGGCCGGGGGCGCGGCCGGAGCCGCCACTTTTTTGATTTCCAAACCACGGCGGCGGTAAATCTCCTCGCGCGAACGCAGCCGCATCAATCCGTTCAACGTGGCCTTCACCACATTCGCCGCGTTGGACGAACCGAGTGATTTGGTCAGAATGTCACGCACGCCGACTGATTCCAGCACCGCCCGCACGGTCTTGCCGGCGATGATGCCGGTGCCGGGTGAAGCGGGCCGCAGCAAAATACGCGCGCCGTCATACTCGGAATAAATTTCGTGCGGAATGGTCACGTCTTTGAGCGACACCGAGGTCATCTGCCGGCGAGCCAACTCACCAGCACGACGGATGGCATCCGCCACTTCCGCGGCCTTGCCGAGCGCGTAACCGACGCGCCCCTTCTTGTCGCCAACGACAACCAGCGCGCTGAAACTAAAACGGCGACCGCCCTTAACGACTTTGGACGAGCGGTTGATGAAAACCACTTTTTCCACGATTTCTTCGCCCTTGCCGTCAAAATCCATTTGGGGCGCTTCGGACGTGGTCCGCCGGCCACGACCGCGACCACCGGCTCCGCCACCGCCGAAGCCACCGCCCGGACGCGCGGGACGTTGTCCGGGACGCTGCGCCGAGCCTGCTGTTGGGTTGATTTCTGCCACAGTATAATTCTCCGTTACGGGTTAAAACTTGAGACCGGCCTCGCGGGCGGCATCCGCCAGCGCCTTGACCTTGCCGTGATAAAGCGCACCCCCGCGATCAAACACCACTGCCTTGATGCCTTTATCCATCGCCGTGCGCGCCGCCACACCGCCGATCGCCTTCGCGCTCTTCACATTGGCCGCCAGCTTGCCTTCCGCCGCCGCGCCCTTGGCGCGCGTTGAGGCGGCAGCCAGGGTCTGGCCCGCGCGGTCGTCAATGAACTGCACGTAAATATGCTGGCCCGTAAAGCACACGGCCATGCGCGGACGATCCTTCGTGCCGCTGACTTTTTTCCGGATGCGCCATTGACGCAACTGCTTGAGACGATGTTTCTTTTGGGTTTGCATTTTACTCGGGTCGCGGTTTTGGCCGTGACCATGAAATCAATTATTACTGTACGGTCTTGCCTTCTTTGCGCTCGACCTTTTCCCCGACGTAGCGAACGCCCTTCCCTTTGTAGGGTTCCGGCGGATAGAAAGCGCGAATCTCCGAGGCCACCTTGCCCACCATGTGCTTGTCCGGGCCTTCGATGGTCACCTTCGTATTCTCCTCGACCGTGACTTTGATCTGATCCGGAATGGTGTAATTGACCGGGTGCGAATAGCCGAGGCTCAGATTGACAAGTTTCCCCTGAACGGCGGCCTTGAAACCTACGCCCTGAATTTCCAGCTTTTTAATAAAGCCGTCACTCACGCCTTTGACCATGTTGTTCACGAGCGCACGGCTCAAGCCGTGCAACGCCCGCGCTTGCGCGTCTTCGCCATCCCGGCTGACGACAATGTTGCCGTCCGCCACCTTGAGGCTGGTGCGCTTTGGCAATTCCCAGTCGAGCTTGCCCTTCGGGCCGGTGACGTGAACTTTCTGGCCCTTCACCTCCACCTTTACCGTGGCGGGAATGGCAATCGGTTGTTTTCCAATGCGCGACATAATTCAGTCCTTACCAGATGTAACAAAGCAATTCGCCGCCAATGTTTTTGTTCTTGGCCTGCGTCCCCGTCATCAGCCCCTCCGACGTGGAAACGATGGACACGCCCATGCCACCCAGCACGCGCGGAATCTCGGTCGCGCCCACGTAGCGGCGCAAACCGGGCGTGCTCACCCGCTTCAAACCTTCGATGACATTCTTCTTGCCCTCGTACTTGAGGCGAATCTTGAGGGTCTTGGGCAGCTTGCCCTCCACGGTCACGTCCGCGACATAACCTTCTTTCTTCAAAATGTGCGCGATGCTTTCCTTGGTGCGCGAATGCGGAAGTTCCACCACCGGCAGCAACGCGCGGCTCGCGTTGCGGATGCGGGTCAACATGTCAGAAATCGGGTCGATCATAAAATTACCAGCTCGCCTTCACCACTCCGGGAATCAAACCATTCAGCGCGGCTTCACGGAAGGTCAGTCGCGAACAGCCAAATTTGCGCAAATAACCGTGCCGGCGGCCACTCATCGAGCAGCGATTTACCAGGCGCGTCGGACTGGCGTTGCGCGGCAGCTTCGCGAGGCCCGCGTAGTCACGCTTGGCCTTAAGTTCGGCGCGTTTTGCGGCGAATTTTTTTACCGTTGCTGCCTTGCGCTTGTTGCGCTCCAACCATGATGTCTTGGCCATAAACTTGTTTGGTTACTTCTCCGCAAATGGAAAGCCCATGTGTTTCAATAAATCCTGCGCCTGCGCATCACTCGTCACGCTGGTGACAATCGTGATGTCCATCCCCTGCTGCCGCTTGATCTTGTCCATTTCAATCTCGGGAAACACCGTTTGATCCGCCACGCCGAACGTGTAGTTCCCGCGACCGTCAAACTTGCGCGGCGACAAACCACGAAAGTCACGGATGCGCGGCAATGTGACGGCCACCAACCGGTCAAAGAATTCGTACATTGCATCCTTGCGCAACGTAACGCGGCATCCGATCACCTGCCCCTCGCGCAACTTGAAGTTGGCGATGCTGTGACGCGACTTGCTGATCGCCGGCTTGCGACCCGTGATCTGCGTGAGATCCTTGGTCGCATCGTCGATCGCCCCCTTTTCAAGCGACGCGCTCACGCCCATGTTCACCACGATCTTCTCCAACTTGGGAACCTGGTGGACGTTGACGTAATTGTGCTTCGCCTTCAGGGCGGGCACCACCTCATTGACGTACTTGCTGTAAAGTCGGTTTTTCATTTTTTGGCGTCACGGTTTTGGCCGTAACTCAGTTTAAAATCTTGCTCTTGCTCTTAATCAGGCCTTGGCCGGCGCAACCCCGCGCTTCGCGGCGCGCGCATCAAATTCCGTCGCGCTCATCACATTGGAGACATGGACCGAACCTTCGCGCTCGACGATGGCCCCCTGCGGATGCTGCTGGCTCTTGCGCGTGTGGCGCTTGATCATGGCCACGCCTTCGACAATCACGCGGCTCTTCTTGGTCAACAGCGTAATGATGCGACCGCGCTTGCCTTTATCCGAACCGGCCAGCACCACAACCTCATCGTTTTTCTTAACGTGAAAACTTTTCATAACTTCAAATCACTTCGGGCGCCAGTGAGATAATCTTCATGAACTTCTTTTCGCGCAATTCCCGGGCAACCGGCCCAAAGATCCGCGTGCCTTTCGGATTATTCTCCGCGTCAATCAGCACCACGGCGTTGCTGTCAAAGCGCAGATACGAACCGTCACTCCGACGGGTAATCTGCCGCGTGCGCACCACCACTGCATTATGCACTTCGCCCTTTTTAACCGTGCCGTCGGGCGCGGCGACTTTAATGTGAACTTTGATCACATCGCCGATGCCCGCGTAACGCTGGTTGCGGCCCAGCACGCCAATATTCCACGCCACTTTGGCGCCGGTATTGTCGGCCACATCAAGATGAGAACGGATTTGCAGCATAAAATTCCAATCAGGCGACCACGCGTTCCACGCCACTGCTTTTTTCCACGACGGCCACCAAACGCCAGCGTTTTAGCTTGGACAATGGGCGGGTCTCTTCGATGCGCACCTTGTCGCCGACCTTCGCTTCGGCCTTCTCGTCGTGCGCGTAAAATTTGGAGTAGGCGGTGACGACCTTCTTGTAGCGCGCATGGGGAAAACGCCGCTCAATCTGCACCACGATGGTCTTGGCCATCTTGTTCGAGATCACCTCGCCGACGCGTTCTTTGCGCGTGCCGCGTTTCGCCACCGTTGAATTCACAGTTTCAGGCATACCAGATAAAATTAAGCCGTTTTCTTGCGCAGTTGGGAGACGCGGGTTTCGAGCCGCGCAATGTCGCGCCGCAACGTGTGCAACCGCGCCGGCTTTTCCAATTGCGCGCTCGCCTGCTGCAAACGCAGGTTGAACATTTCCTGGCGCAAGTCCCGGCTCTTGGCCGTCAACTCAACCTGCGTCATGTCTTTAATTTCCGAAAACTTCATATACTCGTTTCCTGCTTACGCGGCGTGCCGATGCCGTGAAATAAACTTGGTCTTGATCGGCAGCTTCGTCGCCGCCAGGCGCATGCACTCGCGCGCCACCGCTTCCGTCACGCCGTCCACTTCAAACAAAATGTTCGCCGGCCGCACCACCGCCACCCACGATTCGAGCGGCCCCTTGCCCTTGCCCATTCGGGTTTCGAGCGGCTTCTTGGTGTAGGACTTCTGTGGAAAGATGCGAATCCAAAGCTTCCCGTGCCGCTTCATCTGACGGGAAATCGCCACGCGCGCGGCTTCAATCTGCTTGGTATCCATCCAGCAGCGTTCCAAGGCCATCAATCCATACTCGCCAAACGCCACCGTGCTGCCGCGATAGGCCAGTCCCCTACGGCTGCCCCGGTGCATTTTCCGATACTTTACTTTTGCTGGCTGTAGCGGCATATCAAATTTCTCTTCCTAAATTTTAGTTGGCAGCGGCCGGTGCCGGTGCGACCGCTTTTTGCGGCTTGTTCTCACCCTTGCAAATCCAGCACTTGATGCCGATTTTGCCATACATCGTGTTCGCTTCGGAGAAGCCGTAATCAATGTTCGCCCGCAACGTGTGCAACGGAACGCGACCCCAGTGATACTTCTCCACGCGGGCGATTTCCGAACCGCCCAACCGCCCGGCACATCGAATCTTGATGCCGTCCGCCCCGAAATCCTTGGCCGTCTGCAAAACCTTTTTCATCGCGCGACGGAATGACACGCGGCGCTCCAACTGGAGGGCGACGTTTTCCGCGACGAGCTGGGCATCAATTTCCGGAGACTTGATCTCCACGATGTCCACGTAAACCTCTTTGCCCGTCATCTTGCTCAAGTCTTCCTTGAGCTTGTCAATTTCCGAGCCTTTGCGACCGATGACCACGCCAGGGCGGGCCGTGAGAATCGTTATGCGACAGCGGCTGGCCGCGCGCTCGATCAAAATTTTCGGCACGGAAGCGCCCTCGAGCTTCTTCTTGAGCAGGTCGCGAATCTTGCGATCTTCGGCCAGCAACGTGCCGAATTCCTTTTTCCCGGCATACCATTTGGACCGCCAGTCTTTATTGACCGCGAGGCGGAAGCCGATTGGATTGGTTTTTTGTCCCATACTGATTACTCGTCGGAAACCGTAATTTTGATGTGGCAGCGGCGCTTGATGATCGGCCCGGCCGAGCCCCGCGCTTTCGGAGTGAAACGTTTGAGGGATGTCGCCGTGCCCGCCACCGCTTCTTTCACGCGCAACGTCTCCGGCTTGACCTTGTTGTTGTTCTCGGCATTGGCAATCGCCGAGTCAAGCGTCTTGGCCACAAACCGCGCCGACTTGCGCGGCACGACTTTCAACACCGCCTGCGCCTGCAACGCGGGCAAGCCCTGAATCTGCCGCACCATTTCGCGCATTTTCTGCGCGGACATTGGCACGTTTTTCATGATTGCGTGGACTTGCATAATACTATTTCGCCTCCGCCTTGGCCGTGTGCGCGCCGTGTTTCTTGAACGTACGCGTCGGCGAAAATTCACCGAGCCGGTGGCCCACCATGTTTTCCGTCACGAAGACGGGGTTGAAAATTTTGCCGTTATGGACCGTGAACGTCAGGCCCACGAACTCGGGCGTGATCATCGAGCGCCGCGACCACGTCTTGATTGGTGTTTTTTGATTTGTAGCCTTCGCCTTCAGGATTTTCTCCATCAGGTGACCATCAATAAACGGACCTTTTTTAATCGAACGTCCCATAATCGTTTACTTGTTCTTCAGCGGGCGACCATCGCGGCGCACCACGATGAAGCGATTGGAAGTTTTCTGCTTGTTGCGCGTGCGATAACCCTTCGCCTGCAAACCCCACGGCGAGGTCAACTGTTGCCAGCCACCGCCACCCTTGCTCTTGCCCTGACCGCCGCCGTTCGGATGGTCCACCGGGTTGCGCGCCACGCCGCGGGTAATCGGACGAATTCCCCGATGCCGCGAACGACCCGCCTTGCCGAGAACCACGTTCTCGTGCTCCGTGTTGCCCACCTGACCGATGGTCGCGTAACAATCCTCACTGGCTTTGCGAATTTCGCCGGAGGGCAACCGAATCGTGGCGTAACCCTCGTCGCGCGACATCAACGTCGCCGCCCCACCCGCTGAACGCACCATCTGGCCGCCGCGACCGGCCGTAAGTTCAATATTGTGAATCGAAATCCCGACCGGAATGGCCTTGAGCGGAAGACAATTGCCAATCTCCGGCGGCGCGGTCGGCCCACTCATGAGTTTGGCCCCAACCGTGACTCCGACCGGCGCGATGATATAACGCTTTTCGCCATCCTTGTATTGCAACAAAGCGAGCCGCGCCGAGCGCATCGGATCGTATTCGATCGCGGCCACCGTGGCTTCGACGCCATGCTTGTTGCGCTTGAAATCCACGAAGCGGATCTTCTGCTTGTGACCGCCACCGATGCCCCGCGCGGTGCAGCGACCGTAGTGGTTGCGCCCGCCGGTCTTCTTGCGAATCTCGACCAGGCTCTTCTCCGGCTTGGACTTCGTAATGTCACTGAAGTCCGCGATCGTAATGTATCGCGTGGACGGCGTTAGCGGTCTAAATGATTTAACTGGCATAAAATCAAAAGTTCCAGAGGAGCTGGCGAACCATCATTCCCGTCCCCGCTGTGGAGATCAGTTATCGGCTCGCGAATCTGCTGGCCCATGCGTTTTTAGGCGCAAGGGACGCAGAGACTAGCAAACGAAAGTCCGGGTGCAAGAGTTTTTTTGAAAAATCTTATGCGTGCTGGAAATTAACTTCAATTCCCTTGGAAAATACCCAGTTTCGTATTCGCCCGGAAACATCCCCTACCCCCCCACCGATGGTGTGCGAGCCGCCGCCTTTTCGCCGCCGGAGTGAATTTGCTTCAACAAAAAGCCGCTCCGGTTTCCCGGAGCGGCTTTGGAATTGCCAGAAGCGAGTTCCTTCTTCTTCGCCGCCTTCGCCTTGCGCTGCTTTCGACGTTGCAACCGCCGCGCGCCCGGCTAATCTCGCCCCGTCACGAAACCGCAGCGGACGGAACGCCGATCTCCGAATCGGCCCGCTGCGGTTTCGGAGAGAAAACCAAACGACCAGAAAATCATTTAACCAAAATCATTTCGCGTAGCTTCGGCTGCTGTCGGTAACGAAACCTAGGAAATTTCACCAGATGACAGCGCTTGAGATGCGCCCCGAAAGGGGCGCATTGAAAGCGTTCATCTGTGGGCCCTCCTAGGTGCCTGTTACTGGACGCAAGTAAATGCGTCCCATTTTGTTTCAGGCACCAGAGACCCACAGAGACAGTCTTCCAGCGCTGGGCTACCCAATTCAGGAAAGCCCAGCTATGTCACGCAAGAAAGCGGTGTCGTCTGCTGCCGATGGGGATTCGGTGGCGTCATACAAATATCCCAGCAAGCGGAAGAACAATCCGCCTGCCGGACTCGCCGCGCAGGGCGTCCTCAAGGACGCGCCCAAAATCCGCTACGAATACAATCCGCACCTGCCGCCCGTGCTGCGGAGCGCGCCGCCGACCGTAGCGGCGGGCATCTTGCCTGCCGTAGAGCCGGGCTTCCAGCCCGGCGGAAAA
>CAYHFK010000083.1:0-16228 GCA_964355895.1 uncultured Bifidobacterium sp. | reverse complement strand
TGGGGCGCGGCATCGCGCTGCAATTCAAGCAGGCGTATCCGGCGATGTTCCGCGACTACGAGCGCGCGTGCAAAGCGGGCGAGCTGAAGCTGGGCAAGATGCAGGTTTTTGACTTGGGCGGGCTGGTGGGCGGCCCGCGCTGGATCATCAATTTTCCCACCAAAGGGCACTGGCGGGCGGACAGCCGCATGGCGGACATCGAGGCGGGGTTGAAGGATTTGGTGGCAACGATTCGGAAGCTGCGCATCCGTTCGATTGCGATTCCACCGCTGGGGTGTGGGAACGGTGGATTGGATTGGAATGACGTGCGTCCCCGGATCGAGACGGCGCTGGCGGAAGTGCCGGAAGTGGAGGCGCTGATTTACGCACCCGGCGGAGCGCCCGAGGCAGCGGCGATGCCGGTGCGGACGGAGCGTCCGAAGATGACGATGGGCCAGGCGGCGATGATTTCGCTGATGGACCGTTACTTGAAAGGGTTGCTCGACCCGTTCATCAGCCTGCTGGAGATTCACAAGCTGATGTATTTCTTGCAGGAGGCGGGACAGCCATTGCGCCTGAAGTTTGAAGCGAAGAATTTTGGGCCGTATGCCACGAACCTGCGACAGGTGCTCATCCGCATGGAGAAGCATTACACGCAAGGTTACGGGGATGGGAAAGACAAGCCGACCCAGCCGATTGAAGTATTGCCCGGGGCAGAGAAGGAGGCGGAGAAGTTTTTAGCCGGTGATGAAACGATTCGGGCGCGGATGAACCGGGTGGCGGAGTTGATTGAGGGATTTGAAGACCCCTACGGATTGGAACTTCTTAGCTCGGTGCATTGGGTGATGCAGAAGAATCCTGAAGCGAGCGAGAATCCCGAAACAGCAGTGGCGGCGGTTCATAAATGGAACGCGCGCAAGCGGCGCACTTTGAAGAAAGAACACATCGTCGCAGCCTGGCAGCGGCTCAAGGCGAAGGACTGGAGCGAGTCATTCACGACCGCGTAAGCGGCGGCATACGTGAGCTGAACTGGTCGAGGCGAACGAAATCGGAAGTCAGGGTGTGAAGCATGGCACGGTCTTTCTTTGGACAAAATGACGCCGAATCAGACCATTCTTGTTAATAGCCAGCGTTTACAATGGACGGCAAGATGCGTGGCGAGCTTGATTCTAAAGGACTTTCTTTTGACCAAAGAACCGCCGAATAAACCTCAGTGCATTGAACAAAGCGGCGGCATGACTTGAACATGGCCTACACTGACATCAACAGCGAAGACCGGCTCGTCCAAAAGACGTTCGCCGGGCATCTGCGCGATAAGTTGGGTTGGGAAAGTGTGTATGCTTGGAACGAGGAGACGTTCGGGCCAGACGGCACGCTGGGTCGCATGGATGCGCGCGAGGTGGTGCTCACGCGTGACCTGCGCGCGGCGTTGGTGCGGTTGAATCCGCTGTTGCCATCCGCCGCCATCACCGAAGCGGTGCAGGAAATCACGCGGCACGATTTCACGCGCTCGCTGCTCCAGCACAACAAGGACTTTTACAAGCTCATCCGCGATGGTGTGCCGGTGAGTTACAAGGACGCCAACGGGGTGCAGCGCGACGCGCGGGCGAGGGTGATTGATTTCAAAAACGAGCGGGGCGCGGACGGCCAGCCGAACAACCGTTTCCTCGCGGTGCGGGAGTTGAAGATTACCGGCCTGCGCACGCCGGGCTACAATCGCCGCGCGGACATCGTTTGCTTCGTCAACGGGCTGCCGCTGGTGTTTATCGAGTTGAAGGCGGTGTATCGGAACATCCGCCGGGGGTTCGACGACAACCTGCGGGATTACATGCAGCAGGACACGATTCCGCACGCGTTTCATCACAACGCTTTTCTCATCGTCAGCAACGGGCATCGCGCCCGCTACGGTTCGATCACGAGCGGTTGGGAGCATTTCGCCGAATGGAAGCGACTGGCGGAATCCGACAAGGGCAGCGTGGAGGCGGAGGTATTGCTCAACGGGATGCTGGCCCACGAGCGGTTGCTGGACATCGTGGAGAATTTCATCCTGTTCGACAGCAGCAAGCCGGGCGGGACGCGCAAGATCATCGCCCTGAATCATCAGGTGTTGGGCGTGAACAACGCCGTGGCGTCGGTGCGGCGGCAGGAGGAATTGCGGCGGGAGTTCCCGGCGGACAAGCGACTCCTGTATCGCGTGGTGGAATTGCCGGAGGAGGAAGCGACGGACGCCGACCTGTTGCCGGTGGCGAAATCGCTCGAAGAACACAAAGAGAGACGCACGCTCGAACTGGTGGAGTCGGCGCATCCCGACCTCGGCAAGCTGGGTGTGTTCTGGCACACGCAAGGCAGCGGCAAGTCATATTCGATGGCGTTCTTTGCAGAGAAGGTGCGGCGGGAGATTTCCGGGAAGTTCACCTTTCTGCTGATGACCGACCGCAACGACTTGGATGGGCAAATCTACAAGACGTTCGTCGGCTGCGAAATCGTTGACCCCAAGACCACGCCGCGCGCCGGTTCAGGCAAAGACCTGGAGAGGTTGCTCAAGGAAAACCACCGCTACATCTTCAGCCTGATTCACAAATTCAATCAGGACGTGAACCCGCGCGAACCATACAGCAAGCGGGACGACATCATTGTGATTTCCGACGAGGCGCACCGGACGCAGGCCGGCAGGCTCGCGCGCAACATGCGGGCGGCGTTGCCCAACGCGGCGTTTATCGGCTTCACCGGCACGCCGTTGTTCAAACACGATCACCTGACCAAGCGCATTTTCGGCGGTTACGTGTCGAAGTATGATTTCAAGCGGTCAGAACAAGACGGCGCAACGGTGAAGCTGGTCTATGAGAATCGCGGCGAGAAACTGGGCATTGCGCGGCTCGACCTCAACGACCGCATCGCGGACGCCATCGCCAAGGCAGAACTCGACCCCGACAAGGAGGCGTTGCTGGAGAAGTTGCTGGGACAGGATTACGAAGTCATCACCGCCGACGACCGGTTGGACAAGCTGGCGTTTGATTTCGTGAAGCATTGCGCGACGCGTTGGGAATCGGGCAAGTCCATGTTCGTGTGCATTGATAAGATCACTTGCGGGCGAATGTTGAAGCGGGTTAGATGGCTCTGGAAACTCAAGCTAGCAAGGTTGAAAGTGCTCATTCCGCAAAAGGAAGCGGAACTGGCGGGCCGGGTTGAAGAAGGCCAACGCGGCGCTAGGCGAAACCGACAACGCCCTCGGCGTCTGGCAACACGTCACAGCCAACCACGCTTATCCGCACGCGAAAGTTCAACTGGCGGAACTGTACCTGGCCAAAGGCCAGCCGGAACTCGCCCGCGCCGAACTCAAGGACGTGCTGGCGGACGATCCGCACGCGCCAGCGTTTCAACGCCGGCGGGATCACGTCTGGGTGAGCCGGGCGAAGAGCTTGATGCGGAAGCTCGGCGGTTAGCTTCAGGCTCGCCGCACGTTGACTCGAGCAAGGCGAGCGAGCCTCAAAACTTGTTGCTTTACGGGAGTAGCGTGTTAATTCAATGAGAGGATTCTGCATGAAATCTCTAATCAAAGTGCTGGTTGCAGGGTTGGCTCTGGTTTTTCTGCACCCGCACCTCCACTCCCAAGTTGGCTTCGCTCCCGCTGTTGAGTATTCCGTTGGCTCTAACCGTATTTCCGTCACGGCGGCAGATATCAATGGCGCGGGCAAGGTGGATCTGGTCTGCGCAGATTATGCTGCCAACACGCTGTCGGTGTTGACCAACAACGGCAGCGGTGGGTTTGGCTCGAATGCGACTTATGCGGTGGGCATCGGGCCTCGTTTTGTCACGGCAACGGATGTTAACGGAGATGGTAAGATGGATTTGATCTGCGCAAACTATGATGCCAACACGCTTTCAATTCTGACCAACAATGGCAGCGGTAGATTTGCACTCGGATCTTCGCCAGGAGTCGGGAACCATCCTGCTTCGATTGCAGCAGTGGACGTCAATGAAGATGGTCATGTGGATTTGGTCAGTGCGGATGCCAATATTCTCGGGACGCTTTCCGTCTTGACGAATGACGGCAGCGGCGGGTTTGCGATCGCATCGTCGCCGGCCGTGGACGCAGGGCCTTTTTCCGTTGTGGCGGCGGATGTCAATGATGATGGTCATGTGGATTTGATCAGCGTGAACAATACCTTTGCAGGTACGGTTTCGGTTCTCACGAACGACGGGGTCGGTGGGTTTGCGCTGGCCGCTACATATCCTGTGGGCGGTTTTCCTACATCCGTTGTGGCAGTAGATGTCAGCGGGGATGACAAACCGGACTTGATAAGTGCCAACAGCGCCAGTTCCTCGCTTTCAGTGTTGACGAACGACGGCAGCGGCGGCTTTGCACTCGCCTCAACGATTGGAGTAGACAGCGCACCTATGTCAGTTATTGCCGCGGATATCAATGGTGACGGGACAATGGATTTAGTTAGTGCAAACCAGTTCGGGGTCAATCTTTCAGTGCTGACAAACAACGGAATTGGCGGCTTTGTACTCGCTGCCTCGCCGCCCGCAAATGGCGAAATTTATCTTGTAGTAGCGGTGGACGTAAATGGTGACGGTCGACCAGACTTGATCTTTCCGACTTTCAGATATTATCCATATTACCCGCTTGGGATGAGTTCGATTTCGGTGTTGGTTAGTGTCCCGACGCTGAAAATCAATCGCTTCAGCCATGATTTGGTCGTTTCGTGGCCGTCGTCTTGGACGAATTGGCTGTTGCAGCAGAATTCAAGTCTGGCGACAATAGACTGGTTGGCCAGCACCGGCATTTCCAACGACGGATCGAACAAAAGCCTTACAATCACACTGCCAACCGGCAATTTGTTCTTCCGTTTGTCACATCCATAACCTGCCGGCCGGTAAGCTAGTCTCCCGTTTCGGTTACGAAGCATGGCTCGTTTGAGCTTTTGCCTTTCTCGCGACCCTGATTTGCGACATCCTGAGCGCATGTCAGGTTTAATCGCCATCGTCGGTCGCCCCAATGTCGGCAAGTCCGCGCTGTTCAATCGCATCATCCGGCGGCGGCTCGCCATCGTGCATGACGAGCCGGGGGTCACGCGCGACCGCGTGAGCGCCGAGGCCGAGTGGCGCGGGCGACCGTTCACGCTCGTGGACACCGGCGGCATCGGTTTGTTGCGTCGGGAAAAATCCACCGACATCATTGTCAAGGCCACGGTCGGACAAGTCGAACTCGCCATCGAAGCGGCCAACGTCATCATCCTCGTCGTCAATGTGCAGGAAGGCATCGTGCCGTTGGATCGGGAAGTCGCCCAACGCCTCCGGCTCTGCGGCAAACCCGTGCTGGTGGCGGTCAACAAGGTGGACACGTTCCGGGTCGAAGCCCAGGCGGCCGAGTTTTCCCAGCTCGGTTTCGAGAAGGTTTTCCCCGTCACGGCGATTCACGGCGAGGGCATTGATAACCTGATGGAGGAAGCCGTGCGGTTGTTGCCAGCATACACGCCGGAAGCCGTTGAGCCGGCGGCGGAGCCGGCCGATGTTCCCGAAGGCGCGGAAAGCGAACAACACCTACCCCGGAAACCAAAGGGTCCGTTGAAGCTCGCCATCGTGGGTCGCCCCAACGTCGGCAAATCTTCCATCATCAACGCGCTCACCAAATCGGAACGCGTCATCGTGAGCGAAATTCCGGGCACGACGCGCGACGCGGTGGACGTGCCGTTCGAGGTCGAGACCGACGGCGTGCGGCAGAAATATGTTTTGATTGATACGGCGGGCATGCGAAAAACGCGGCGGGTGGGGGATTCCGTCGAGTTCTTTAGTGTCCAACGTTCCGAGGAATCCATCACTCGGTGCGACATCGCGGTGTTGGTGTTGGACGCCGAGAGCGGCATTCTCGAACAGGACAAGAAGATCGCCGACCGGATCGTCGAGGCGCGCAAGGCCTGCATCGTGGTCGTCAACAAGTGGGATATTTACGAGGAGTCGGTCCGCGTGGCGCGCACGGAGGAAATCGAGCGGCGCAACAAAAAGCAGCGGCGCGAAGGGAACGAGGACCCGCTGACCATGCTCGGCGAGTTCGGCGCGTGGGTGCAGGAGAAATTGTTTTTCCTCGATTACGCACCGGTGATTTTCACGTCGGCGAAATCCGGTTTTCATCTGGATCGGCTGCTGGAAGCCGTGCGCTACGTGGCCGCGCAGTTGCAGCAGAAGATTCCCACGGCGTTGCTCAACCGTACCATTCAGGACGCCGTGGAGCGCCGACAGCCGGTCAGCGCGGCGGGGCATCGGCTGAAGTTTTATTACGCCACGCAAGTCCGACAGGCGCCGCCGACGTTCCTGATGTTTGTGAATCGCGATGAGCTTTTTTCCGACGCCTACAAGAAACATCTCGCCGGCGATTTGCGGAAGGCGTTCGGCTACGAAGGTTGTCCGATCATCCTGGTGCCGAAAGCGCGGCCCAAAACCATCGAACCGATGCGGAAGTTTCACAAAGACAAACCGTTCAAGGGTGGGGTGCGGCCCAAACGGAGCGGAAAAAGTTTCAGCTTCCACCGGGATAAAAATAAGCCTCGGAGTAAACAGGCGTAGCTCCATCAAACGGGGCATGAAGATTTAGAATCGCGCCATCCGGCTCCTCCTCGCGGTGGTTTCGGGTGGGTTCGCGTAATCCGCCATCCTCAATGCCAACTGAGGTAAAACGAGCAGTGGTTGAAGACCCGATCCCGCCAAACTCACCGCACTTCCACTGCAACCTGCAAATTGTCGCACTCACCCTCCGCAACGAGGTTATCCACCGCTGGGAATAACTCTGCCAAAAGCCTTGTCTGCCGGGCGAATTTGCGGGTGTCACGTTGGGAATATCCCGGAGTAATTATTTTTGAAAAAATATCTTGAACCATACAAGCAGTGGTAGCAACATACGCCCACTCCACCACTAATGGGTGGATTTGACCCTTGAAAAAACGCCCGGCTCTCTGAGGAATTCGTGATTTGATTGCTTTTTTGGAATGATTTTCTCCTCAATTGGCTGGGTCTAATGTACGAAAAAGTTTCAACCCAAAGGAATACTATGATTGATGCACGCGAAGATGTTTTGACGGCTCCTGCCACCGCCACCCGCCGCCGGTCCACACCGGTCGCCGCCACGCGACCTGGTCGTCGGGAAACGACCGTAACCGGCAAATCGCTGCCCATTAAACGCGTCTTTAGCGATGCCAAGGTGAAACCATTCGATCAGATCGAATGGGATCGCCGCACTGCTGAGATCACGGACGATGGGGGGAAGGTGATTTTCAAGCAGGAAAACGTAGAAGTGCCGAAGTCGTGGTCGGTGCTGGCGACGAAGGTGGTCGTGTCCAAATACTTTTACGGCGAGCAACACACGTCCGAGCGCGAAACCTCCGTGCGCCAGCTCGTGCATCGCATCGCACGCACCATCGCCGACTGGGGCGTGAAGGATGGCTATTTCAGCAAGGCGGACGGCGAAGTGTTTTTCGACGAGCTGACCTGGCTGTCCGTGAATCAGTTCGGCGCGTTCAATTCGCCGGTGTGGTTCAACGTCGGCCTGCATCATCAATACGACGTCGGCAGCAAATCCGGCAAGGGTAACTGGTTTTTCAATCCCAAGACCGGCGAAGCCGAGCGCGCTCGCACGCAATACGAATACCCGCAGTGCAGCGCGTGCTTCATCCAGTCCGTGGACGACAACATGGAAAGCATCATGAAGCTCGCCCACGCCGAGGCGATGCTCTTCAAGTTTGGCTCCGGCACGGGCACGGATCTTTCGCCGATTCGTTCGGCGCGCGAAAAACTCAGCGGTGGCGGCCGCCCCAGCGGCCCGATGAGTTTCCTGAAAGTGTATGACCAGGTCGCGAACGTGGTGAAATCCGGCGGCAAAACCCGGCGGGCCGCGAAGATGAACACCCTGCGCGACTGGCACGGCGACATCGAGGAGTTCATTGACGCGAAGCAGAAGGAAGAGCGCAAGGCGTGGGCGTTGATCGAGCAGGGCTACGACGGTTCGTACAATGGCGAAGCCTACGGCAGCGTGATGTACCAGAACGAAAATCTTTCCGTGCGCGCGAGCGATCCGTTCATGGAAGCCGCCCTGGCCGGCAAGGAATGGTGGACGCGTTCGATCACCAGCGGCAAGCCGCTCGAAAAGAAGGACGCGGCAAAGCTGTTGTTCAAGATTGCCGAAGGAACGTGGATTTGCGGCGATCCCGGCATGCAATACGACGGGGCGATTGAAAAGTGGCACACCTGCAAGGGCACCGAGCCGATTCACTCAACCAATCCGTGCAGCGAATACGTTTTCCTCAATAACACCGCCTGCAATCTCGCCTCGCTGAACCTGATGAAATTCAAGCGCGAGGACGGCAAGTTCGACATTGAACGCTTCAAGGCCGCCATCCGCATCTACATCACCGCGCAGGAAATCCTCGTGGACAATGCCTGCTATCCCACGAAGGAAATCGCCGAGAACTCGCACATCTTCCGCACGCTCGGGCTCGGCTTTGCGAATCTCGGCTCGCTCTGCATGAGTTACGGTTTGCCGTACGACAGCGATGAAGGCCGGGCGCTCGCCGGTGCGATCACGGCGATCATGACCGGCCAAGCCTACGAGCAAAGCGCGGATCTTGCCGGGGCCATGGATGCGTTCCCCGGCTATCGCGACGCCCGTTGCGCCCACGTCAGCAAACCCGCGAAGAAGGACAACGTGGATTCCATGCTCGGCGTCATCAAACTGCACCGCACCGCCGTCGAGGAAATTCATCCGAGCGCGGAATTTGGTTATCTCAAGGAAGAAGCCCGCCGGTGTTGGGATCGCGCGCTGGCGCGGGGCAAGCAGGTTGGCTATCGGAACGCGCAAGTCACCGTGCTCGCGCCCACCGGCACGATCGCGTTCCTCATGGACTGCGACACCACCGGCATCGAACCTGACATTGCGCTGGTGAAATACAAACTCCTCGCCGGCGGCGGCATGTTGAAAATTGTCAACCGCACCGTGCCCGAAGGCTTGCGGCGTCTCGGCTACCGTCCAATAGAGATCGAGAACATCATCGCGCACGTCGAGAAGTTCGACACGATTGAGGACGTCGAGGAAAACGGGGAAACGGTGTCCAGCGGATTGAAACCCGCGCACCTGCCGGTGTTCGACTGCGCGTTCAAGCCGTTCCGCGGCCAGCGCAGCATCGGCTACCTCGCTCACCTCAAGATGATGGCGGCCGCGCAGCCTTTCATCAGCGGTGCGATTTCCAAGACTGTCAACATGCCCACCGATTGCACGGTGGAGGAAATTCGCAACACCTACATCGAGGCGTGGAAGATGGGCCTCAAGTGCGTGGCGATTTACCGTGATGGCTCGAAGCGCTCACAACCGCTCAACACGAAGAAAACGAACGAAGCGGGCGACAAAACCGCCGCCCCCGCCGCAGTGACGCTCGATTCGCGCATTGAGGAACTCGAAGCCGAGGTCGCCAAATTGCGCCTCGAGGCCGGCAAACCCCTGCGGCGCCGGCTCACCGACACCCGCACCGCGTTGACGCACAAGTTCGACATCGCCGGCCACGAGGGTTATCTTACGGTCGGATTGTTCGATGACGGCCGGCCCGGGGAATTGTTCATCACGATGGCCAAGGAAGGTTCGACCATCGGCGGTTTAATGGACGGCATTGGCACGTTGACCAGCATGGCGCTGCAGTACGGCGTGCCGCTCGAGGCGCTCGCGCGGAAGTTCGCGCACCAGCGGTTCGAGCCGAGCGGGTTCACGAAGAATCCCGAAATCCGCAACGCCGCCTCCATCACCGACTACGTCTTCCGCTGGCTGGCCATGCAGTTTGTCCCCGGCTATCGCGAGGCGAACACCGCCCCGCGCAACCAGCCCGAACTCGCGATGCCCGGCTTGCTTGAGGAGCTAAAAAAAAAGATAAACCGGCCGGTGCCGGAACTCCCGATCTCTGAAGACACTGATGTCTTCGACATCGCGGAAACCGTTGGCAACGGAAACGGCCACAAGCACGCTGGACAAAAGATAATGTCGTTGAGCGATTCCGTGGCCCACTTTCAGCAGGACGCGCCGACCTGTCCGAACTGCGGCCACATGGCCGTGCGCAATGGGGCGTGCTACAAATGTCTGAACTGTGGTGAAAGTTTGGGTTGCTCGTAGGCGAAGTTCATTAACAGGCCGGGCCGGGGAACTCACATTCCCCGGCCTGTGCTTGCCGTGGTTCCGTCCGGTTGGAGCGTTGAGAATTCTCGGACCAAGCCCGGCGGCTCACGTTCGTTGCTTGGCGTCATTCAATTGTATTGAGGGGCGGTGGCCAGGGCCGACCGGCCTCGTAGTTTTTCCAGTTCCATCATGGATTGGATGGACAAAGGGAGAATCATTACAACCGCGGACGCAGCCACAGTCAGCCGCTCCGGCGACAAAACAACTATGGACTTCTCGGGCCAACTCAATTAAAAGAGAAACATGCGCCCCGACCCTGAAGAGTATCCATCAGCCCAATTCCGA
This sequence comes from uncultured Bifidobacterium sp., assembly GCA_964355895.1. Taxonomy (GTDB): domain Bacteria; phylum Verrucomicrobiota; class Verrucomicrobiia; order Limisphaerales; family JADLHS01; genus JADLHS01. Next base: position 5,754 of record CAYHFK010000083.1, on the reverse strand, counting down.
AAAGCGGATTTCGGAGGCTTCCTTATGCCTGACCAACAGTTTTCAGAAAGAGTTTTGAATTCGGCGCCCTGGCCAACGGGGTTTCCGAAGCAGTCCTCGTCCAAGACCGACGGCGGTTTCACCTTGATTGAACTCCTGGTGGTTATCGCCATCATTGCGATTCTGGCCGCCATGTTATTGCCGGCCCTTGCCAAAGCCAAAATCAAGGCGCAAGGAATTCAATGCATGAGCAATTTGAAGCAGTTGCAACTGGCCTGCTTGATGTATCCCGATGACAATAATGGAATTCTGGCGCCGTCCGGTGATAACAACGACATAGCCTGGGTGATGGGCTGGCTGGATTTTGCGCCCAACAACCCGGCCAACTACGATCTCAAGCTCCTCACGGATCCCAAATATGCCATGTTCGCGAATTACATCAAAAATGCGGGCGTTTATAAATGCCCGGCGGATCAAAGCACCACTTTGGTTGGCAGTCAGCGCTTGCCACGCATTCGGAGCATGGGCATGAGCCAGGCGATCAATTGCCAGGGATTCTGGTTGCCGGCCCCCAAGTACCGGGTCTTTAAAAAAATTACGGACGTGCGCTCCGCGGCAATGACCTATGTGATGCTGGATGAGCATCCCGACAGCATTAACGCCGGTGGTTTTGCCAATGAAATGGTCGAAAGCCCTGCGGCGGCGAAGATCATTGATTATCCCGCCAGCTACCACAATGGCGCCGCCGGCATCTCATTCATGGACGGCCATTGCGAAATCAAGAAATGGCAGGACGCTCGCACCCGACCGGCGCCTCGATACAATAACAACCTCCAGCTCAATGTCGCGTCGGCCAACAACAAGGACATGATCTGGTTGTCCGAGCGGACCACCGAGAAGCGCTAATTGTTGGCGGCCATTTTTGATCGGCCAACAGCGGCGTGCCGTTCGATTTGGGAAAACAGCGAGAATGGACTTTCAAATGCGGACCTTGGATTGAACGGTTCGCGCTGCGAAAGCGATTTGGAGAGAAGACTAAAGGCCACACCGTGTGCTCAACCAGAACCAGAATATGAAAATACCCCGCCGTGATTTTCTTAAAGCCGCCGCCCTGGCTGGAACCGCGTTCACTTATGCTCCCACCGTAAATGGGGCCATTCCTGAATCGAAATCCTCCGCTGCGAAAAAGCGCATCAAGCTTGCCATCGCCACCTACTCTTACTGGCACTTCCGCGAACCGAAGGTGTCCATCGAGTCCGTCATGGATAAAGCCGCGGAGCTCGGCGTCGAGGGCGTTGATATTTTGCACCGGCAAATGGACATCCCGGAAAAAGAACCGCTGACGGCGGAGCATCGCGCCCACCTGCACCAGCTCAAGCGCCACGCCTTTCGCAATGGCCTTGAAATCTGTTGTGTCTCAACACACCAGAGTTTTGTGAAAGCCAAGCCCGAGGAACTCACGGAAAACGTCGAGCACACCAAAAAGTGCGTTGAGATCGCCTACGAACTCGGCTGCCCCTGCATCCGCATCAACACTGGCCGCTGGGGTACCACGAAGGACTTCGATGAACTGATGAAGAACCGCGGGATTGAACCCGTGCTGCCCGGTCACACCGAGGAAGAGGGCTTCAAGTGGTGCATCGAAGGCATTGAACGCTGCCTGCCCAAGGCCGGGGAGTGTGGCGTGGTGCTCGCCCTGGAAAACCACTGGGGACTCGCGCGCACGCCGGAGGGCCTGCTGCGCATCCTCAACAGCATTACTTCACCTTGGCTCGGTGGCCTGATGGATACAGGCAATTTTCTTGAAGCGCCCTATCCCAAGCTGCAAGCCATCGCGCCCAAGACCGTCTATGTGCAGGCCAAGACTTACTACGGCGGCGGTGAATGGTACACGCTGGATCTGGACTACAAGCGCATCGCGAGGATTTTGCGCGACGCCGGCTACACGGGTTACGTGTCGTTGGAGTTTGAAGGCAAGGAGAACCCGGACACCGCCGTTCCCAAGAGCATCAATTTGCTGCGCGAGGCTTTCGCCTAAACTTCGACTTCCGCCCAGTGAATGAACATGCCGAAGCGGGCCTCACCCAATGCGCTTCACTCGTTGGGCGCGTTCCTCGGGCGATTCGACCAGCCGCTGCCCCTCGGCTGTCGTTTGACCAGCCGGGGCGTGGAGAGACAAATGGACCGCGCAGCGGGCAAGACCCGAGATCAAATTCAGCCCGGGTGTTTTTCTCATAGTTTCCGGGCCGATCCTTTGCCCTGTTGAAGGCTGTTTTTCGAGAATGTGACGTAAACGAAGCACTCGGGAATGTGCGAGTCCCAGACGCCGTGGCGCGTCCAAAACCAGCCACCGGAATCCTTCGCGGGCGGCGACTCCTTGTAGGTGTTGAACCGGGAGAAATCCATGCGCCATACATCGCCCTCCGTCGGTGGCAAGGTCCGTCCGTCGGTCGCGAGCCATTTCATGTTCCGCCACGGAAACGCCAGTTCCACCGTCCAACCGCGGTCGCGGTCCGTGTCATTGTTGACTGTGCCGTCCACATGGACGGCCGTCTTCATGCCTGGAAACGTGTGGTTGAAATTTCCCACGCGCCCGCCGCGCGGATGGGTGGTGAAGCCGACGCCGTTGAACGGAACGAGTTTTGCGCTGAGGAATTCCGGCTGCTTCGCCAGACCGGCGGTCGCAAACGTATCGGCCCAGGCGAAGAAGACTTCATAGCCGGTGTTGAAGGCGTTGATCTCGAATTCGTAGTAGGCGTCCGGTCCGGCGATGAACAACTCCACGTCGTTGTCCTGATAAATGAAATCATTGTGATTGGTGAACTTCGCGTGGACGAACGGCTCTTCCACGCGATACGACACATACAAATACTGGTCGTCCCACAACACGGCGGCCCGGGTGTCATGAATCACGGGCTGGCCGCTCAGGATGTCCACGAAGCGCGGTGAGAGGGTCGCCGACTGCCAATCCGGCTCATCAAGTTTGCCATCCACACGAATCGGCCCGGCCGCGCGTTGCGCCGTGTAGCGCGCGATTTCGTTCGTGGGGCAGGGAAATTTCCAGCCGCCGTCGTGGGCGGACGCAGCCAGACACGCGCCCCCGGCAAAACCGAGAAGGAGGATTGTTTTCATGCGGGTTTCGTTACTTGTCGGACTCGGCGAGAACGAACCGCCCGTTCTTGCCGTCCTTGATGAAGGTGAAGCCGGCGCTGAAGGCAAACGCCGGGTCGCCGCGGCGGGCCAGCGTATCGCAGAATGTCTTCAAGCTTGGGGCAAAACGGCGAGTCGAGGGGGTGCCGTTCAACTCGATGGCCACCGGTTGGTTGAAATCAATCAGCCGGGAGTCCATCAACACCGTTGCCGCGGATAGACCTTCGCTCGCCGTGATGACGAAGCGATTGTTCCGGCAACTGGCAAGAATTTCCTGCTGCTTCGCCGGTTGCGGCACGCGCAGCCAGAAAAAGGCCTGCACCACACTGTCGGTCATCAACCACGACACTTCGCGCGGCACGGGATCCCGCACCGCCGGATACAGGTCTTTGATTTTGTCGCGATCCGGCAGACCCGTGTGCCCGTTGCCCGCCACAATCGTCACGGTCACCGGATAAATGTCCGTGCGACCACCGCGCAAGTGCTCGATCTCCGTCTTGAACTTCAGGTTGCGCTCATAGCGGCCATACATCGTGTCCAGTTCACCGACCATCGCCGTGAACGGTGTGGTACGGAGGGTCTTGGCGGTGGATTCGCCGTCGGTGGCCGCGGCCGCGCTCGCATGAATGGCCGCAAACCGATCCGGCATTTTCGGGCCGATGGCATAAGCGCCGTAACCCCCGTGCGAATAACCCATGACGAAAACCTTGTCCGGGTCAATGTCGCCGAACAGGCGGAACTGGCGGACCAGGTTATCAATCAGCGGATAAACGTAGTCGTCGTAGAATCCGTTCCAGGTATCGTTCGGCGCGCGGAGGGCGAGATAGAGATAACCGCCCGCCTCCGGATGATCCTTGTAATAGATCTGCATGTGCTTCCACTGGCTGTCATTGACCTCCTTGGGTGCGCCCCCGCCGCCATGCATGGCGATGAACAAAGGCCAGCCATTGGCCGGCCGCGGGCCGACGGTCTTCACGACGTACGGACTGAGATATTGCTCGAACCGCGCGACGTTTGCGGCGAAGTCCGACTTCAGGTTGGTATGGATCGGCGCAGCGCGGAAGGCTTCCCAAGCCAACTCGCGCAGCGCGGCTTCGTTTTCCTTGAGCAACTTTTCCTGCCTCGAGGAAAACTTCCACTTCGCCTGCTTGGCCGCATCGGCCACGAAGTAATTGCCCAGTTCTTTCGTCAGGCTCGCCGCTTCCTTGGCGGGCAAAGGGTTGATGATTGGCGGAATGGCTTCACCCGCTGACGATGGCTTGGACGGTATTGCCGTCAGCGTGAGCGTCACGAGTTGTTCGGCGGCGCCCGTCAATGTCACGTCCGATTCGGCCACGCGGCCTTCGCGCCGTGCGGTCACATGATACGTGCGACCCGGGACAAGTTGGAATGACGCGAAGTCATTCAAGTCTGCCGTTTCAGCGCGGCTTTTGTCTTCGCATTTGGTGGGCGGGTGGGCGGGATCGCTCACTACGATGTCCGCCACCGTGCGCTGGCCGTTGGACTCAAGCACCTTCACCGAGAGCCGCACCCTGGTTTCCGCGGCGACGGGCGACTTGGACGTGTAGCGATCCGTGACATTGACTGCGTTCACCGACTTGTCTTCCGGCCGCCACACGAGCGGAAACGAAATGTCCGTGCGCCGGAAACTGCTGGCATAGATGGCGTGTTCGGGAACCTCGCGTTTCGCCGTGCTCGCATCGTGAACGAACCACCCGCGATCCAACCCGGCGGCGTCCGGTTCGGCGGCGCCTGTGAAATGCCAGTCGCCATCCCAAACCTCGACCCAGGTGTGGTTGCCGCGCAGGTTCGACCACATCGGCGTGCCCGCCACCCGCGCCGGAATGCCGACCGACCGGCAGGCGTCCACGAGCAGAATGGCAAGCCCCGTGCAGGTGGCGATGCCGCTTTGCATGGTTTCGATCGGGCCTTGATCGGGGCGCCGCCGGCTTGTGTTGTAGCGGACGTTAAGCTTTGGAAAAAGTTTCTGGTTTAATACCTGAGCCGCCTCGCCGGGCGTCTGGCAGCCGACAATCAGCGGCAGAGAAAGATCGCGCAACTGCGCCCGCCACGGATCGCGGGCCTCGTTCAAACACGCGTACGGCAACACGTCGTTGAAAAACATCGCCTGCGTCACGCGCGCGCGCCAGGGCGACTTTTCCCAGTCGTCGTATGCCAGGTTTAGATTCTCCAACAGGAACTCCGCCGTCAGCGCGCGCAGATCCGGTTCCGGCATATTCGCCACCAGAAACGCCATCCCCTCGCGCCGCGCGGCTGGCGACTCGACCAGGGCTTTGGTGATTTCCACGCGATTCGTTCCCGCTTCCGCGAGGCGGTTTTCGATGGCCTCGCTCCACCAACGAGCGTCCGACGCGGGCAGTTGTGCCCCCCACACGCCGGTGGCGACCTCAAACAGCGTGAAGCCTAAAAGGACCAGATAGTCTTTTCTCAATTTGATGAACATACTTGGTAGATGGGCCGTTACTTCCAAAGCCACGTAATCAGCGGCGCGACGGCCAGGGCGGGCAAATAATCCGCCAGGTCCACGCGCCGGATTTCAAAAATCACCACCCCTACGGTGCAGACCACGAGTCCGCCCACGGCGTTGACCGAATCCACCAGCCC
>CAYHFK010000082.1:0-16264 GCA_964355895.1 uncultured Bifidobacterium sp. | reverse complement strand
AAAGGCCGGACCTGTTGTCCGGCCTTTCTCTTTTTCTAAAGCCCCTTTTTTCTAAAGCCCCTTTGACCGAGCCAAACTGCGCGGCGCGGCCGGAGGAAGGGATCGGAAAGCGTCCCTACTTCTTCCCGATTCGATAAAGATGGGTGTCCGTCCGCAGAAAGATGGTTCGGTCAACAATTGCGGGCGTCGCCACCACCCCTCCTTCGAGCAGATTCTCCGCGAGCTTCTCGAATGGCTTGCCGGCCTTGACCACGGTGGTTTTTCCATCTTTGCCAAAGAAGTACACCCGCCCCTCGGCCAGCAGTGGTGAGGCAAGATGTTGTTCGTTCATGCGCTCCTGCCAGTACACTTCCCCACCCCGGGCATCAATGCAGTTCGCGATGCCGTCGTCGGAAGTCCAGTACAACTCGTCGCCGAGCAGCAATGGCGAAGACATGATCGGCACCTGGCGCGTGGTCTTCCAGGCGGCGTGAGTCGCGGTCACGTCCCCCGCGCCATCCACCCGAACCGCCCAGAGCTGCGGTTTCATGCAGCCCGTACTGAAGTACACCATGCCATTGCCAAACACCGGACAGGAGCCGATGGAAAAACCTTCGCCATGTCGGGCCCGCCAGAGTTCCTTGCCGGTGGCTGGTTCGTAGGAAACCACCCAATGCGCCGTGGGCGAAAGCAACTGGGAGCGCCCCCCCGTATTGACCAGCAGCGGCGTGACGAAAGATTTCTTGAGGTTGGGACTGGACGCGATGATCGGCGGGCGGTCGGTCTTCCAAATCTCCTTGCCGGTTTTTGTGTCGAGCGCCGCAACGTATTGGACGTCCCGACCATCGCGGACCAGCACCAGCAGTTTCTCGTAAAGAAGTGGCGAACTGCCGGGCCCGACCTGGTGGTCCACCGGCAGCCGGGTCTTCCAGAGAATTTTGCCGGTCTTTGCGTTCAGGCAGGCGGTGCCGAACGTGCCGAAGTCGCAGTACAGTCGTCCCGGTTCGACCACCGGCGTGGGCGTGGCCCAACTGTTGAACCAGTGAACCGGGTCCGGATTGTCCACCGCGAACAGCGGTGTGCGCCAGAGGATTTTGCCGTTGGCGCGATCGAGGCAGACTGCTTCCAGCGAGACATGCTCTGCCGTCTGCATGTCGTCACCCCCGATCCGCTTCCGAACGACGCCCTGCTCCACCGCCAGCGTCAGCCAGATCCGGTCGCCCAGGACCACCGGCGACGACCGGCCCCGGCCGGGAAGGTTGACCTTCCAGGCGATGTTATTGGTCTCACTCCAGTGCAGCGGAACGTGCGTGGCCAGGGAAGTGCCGTCGCCCCGCGGACCGCGAAGCTGCGGCCAGTTTAGCTCGGCCACGGCAGTACCGTTGGCCAGCATCGCCGCAAACGCGGCGGACAGAAATAAGCGCATGGTGGACTTCTGATACCCGATCCGCCGCGCAGAGTCCATAATTCTTGAACACTTGTCTCCCGCCGCTGGAATACGCAAAGCGCGCGGCGGGATGCGCCGGCTCAAACCCATCGAACTTTTCGCCTTGGTTTGGGTGCGCCTCGAAGTGGCGGTCAGCGCGGAAGGCGTAGCGCAGAGTGGCACTCTGCTGTATCGCGGATTGTTAATCCGCTGAACTGGGAAAACTTTGGCGCGGCGGAAAGTATTACGCTCTGCCGAATGCCATTCGGCGATACAGCAGATTACCAATCTGCGCTACAGGGGGCCGCCATTTCCAGTCACACCCCCCAGTTTGCGAAGCGTGACAAGCGCCAGGCTGGGAGATAGGATCAGCCCACATGCATTATCCGCTTATGAAACTACAAACTCTTTTCGTTGTGACGGCCCTGCTGACGTTTCGCGCCGCCGCCCAAAACGCCATTGATCCGTTCATGGGTGACTGGCAGGGCAGTGTCTCAATCGGCGGCCAGCAGCAGCCGGTTTCGGTTTACATGATCCCGCTGGACGACGGCCGCTACGAGGCGCGCTTCGTCGCCGACTTCCGTGAACGCGGCCCCTACCTCTTCCGATTGCGCGGCGTGATTCGCGACGACCAGTTCCGGTTTCTGGAGGACATCCCTTACGACGTTGGCCACGTCACGGGCACCACGGACACCGGTTTGATCTTCGCCGCTTCGCTCTGGTCGGGAAAACTCACGGACAATTCGGTCCAGGGCACTTTGACCGGCCGGCAAACGGGCCGGTTCGAACTCAAGAAAACGCAACGCGTGTCGCCCGATCTCGGCCAGCGCCCGCCGGAAGGCGCAGTGGTGTTACTCGATGGCTCGAACCTCGATCAGTGGCAAACGCGCGGTTCGGGCCAACCGATCACGTGGAAGCTTTTGCCTGACGGCGTCATGCAAGTGGCCAAGGGCGGCGACATCGTGAGCAAGGAGAAGTTTGGCGATCATCAACTGCATCTCGAGTTTTGCCTGCCGTACATGCCGCGCGCCTCGGGTCAGGGGCGCGCAAACAGCGGCGTGTATGTGCAGAGCCGCTACGAGACGCAGGTGCTGGACAGCTACGGCCTGGAAGGCTTCGACAACGAATGCGGCGGCTTCTACCAGATTTGCCGGCCGCTCGTGAACATGTGCGCCCCCCCGCTCCAGTGGCAGAGTTACGACATCACGTTCCACGCGGCCAAGCGCGGCGAAGACGGCAAGAAGTCCGCCAACGCGCGGATCACGGTCGTCCACAACGGGGTAGTGATTCACGACAACTTTGAACTGCCGCACCCCACGCCCGGTGCCGTGGACGAAAAGGAAGGCGAACCCGCGAGCCTGCTGTTGCAGGACCACGGCAATCCCGTTCAGTACCGTAACATCTGGGTGAAGCGGTTGTGACCACAGTGGCTTCAACTCGATCCAGAAAATTTGAAACACCCAAAGCTTGAACCGCCGAGACACAGAGAAAAGACAGCATTCCGTATCCGTTGGTAGGGCAAGCCCATTCGGCCTTCGTTTTGCCAATCCGTGAAATACGGCCGGGGTTTGTGTGAGCGCCGGTTTGAAAAATCCGGCCAGCAACACGGAGCTAGGAAGCTCCGTAAACCCGCAGGCAAGGATGCCTGCGCTACCGCGTAGCGTGGGCATCCTTGCCCGTGGGTTCTGGCGGCATCCTTGCCGCCAGTTTCGAGTTTTCAAACCGGCTCTAAGCGATGCCGCCAAATCTGTCACCGCCCCATCGCCTCATTCCCAGATGTTCACCTGCAATCCGGGAACGACTGCGATGGGCGTCAGCAAATCGTTCTGGTTTTGTCCGCCGGGAATGAAGCGGTCGCCCCGCCGGAACAGCCAGACCAGCCGGAAGTCGCCCGCCCCCCGCGCGTTGAACGCCGTGACACGGTAGAACCACGGTTCGCCAACGGGAGGGTTGCGGACGAAGAAATCCTTCCGCGTCGTCTCCCCGAGCAGTTCATAATCGCGGCCTTCGCGGGTGCGTTCGATGCGATAGGCGGTGATGAAAGTGCCGCCGAGTGGCGCTTTCCACCGCAGCAGCAGCGTGCCGCCGGGCAGTGGCCCCGCATCCAACCGCCGCACCGGACCGGGCACGCGGCGGGCGAAACCAGCGATGCGAGTTGGTGAATCCAGATCAAAGATATTTCCCATAACGCCCGTGAGTCTGGCCGATGGGGTTCGACAAATACGGGGTAAGGCTGAAAATGTTCACCACGAAAGACACGAATCACACGAAAGGATTGATTTGGCGGGGCCAGCCTTGCTTTGGAGGTAGCGCAGATTGGCAATCTGCTGTGTCGCGGATTGGCAATCCGCAGTGCGTTCGCAATGCCATGCGGCTGCCGACTATCAGTCGGCGAAACAGCAGACTGCCAGTCTGCGCTACCTGGATTGCGGCTTCGCCGCACTGAGTGTTTTGTGGTTTAATCGGTGCGATACGGCGGGGCGTCTTCCTTGGCGGAATAAAAGTGTGCGGCGTCCATCGCCGCTTGGTCGGGATTCGGGCCGGGATGTTGCGGCGGCGGCGGCGCGGGAGGATGCAGAGGATAAACCGTTTCCCGCCGGCGTGATCTCTTGGGTTTGGCGGCGGCGATGAGCGGGGCGGTGATTTTTTCGTAGAGCGCGAACAGGAATTCCACGCGGTGCCGTTCGCTGGTGAAAGGTTCGTTGCGGTAACAACGGTCAACAGCACGGTCGAGGTCGGCGTGGGCTTTCACGAGCGCGGGCGGCATGGTGAGCGGATCGTAGAGATCGGCGAGCGTGGCGGTTTTGGTGGGTGGCTGCGTTGGTGACAACGCGGCTGACTTTTTAGTTTTAGTTTGCCGCGGACTCACGTCCGCAGCCACGGAGGCGAGAAACTCCGCGCGGACGGACAGGACTTTTTGCGCGGCGGCCTCCACGGCGGCACGCTGCTTCTCACTCACATTCTCCGGCCACGGGTAGTTGTTATAGACCAATCCAGCAGAGTAGCGGTAATCCGACTTCAACCGCCCGCAGACTTGGCGCATCCATGCCATGTGCATCGCTGACGTAAGAATTCCGAAAGTGAAAGGCGAAGCTCCAGCGACTGTGTAAACAAGATTGCTGGCGATGACATCCCCGCTCATGTAGGCGATAGGAATGTATCGCCTACGTTCAGACGAAACTTCTGGAACAACCAAGTAATCGCTCGTGGGCTGGCGTATTTCTCCAAACACAGTTGGCGTATCTGCTTGTTCAACCGTTTTCTCTTTGGTGCTCTCGGAGCGAAATTCGCGAACCGCAGCCACACGAGCCTTGATGGGAGAAATATCGCGCCACTCCGCAGGATTCACATCCTTGAGCCAAATACACCAGCGATCGATCCCGTTAATGAACTCAACAGACCCGACAAACTTGCGGATGAACTTTCTGGCGTCTGGTGCTTTGGTGAGCAATTCGCTTCTTTCCTCCGCATCCAAAAGTAGATGACCGCCGTCAACCGGTTTGCTGCCGTAAAGCATCGGCTCGACTTTTCCCAATGGCGTGCCGCGTTTCTCCAGCCAGAAATCCCCACTCTCAATCAGATATGGATTCACGTTGCGCACAGACAGAACCGTGCCGGTCGGTGAAGACTCATATTCGTAGATTCGTTTGGTCGGCGTATCGAAGCAGGCAAAACCCATGATGACAACATGGACGTGTGCTTTACCGCGAGCTTCGCTTTCCCAAGCAAAAGTGCGATGCCCAAAATGGATTTTGATGCCGTGCTTCTGAAAGAGTGGTTTCCAAAGCACTCCGACTTGTTCCCCTTGCGTGATAGAGTTCGTTGAAACGAAGCCGACGACAATGCGTGTGCCTTTGATATATTCCGCCGCTTTGAAATACCAACCTGTGACGTAGTCGAGCACGCCCGCGCCTTTGACTTTGCCGCAGATGAGTTCCATGTCCTGCTTCTGCTCAGTAGATTGAAATTGTTTTCCAATGAACGGTGGGTTGCCGAGAACGTAGCTGCATTCATCGGACGGTAGGACTTGTTTCCAGTCGAGCCGAAGCGCGTTGCCGCACTGGATGTGCGGGGCTTTCTTGAGCGGCAACCGCTGGTAAAGCTGGCCGAAAGCTTCGGACACTTTGATGTTCATCTGGTGATCCATCAACCAGAGCGCCACCTCGGCAATGCGCGCGGGCCATTCACCAATCTCGATGCCGTAGAACTGATCCACATCCACCTGCGAGAGCCGGTTGATTTCATCGAGCGTCAGTTCGCGCTGGCCCTTGTGCAGTTCCTGCAACACGGCCAGCTCCAGTTGGCGCAACTCGCGGTAGGTGATGACAAGAAAGTTACCGCAGCCGCAGGCCGGATCGAGAAATTTGAGCCGGCAGAGTTTGGCGTGAAATTCCCGCAACCGACCCGTGCGCCGGCTGGACCGATCGGCCTTGATACTGTCGAACTCGGCGTGCAGTTCGTCGAGGAACAGGGAGCGGATGACTTTGAGGATGTCGCGCTCGCTGGTGTAGTGGCCGCCGATCTGGCGACGTTCCTTCGGCTCCATCACCGCCTGGAAGAGCGAGCCGAAGATGGCGGGCGAAATCTGCGACCAATCAAAGCCACAGCAACGCCGCAACGCCTGCCGCGCATCGTCGCCGAAATCCGCCCAAGCGAGCCGTTCGGCAAACAGGTCGCCGTTGACGTAGGGGAATTCCTGCAAGCTGGTGGAAAGGTTTTTCTGCCGCTCGTCCACGGGGGTGTTGAGCACCTGAAAGAGATGTTCCAAACACGGGCCGATGTTGACCATGTCCACAAAGGCGTTTTCCTCCAGATACAACTCAAACGCGCAGCGCGGAAACAAGCCGGTGTCTTCGGCAAAAAGACAAAACAGGGTGCGGACAAGAAATCGTTCGAGGTCGTGCCCGGAAAATCCACCGGCTTCGAGGGAGTCATGAAGCTGGGCTAGGATTTCAGCGGCCTCGATGTTGATCGGGTCTTCTTCCTTGAACTTGTGCTGCTTGTAGCCGGGGATGAAGGCGAAGGCGTGGATGCGCTGGTGGAATTGCGTCAGCGGGAACGTGGCGCGCGTGTCTTCCTCCAGGTCGTGCAGGACGAGATTGGCAAAATCGGAAACGACGACGTAGCGGGGGATTTCCTTGTGCCGGCCTTCCGCCGCCATCGCCTGGATGTAATCGAACGCCTGGGTTTTGGCTTTGCCGAGGTCTTCGCCCGCGCTCTTGTGCTCGACGAGCAGCACGCCTTTCCAGAGCAGATCAATCTTGCCGAAGTTGCCGGAGGTTTTCAGGACGGGAACTTCAAAACTGGCGACGGTCTTGCGCGGAATGCCGAACACGCCGAAGAATTCATTCCAGAAAGTTTGTTTGTCGGCGCTCTCGCTGGTGGAGCGTTGCCATTCCTTGGCGAAGCGGATGGCGTTGTGGCGAATTTCATTCCAACTCAGCGGCATGGCGGGAGGCTAGGGAAACGGATGCGCGCGGTCAACGCGGCGCTTCGCCAAGGGTGCGACTGGCAGTGGCAGTTACCTGTAGCGCAGATTGGTAATCTGCCGTATCGCCGAATGGCATTCGGCCGGGCAGAACGTGATACTTGCCACGGTCACCAAAACTTTCCCAGCCCAGCGGATTAACAATCCGCGACACAGCAGAGTGCCACTCTGCGCTACGGACTCCGCACTGACTGCCACTTCCAGTCACGCCCCCCTTCGGACGCGAACCCTTCGGACGCAAACTTGCCTTTGGGCGCAATCTTGCCAAGCTCGCGCGGTTGAATTTTATTTCGGGCCAACTGTTATTGCGCCACCGCTACTTCCTTGCGGCCCTGGCGGGATTTGGCCTGGCCACCGCGTTTCCCAAGTTTGACTTCGCCGGGGCCGCCTGGGTCGCGCCCGCCCTGATCCTGGCGTGTGCGTATCGCACCCACGGGCGGGCGGCGTTCCGCATCGGCTACGTCGCCGGGCTGACGTTCCACCTCACCACCCTCTACTGGCTGCTGCACATTCCGGTGACGGGTTTTCCCATCTTCGGCTGGGTGGCCATGAGCGCGTTTTTGGCGCTGTATTTGGCGGCGTGGGTTTGGTTGCTCGCCGGTCGCGTGGGCAAAGGCGGCTGGCTGCGGCGCAGTGCGTGGACCCTGGCGGGCGCGGCGGCGTGGGTGGCGTTGGAAATGATCCGCGCCCGTTTCCTCAGCGGCTTTCCGTGGAACAACCTCGGCACGTCGCAATGGGGAATGTTGCCGTTGATTCAAATCGCGGCGGTGACGGGCGTCTATGGCGTGTCGTTCATCGTGGTGTGGTTTTCCCTGGCGATGTACTCCGGGGCACTCGCCATGTTCCGTCATCCCACCTCACGCTACGTCTGGATGAGCGAAATCCTGCTCCCGTTGCTGACCTTGCTGATGCTTTTTGTTGCGGGGATGTCGCGCCTGCGAAATATGCCCGCGGAAACTGAAACCCTCCGCGTCACGTTCATCCAACCCGCCATTCCGCAGACGATGATTTGGGATTCGGGCGAGAACACGAATCGCTTCCGGCAGTTGATGGAACTCACCGCGCACGCGCTCACGAACGAAACCGATCTCCTGCTCTGGCCGGAAGCCGCGTTGCCGGAATTCAACGCCGCCAGCTTCGCGGCCATCACAAATCTGATCCAGACGCACCAGATCGAGATGATTTTCGGCGCGGACGACGTGCAGGAAAAAACCAATCCGACACCCGGCGACCGCTACGATGCCTACAACGCGGCGTTTCATTTCCGACCGGACGGATCGTTGGGCGGGATTTATCACAAGCGGCATCTGGTGATGTTCGGCGAATATATTCCGCTCGTGCGCGCGCTGCCGTTCGTGAAATGGTTCACGCCCATCACCGGGGGATTCACGGCCGGCGACCGCGTGACGCATTTTAGATTGGAGCGCCGAGCACCGCCTCGGCACGAAACCAATAATCTTCCCGAACGGGCCGAGACGGTGCTCGGCGCTCCACCCCGTATCAAGATCGCTCCGCTGATCTGTTTCGAGGACACGTTCCCGCATCTCGTCCGTGAATATGTGAACGATGACACCGATTTTCTCGTGAACCTGACGAACAACGGCTGGTTCGGGGAGAGCGCGTCGCAATGGCAGCACGCCGCGAGCGCCGCGTTGCGCGCCGTGGAGAACGGCGTCCCCCTGCTCCGCTGCTGCAACAACGGCGTGACCTGCTGGGTTGATGCGCGCGGCCAGGTCCGGGAGATCTTCCGCGACCACCGCGGCAGCGAATACGGCGCGGGGTTTGTGACGTGGAATATTCCCGTCCACGCCCCGGGCGAAATGCGCCGCCGCACTTTTTACAACGAACACGGAGACTGGTTTGGTTGGGGGTGCGTGGCGTTCACCGCGCTGCTGGTGTTGCCGCGAATCGCGCGAAGGAAGCGCCCGACGGCCGTTGGTTGAGGGCTTCGGGACTCAACCCGGTTGACCGCGCGGCTCAGAGCCGGTTTGACAACTACGAAGGCAACTTTCCCCTCGTCCTCCTCCTCGTCCTCGAACTCCCGCAACAAAATCGAGGACGAGGAGGCGGGTCAAAGCTGGATTTCCAAACCGGCACTCACGCTTGCAACAACTGCCGCTGCCAGTTCATCAACTCCGGCGCGTGTTGGTCCCAATCCCGCGCCAGGTCCCCCAGCACGGAGCGGCTGGCGATGAGGGTCGCGTCCAGGCCCAGATGATGCGCGGCCGCATCCCGGCGCGCCTCCAACACCTGATAGCGGCGGCGCTCCGGCTCGGACGGACGACGGGTGAAGTTGCGCAAAATCTCCGGGTGCTTGTCGGCGGGCCGCAGCAACGCCGCCTTGATCGCCTTGGCAATGCCCTCGCGCCGCCGGGGGGAAAGGTGCCGCGGCAACAACGGCTCGACGGCTTGCCGCGCCGCCGTGGCGTCGGCAATGGCCACGAGTTTTTCGTGCGCGAGAATGAAAAAGGGCGGGCGGTTCGCGGCAATGGCTTCGCCTTCGCGCCATTGCCACAACTCGCGCAACACAGTCAGCGCGGCGCGGTTCAAACCGTAGCTGCCTTTGATGCGCCAGACGGTGTCGGAATCGTCCGGCTGCGGCCGCGTGCAATCGGCGATGAGCCGGGCACAGGATTCGCGATGCCAGTCGAGCCGCTGCTTCTCCGTCAGGTCGGCGGTGAGCCGCTGGGCGAGGGGCCGGAGATGGTGGGTGTCGTTGCGGGCGTATGTCTCCATCCGCTCCGTCAGCGGCCGGCGCGCCCAATCGGCCTTCTGTGGCCCTTTATCGAGTTTGATACCGAGCATTTCCTCCACGAGTGAACTCAAACCAAACTGCCGGCGGCCGAGCAGGCGCGCGGCAATCATCGTGTCGAAGATCGCATTCGCCGTGAACCCGTGATGCTTGTGCAGCAGGCGTAAATCATAATCCGCCCCGTGCATGATGAGTTGGTGCCCCGCCAGCGCGGCGAGCAGCGCGTTCAGGTCCAGGTCCGCGAGCGGATCCACCAGGCGGTCGCCCGCCGGGGTCGTGATCTGGATGAGGCAGACCTTCTCCGGGTACGCGTGCAGGCTGTCCGCCTCGGTGTCCACGGCGATCCAATCCGCCGCGCGCACCACCGGCAGAAACGCGGCCAACTTCTCTTGGGTGTCAATCACGCGCGCAGATGAGAGCAGAAAGCCGGGCGGAAAGTCAAAAAACGTTTTGTAAAGAATGGCGGAAGGGTGCGCATAGTATTTGTGTAAGTGGTTGAAACCGGCAAATCCGAAGGAAATCCGAAGATCGAAATCCGAAAACCGCCCCCGCCCTGGCGCAACCGCTGGGCGACGGCTCGCCGCTGACCACTCCAACGACCGCTGCGGGTGCTTCGGGCTTCGGATTTCGAGCTTCTTTCGGATTTCGACCTTCGGATTTCGGATTTCAATCCCGTCGGAGGCCCGCCGGATCGGAAATCGGGCGTTCCATTGTCCGCTTGCCGACGCCCCCGGCTCGCGGGTAAGTTTTGCGCCAATGAATTTAGCCGACGCGTTCACCCAGTCCGTGCAACAACGTCCCCAGAAGGTCGCCGTGTTCTGGGGCGAAAGCGAGTTGACCTATGCCACGCTGCTCGCGCAATCCCTCGCCGTGGCGCGGCAACTCACGGAAAAGTTTGGCGTCCAGCCCGGCGACCGCGTCGGGGTGTGGCTCAAAAACCGGCCGGAATTCATCCCCGGGCTTTTCGGCATCCTGAACGCCGGCGCGGTCCACGTGCCCATCAATAATTTCTTCAAGCCCGCCGAAGTCATCCACATTTTGAACGATGCGGACGTGGACGTGTTGATCACCGACGAAGAATTGGGCGTTCACTTTCCCACCCTGGCCGGCGCGCGCCCGTCCCTGAAAATCTTAAAAATCGAGGCGGCCGTCGGGGCGCATGCCGAGCTGGGAGTTCCCTGGGCCGGGTTTCCCCCGCCGCGTTCCGAATCCGATCTCGCCGTCATCATCTACACCTCCGGCACCACGGGCCGGCCCAAGGGCGCGATGCTTTCCCACGGCAACCTCCTGCACAACGTCGCGAGCTGCCGCCAGGTGCTCGATACTGTCGAAGCCGACCGCTATGCCGTATTGCTGCCCTTGTTTCACAGCTACATGCTCACCGTCGGCCTGTTTCTGCCGCTCCTAAACGGCGCGTCCATCATCCTCATCAAATCCCTCAACCAGCCCCATCACATGCTGCGCGAGATCTGCCAGCACCAGGCCACCGTGATGCCCGCCATCCCGCAATTCTATCGCACCCTCACCGACACCAACCTCACCAGCCTGCCCTTCCGCCTGTGCGTAAGCGGCGCGGCCCCGTTGCCCGTGCAAGTGCTCAAAGACTTCGAGGCCAAATTCCACATCCCCCTCCTCGAAGGTTACGGCTTGAGTGAAACCAGCCCGGTCGTCACCAAGAACCCGTTCCGCGGCGTGCGCAAACCCGGCTCCATCGGCCTGCCCCTGCCCAACGTCGAAGTCAGCGTGCAGGACGACACCGGCCGCATGTTGGCCACCAACGAAGTCGGCGAAATCTGTGTGCGCGGCGGCAACGTCATGCTCGGTTACTGGAATAATCCCGAGGAAACCGCCCGGGCCATGCGCGGCGACTGGTTGCTCACCGGCGACATCGGCTACCGGGACGCCGACGGCTACTACTTCATCACCGACCGCAAGAAAGACATGCTCCTCGTCAACGGCAGCAACGTCTATCCCCGCGAGATTGAGGAAGTCCTCCACCAGTTTCCGGGCGTGAAAGAAGCCGCCGTCATCGGCGTGCCCGACCCGCGCAAGGGCGAACAACCCCTCGCCTACGTCACCCCCGCCGACGGCGTGACCCTCGACGAACGGGCGCTGCTGCAATTTATGCGACGCAACCTGGCAGACTACAAAGTGCCCAAGCGCATCGTTTTCCTGCCCGCGCTTCCGCGGAACGCGACCGGAAAGATTTTGAAAACCACCCTGCGCGAACAAGCGGCAAAGGGCTAGCGGGCCGTCGAAAGACTCTCTGCTTTGTAGGAAACGAGGTGACGAGTTTCAAATTTTCCCAGCTCCAAAGGTGTGAGTTAGAGACTCCTCACGTCGTCTCCTACTTTTTGAACGGCTGGCCGGGCCTTTTCACCCCGTTGAGCACGGCCACTTCCGCATCAGTCAGCGACCGCGACCAGAGAGCGGCCGCTTCCAGTTCACCATGGAAATGCCGCACCACCTTGCCCGCATCCGTCTCCGCCCCGATCAGCAACGGTTCGCGGTTCTTCTGCAAGACACCGCTCCACAGCTTGCCCGCCATGCGTCTCCCATCACAGAAAAGTTCCAGTGTCTTGCCATCGTAACGGCCCACCAAGTCATGCCACGCGGTCGCTTCGATCTGCGACACCGGGAAACTGACCAGCGCAAATCCCCGGTCGGTTCGGATTTCAAATCCGATGTCGGGGCCCGGTGTTTCCGGCAGGTCCGCGCTGAAGAGATTGAATTCCACGAGGTCGTGGCCACCGCGCTTGGCGAAGAGCGCCGCGTTCCAGACGCCGCGCGGATCCCGCGCCCGCAGATACACCGTGACGGCGTTTTCGCCCCCATGCAAATCAGGTCCGGCGTCGAAGTAAGCGCCGTCGAGGATCACCACATCCGTAGCGGGCCGCGCGCCGGGACCCGCCGCGCGCACGTTCAGCTCGAACTTGTCCCAGCCCGGAATGTGACGGAGCGGCGGTTGAGCGCCGTGGCCGCCGGTGTCCAGCGGCCACCAAGCAACTGCCTCGCGTCGCAGCGTCGCCCGTTGCTTCTCGACCCGGGAAAGACGTGGTTTGCGCGACGGCGCGGCGGCTTTGATTTCTTTCAGACGGATGTCCTTGAACTGCGCCACCGTCGCCGGACCGCTGTGGAGTTGCAGGGCCAGAATGCCTTGGAGTTCACGACGACGCGGGTCGTCGTCCTCCACTTCCGCCGCCAGCCGGCCATCAACTCGCAACGTGATTCGGGGGCCAACGCAAGTCAAGTGATACTCGTGCCAGTCTTCGAGACGAAACCAAGCGGGGCCTTCGGCGTCGGCGATTTTCGTGACCGTACGCTTGCCCTCGGCATCGAGAACCACACCTTCACCGCGCCAAGCCAGCGTGTGGCGGCCAAACTCGTCATAAAGCCGCACCAACCAGGGCGTCTGGAGATTGTTGTCCACCTGATAGCCGCAGACGTCGTGGTCCGGGAGCAGCCGACTGCGAAACTGGAAACCGTTGTTAATGCCACCCTCGCCCTGCAAACGCGACTTGAGCTTAAGTTCAAAATCCGCAAGCTCGCCGCCCTGCCACACGAGATACTGGTTTATGCTGCATGGATGCTCCTTGGTGATGCGACCGATGATGGCTCCCTCTTCCACAGCCCAGTAACTGGGATCCGGCGTTTCCCATCCGGCAAGCGACCGGCCATCAAAGATTGAACGAAACCCCTCCTCGCCTAGCGCAATGCGGCTGGCTGCGATCAACGTGGCGCAAAGGAGTTTCCCTAACTGCTGAACTATGTTCATTCGTGGTGTCATGGGATTCGCAGGGGTCAGGTTAACAAAATACCACCGTTCGTCGAGATCAGGTTCGCTTGCGACTGGTTTTGGTGGAAAGCCTAGTCTAAACGAACCGGCGCGATATGCGCTTCGACGCTGGCGGCGACTCGCTTTCGATCCATTGTCTGCGGCTCGGCGGAGAACTCTTTCACCGCCCTGATGCCCCCAATCCCAAAGCCCAACCCGCCGTCCGGATTACCGTCGAGTCCAGTGAAATTCCAGTTTTGGAAATGACACGCCCGCGTCCAAAACTCTCCTTGCGTGCGGATAGGGTTCGTAGTAATTATCGAGTGAAACTCGAACGAGCAATGTCATAATTATGCAAAAAGCCAATCTCGCCAAATCTCATCACCAAGGCCGCCGCCCTTCATTCCTTGGTGCTTTCACCCTCATTGAACTCCTCGTCGTCATCGCCATCATCGCCATTCTTGCGGCCATGCTTTTGCCGGCGTTGAGCAAGGCCAAAACCAAGGCCCAGGGCATTTCCTGCTTGTCGAACAATAAACAACTGACGTTGGCGTGGATGATGTACGCGGATGACAACCAGAATAATCTGGTTCCTAATCATGACGGTGGGGGCAGCTTAGTTAATAGTTGGGTGCCTGGCTGGTTAAATTTCGATCCCAACAACCGGGATAATACCAACAGGAATAACCTGCTGAATGCGAAGCTTGGCCCTTATACCAAGAATGTTGGCATCTACAAATGTCCTGCTGACATTTATCTGTGCGTACAGGGTTCAATCAAGCTGCCCCGGATCCGCAGCGTCGGCATGAATGGATTCATTGAAGGCGCTGCTTACAAAGGCGAGCACAAATCGGGCGATTCCCACTGGTATGCAGGGTGGTGGGCTTATGATAAAATGACCGATATTATCAATCCCGCTCCCGCCAATCTTTGGGTCTTTGTGGATGAGCATCCCGATAGCATCAATGATGCTTGGACGATCATGGGTGTTACGGATCCCAACAACTGGGTTGATCTGCCGGCCAGTTATCACAATGGGGCTTGTGGTTTTGGCTTTGCCGATGGCCATGCGGAAATAAAGAAATGGCTCGAAAGCAGCACCCGGGTACCTGTGAAGCAGAAACAATACAACGGTTTTATCGCCGCCGGCGGAACCCGCGATACTAAGTGGATAATCGAAAGATCCTCTGCGAAAAGCAGGTGATTCAGTCCACCGCCGCATGCGAATAATTCAAAAGATTGGATTGTTGCTTGGTCCCTACGCGCAATGAACTGATCGCCTCTAAAGACCCGGTTGCGTTGGTAAACCCCCGCATTCAAGGCTGCTCTTCAAGGGTTAGCCCCCACCCAATCGGGTGATGCTAACCCAGTCAGGCAAAACGGCCCGCGCTCAAGGCCGTGCATCCTTCACCAAGCGGCGGCGAAATTCGTCTCGTTGCAGACCGATCTGCTCGAAAGGAATGTTTTCAAAAGCAGGTATTTTCGCGAAGGCCGCTGAATCACTGCGAAGCCGGAAATCCATCCGCGCGGCGTTGACGAAGCCCGGGTCGGTGTCGGTCACGAAGCCGTCGGTCACGTCCCAATTGCCGGTTTGCACTTTTCGGCAATTCACGATCAGGTTGGCGCGGGCGCGATTGCGGCGCCGCTCGCCGGAAAAATCCATGAAGCCTTTCAGTTCGGCATAGCGGTCGGCGTAAGGCGGCTTGGTGATGTCAACGTCCTTGAGCAGCTTCTCCTGCCACAGCTCGCCGGTCAGATATTCCTTCCACAGCTTGTCGTTCCACGGCGCGCTGCCGAGGGCCAGCGGACATTCGATGAAGATGCAGTTCCGCACGGTGTTGTCGTGGCCGCCGTGCGAGAAGACGGCGCCGAAACTACCGCCGGCGGCCCGATAGAAAATGTTGCCGAATACCGTCTGCCCGCCCGCGCCGTCGTCGAAATACACCGCACAACTGCCGTGGCTGCGCGTGCTACCGATGTGATGCCAGAAGTTGTAACGCAGCACCGAGCCGCGCTCGGATGGATTGCGCCCCATGTAAAACGAGCCGCAATCGTCAGTCTCCATGCCCGTGTGATGGATTTCGTTGAACTCAATGACGTGGTCATTGCCCGCGAGACCGATGGCCTGGTGCGGTCCGTCGTTGAGCAGATTGTGGGCGAGCCGGACGCCGACGCCGTCGAGGTGAACGTGGTAAGCATGCGTGCGTTGGCGGCGCGAGACGTCGTGGATGTGATTGTTCACCGCTTCGTGCCCGCTTGGCGTGAGGGTCTTGCGGTCGCCACCACCGATCTTGAGGCCCGCCGTGCCGGTGTCGAAGATGTCGCAGGCCACGACGCGGTGTTGCGTGCCGCCCGCCACCACGACGCCGTCCATGCCCGTGTTGCGAACCCGACAGGCGAGGATGCTGTCGTTTTGTCCGCCCTTGATTTCAATTCCGTTGCCCGCACATGCCTCGACGGTGAGGCCGCGCAGGGTGACATGCGATGCGTTGCGCAACGCAATGACCGGCTGGGTCAGCGTGGACAATACCACGCGTGCGCCGCGCAGCGACGAAGGCGGCCAGAAAAGCAAGTCACCCGAATCGCGGTCAATGAAGTATTCGCCCGGCTGGTCCAGTTCTTCGAGCAGGTTCACCGCGAAGAATCGGCGCTTGCCAGAGTTACCACTTCCCAGTCCGTAGTGATGCTGCTTCGCCAGCGTGATGCGGTGCTCGTTGGTGTCAATGTTCTGCACCCGGATCGTTTCGCTGCTCCAGTCGAAGCACCAGTAACCTTGCAACCAGACCGCAGGCGCACGCAGCCAGCGGGTCGGACGGTCGCCGTCGTAGGCGAACGCGCCCAGCT
>CAYHFK010000081.1:0-16332 GCA_964355895.1 uncultured Bifidobacterium sp. | reverse complement strand
AACGAACTTTAGCGGAACTGGTTTTCCCTTTCTGCCGGATCATTGATTTTGGCGCGCAACGTCGCCCGGCTCAGTGCCAGACTTCTCCCTTCGTCGCGTCGCCGGGCACATCGAGCACTTGCAGGCTGGACACCGTCTTCATCGTTTTGTGGTCGGCGAAGGTCCAGACCACCTGCTTCCCGGGCGTCACCTCGATGACGTGCGGGCCGCTGCCGAATTCTCCGTGGCCCTGCCAATTCGACATCACGGTGTTGCCGTTGGGCAGCCGCTGCAGGCCGGTCATGCACTTCAAGCTGATGTCAGGCAGGTCGCGGCTCTTGATTTCCCAAACTGTCCGGCCTTCGGCGTCCACTTCAAACACCCGTGCGCCGTCCTTCACCATGTCGCCGCACGCGATGAGGGTGTGGTCCTTCGCCAGACGTACGACACTGTGCGGCCCGCTCGCCGCGGGAATCTGGCGCACCACCTTGCCGTGGCCGTCGTATTCGCGCACGACCTGCTCGCCATAGTGCGCGACGAGGTAGTGGCCGTTGGCGAGCCGACGGGCGTTGCGCATGTAAAGATGGCCCCCGTCCTTTCCTGCCGGGAGCAGCCGGATTTCCTTTGCCATGTTTCCCGACGGCTCGACTTCGAGCAACCGGCCCGCATTACACTCGCCAATAAACGTGTTGCCGTTGGCGAGGCGCTGGCAGGCGTAAATCTCACTTTTCGACTCGTAGTTGAAAACAGCTTTTTTCTCCCGCGTGACTTCCTGCACGCCGTGGCCGGTCGTGAAGAGGAGGTTGCCATTCGGCAGCACCCAGAGCTCGTTGCAGCTCGCGGCCGGATACTCCCACTCCACCCGGCCGTCGGCGGCCACGATGAAGACCTTGCCCTGAACGTAATCCGCGCAGGCAAAACGATGTCCTTGTGCCAACGCCGGCGCGGCGAAGAGGCACCAGAGGCACATCGCGTTGGCGCCAGCGATGCGATTCGGAGCGAATGAAAGAAGTTTTCTCATGGGGCGCTGGGATTCTGTTTTTGGCGTGACATGGTTCAACCGGGAGTTGCGGCGGCGGCGCCCCATGCCCCTAGCCCTGAATTAAGACTTTGCAGGTTCGGCATCGTTGGAAGTTGAACACGGTTCATATTAGCAAAACCATTCTGCGAAGCAATGCGAGACGGTTAGGAATTTGCTTTTTGAGGTTGAGGGGGGAAGGCGTCCGCCCTTTTCCTGCTCCCGTCCATGCCGCAAGATACGCCGGCGGTCTTGAGCTCAAAAGCGCGGTCGGCGGGTGAAATTCGGCGCGATACGCCCGCTACTCTGACGAGATGGATTTCAACTCCGCGTTGGCTGCGAGAGGGTTGCCAAACTCGACCCATCCTTGCGCGGCTTGCCGGTGAAGAGAAGCAGGAGCAGGGATCTGTGCGCGGACGTTTCCCGGTCAATAAACCATACTGGTCGGCGGATTTGTCCCGGTCCTGCCAAGAAGCGGGCAGGAAAAGCCAAGTTCCGCGCAGTCCAACAGGTCGCCGCGCGACATATTTCGTGCGTCCGCCCTTGCAACCTTGTGTCCGTCCGAAAAACGATGCAACGAAACCTTCCACATCGCAGCGTGTTTCGCCGTTGGGTCTGCGCGGCGGCGGTGGGGCTTGCGCTTGCGCTCAATCTTCAGGCGGCCCACGCCGCAACACTTCCTTCACTCGCGCCCGCTTTTTGGGTTTGGTCCGACGAATCCGATGCGCTCTGCGACCTCCGCAAGACCTTCACGCTCGACGCGATGCCGACCAACGCGACCGCCCTCATCACCGCGGACAATGGCTACCAGCTCTATGTGAATGGCTCGTTCGTCGGCAGCGATGTTGGGGCGGCCTCGGACGTCTGGCAATCGGTCGAGCGCTACGACATCACGTCGCGCCTGGCGAAGGGCCGAAACGTCCTCGGCATTCATGGCCTTGACCTCGGGGGCGTGCGCGGCGTCATCGCGGCCGTCCGGGTCGAGGTTAAAGACAAGCCGCCGCTCGAATTTGTCACGGATGGAAACTGGCGCGTGACGCGCGAGGGCAAGGCCGCTGATCATTCGCATCCGGAATTCGTCGAAGGACCGGAGTGGCGCGACGCCCGGGTGGTCGGGCCGATGGGCATGGAGCCTTGGGGTCAAGTGACGTGGTCCCAATCCGGCGAGCGGGCGCGCTCCAAGGTTTCGCAACCGCGGCTTGAACTCGCGAAGCCCGGCAAGGGTTTCTCCTGGCCGGAACGCGTGGCGTTTCTTGGCGAAGATTGCAGCGTGTATGTCCCGCTGCGCGGTGACGCGTGGGGAGTCTGTTTCCGTGTCGGTGATTGGTCGCGGGCGTACACGGAATTTGATCTCCCTTGTCCCTCGAAAATTGGCCGCAAGCTCTACACTTTGAAACCCGGCCCGGGCGCCAAACCGCGCGTGCTCTTTGACGCCGGCTCGGGCGTCATCGGCTCGCCGAGCGCGTCCTTCGACGGAAATTCACTGCTCGTGGCGATGGCGCGTGAAGGCGAGAAGTTTTTCCACATCTACCGCATTCCGACCTCGGGCGGGAAACCGCAGCGGCTCACGGATGGACCGTTCCACGATATTGATCCCGCCGAACTGCCAGACGGTCGGATTGTGTTCACGTCCACGCGCATTGGCACGTTCGAGGAATATCACCAGCCGCCGTCGCGCGCGCTCTTTCGCATGAATGCCGATGGCCGCGACATTCATCCCATTACCTCCACTCCCATTTTCGACAATGAGCCGAAGGTGATGGCCGACGGCCGCATCGCCTTCATCCGCTCGGACAACTTCTTCGACCGCGGCAAGGTCGAGACGCACCTGCACAGCATCCGTCCGGACGGCACGGATGGCCTCGCCGAATTCGCCGCGAATGTCGGTCCCAATTACGGCGTGCGCCTGCGCGCGTTTGGTTACGGCAGTCCATCGCCGTTGCCCGGCGGGCGACTCGCCTACATTTCCAGCCGCGGCAACTTCCTCGGCGCGTCCGGCAGTCCGGAGCGCGAGCAACATCGCTTGCCTGGAAATCTCGGCGACCTTGCGCCGCTGCCCGATGGACGACTGCTTTGCACCGTGCTGCAAGCAGAGGGAACGCGGATGACGTCGGACGTGCTGGGCGTCATTGACCCGCGCGACAACCAGGTCGTGTCGCTCTTCGAGTCCAAGGCGGGCGGCATCCATTCGCCGGTCTTCCTCGGCGCACGCAGCCGGCCGCCCGTGATTCCCGACTACGTGGACCGCGCCCGCGCCGACCGGGCCGGGCCGACCGGTTTTCTGTTTTGCCAGGATGCCCGCTTTACGACCAAGACCAAGGCGGACTGGGAACGCATCCGCGCCATTCGCGTGCTTGGCGCGGTGCCGCTGACCACGCGCTCGTCGCACTCGCACATCGTCCACGTGGGCCATGAAACGGTCGAACTCGGCACCGTGCCGCTCGCGGCGGACGGTTCGTTCAGCGTCGAAGTGCCCGCCGACATGCCGCTGGCGCTTCAGGCGGTGGATGCCGAGGGCCGCTCCGAGTTGAACGAGATGTCGTGGCTGTATGTGCGCCCCGGCGAGCGCCGTTCGTGTCTTGGCTGCCATCAACCGCGCGACGCGGCCCCTTCGTTCGCCGGCCGGCTGGCGGACGCTCTCCGCGCTCCACCGGTGAAGTTGCTCGGCCAGGGTAACCCGCACCGTTTTCGTGGGAACAACTCCGGCGTCACCGGCATGATGGACCTGCAGTTCGAACGCTTCCGCGAATGTGCCTCGCTCAATCGCAACACGCTCCGCGACTCGCCGAACGCCGCGCGCGGGGATGAAATCGCCGCGCTCATCCAGCACCTGCGCGGGGCCGGCCAGGGGCAAAAAATTTCCGCCGCGCAACGACTCGCGCTCCTCCGCGAGCGTACCGCCGCTCCAGCGCTGGCCGAGGCATTGAAGGAACCGGGGCGCGAAGTCCGCCTCGCCGCAGCCCTCGCGCTGGCGGTGTGCGGCACGCGCGAATCCGTTCCACCGTTGGTGGCTGCGCTCGATGACGATGACCTCATCGTCGCCCAAGCGGCCAATGTCGCATTGGAAAATCTCACCGCCCACGCCGAGCCGACCGGCGCATCCGCGAACTGGGAAGGATGGCTGGCGTCGAATTCCTGGCCCGCCATCGAAACCGCGCTGGTTCAAGACCTGAGCGCGACATCCCCGGCGAAGCGCGCCACCATCGTCGCCCTCGGCCATACCGGTGGCGACGCCGCAGTCGCCGCGCTCCGGGAATTCGTCCGCGTCGAGGCCGCGCATAACCCTTACACGCCTTTTGTGAAGGACAACCGCACGGACAACTTCACCTTTTCCGCGGACTCATCGCGGAACCCGCGCACGTTGCAGGAGGCCGTCCGCGCTCTCGGTCAACTCCGCGACACGAACGCGCTGCCACTGTTCCGCGAACTGCTGACGAACAATATCGAGCCGCGCAGCGGCAATCTTTTTCTCGCCGAGGCGGTCATCGAATCGCTCGGACGCCTCGGCTCGCCGGAAGCGGAAACCACCCTGATCGAGACCTTTGCCGCGCTCAAGAATTACTGGTTTTACGTCGGCTGGTACAGCGACCACCCGGCGCTTTACGCCTGCCATTCCTCGCCGGTTCACGCGCGCATCATCGCGGCG
This sequence comes from uncultured Bifidobacterium sp., assembly GCA_964355895.1. Taxonomy (GTDB): domain Bacteria; phylum Verrucomicrobiota; class Verrucomicrobiia; order Limisphaerales; family JADLHS01; genus JADLHS01. Next base: position 11,689 of record CAYHFK010000081.1, on the reverse strand, counting down.
CTCGACGCGCTGGGCTCCACGCAGGCCGCCGCCATCGTGCCGGAACTCATCCGCTCCGTGCCCACGGACCCCGACCGCGGCTTGTTCCTGCAGAACGATGATTACGAAATGCTCGTGGGCCGGCTCCTCCGTCGCAGCGCCCGCGGAAACGAAGTCGTCGAAACGTGTCTCGCTTTGCTCGGCGACCCGTCCGCCAAACCGGCAGAGGACATCAAAGACGCCCTCTCGACCACGCATCCCGCCTGGGGTGGTCATCCCGGCCCGGAGAATCGCGCCGCGCAAATTCTTTCGCTGGTTTGTCGCGACAAGGCCAACGAGCCACGGGTGCGCACCGCATTCGCCCGCTTTCGCGCGCGACCCGAAGAACCCATCAGCCGCACGCTGGGCAACCCGACGTGGACGCCCGTCCGACACTGGACGCTGTTCTATCTTGCCCGCGCCCTCGGGAATCTCGGCGACCGCGCCTCGGTGGACACGCTTGCTGCCGTCCTGTCCGACGACTTGAACGAAGCGCGGCACGGCCGGCCCGATCCATCGCAGCCGGAGATTCACTTGCTGCACCTGGACTACACGCCGTGCTGGCGGGCCGCCGCCGCCTGGGCGCTCGGGGAAATCGGCGACCGCCGCGCGCGGCCCGCGTTGCTCGGCGCGGTGCGCAACCTCGATAACGCGACGGATGTCCGCCACGCGGCGGCGAAGGCGTTGGGGAACGTCGCCGAGCCGTCGGACCTCGCCGAACTGAGCAAACTGGCCGCGGATTACCCGGAGGTTTCCGTCCGCAAAGCTCTGCAATCGGCCGGCGCGCGACTGGGCGGCACGAAGACCGAAGATGCCACCCTCGCGCAGCGAAACCAAAGTCATTGAAACCGCCATGAGCCCATCGTTTTTCAGAAGCCGGGCGCCCTCCGCCAGGTTTTGGAGGGCGCCCATGCTCGTGGGTCTTTGGACCGCTCCGAAGTTGCGAGGCGATTGGGCGATACTTTCCGCAGTCCGTTGCTTCGCGGTTTTGCTTTGGGTATCCGCCCTTGTGGCGGGATCCAGCGGCGTCTCCGCGACCGTGTTGAGTGTGGAACGCGAGTCCAGCGGCAACACCGACGGGTTGCTGACGTGGCAGCTCGGCGACCTGGCGGCGGGCTCGCCCCGTGGGATACTCCCCAGCGCGACTCAGCCGGAAACGGGCGGCTTTATCCCACCGGGCGAGTCGGCGCGGGAAGTTGTGTTGTTCGTGTTCGGAAAGAACACGGAGGCTGTCACAAGTTTGCTGGAACAGGCCCGTCAGCAGTTCGCGAAAACTCCGGAACCCACGCCAGGCACGCTTGGAAAAACGGAGGAGACAATCTGGATCAAAAACGACGTCACGGATTTCGCGTTACAAGGGCCGGGGTATTTCTTCTGGGAAGGTGGGCGGCAGAGTCTCACGAGCGAACGCGGCGGACAACTAAGTCGCTTTGGCTACTTCCTCCACTACGACGGCCACCGCGCGGGTACGCCGATCTCCGGCGACCGGACTCCGGAAAACCTGGTCGTCATCGAACCGCTTCGCGCCACGGGCGACGGGTCGGCGGTGGGCGTGGTTGAAACGCGCGATGGTCGGCTGCGGTTGCGGCTCCACGCAATCATGGGGGCAGGTGCGGTGGCGGCGGTTGAGTTCGTGGTCGTGAACCGCAGCGGCGTGACGCTGCACAACTTGCGTTTCACCGCTTACGCAAACCTCGAAGCCGCGCACGATCCCGAAAACGATTACAGCATCCTGGATCCCGGCTCCGGCGCGTTGCTCACCGTGGATTCCGCCACCGGGATTTGCGTGGCGATGGCGGGGCTGGGCCGGCCGGTTTCCGGTCACAGCGGGCGCTGGCCGTCGGAGGAGCCATTGAGCACGGCGACGGGTGTGCCTTTCGACGAGTGGAAAACTTTCGACGGCGTCCCTGCCGAAGTGCGCAAAGAGTTCAGCAAAGCCAAACCACCGCGCGGCATTTTCGAGGAACATGCCCCCGCGCCGCCGGTGGCTCCAACTGAGCCGGAAACGCGAACGCTCACCGCTGCCGAAGCAACCGAAGCGATGCGCGAGGACTGGCTGTTCCAAGCGGGCGATCATCCGCTGGCCGCGCGCGCCGCAGCGGAAATTCGCTGGGCCCGCGATCTCGCCGCGCGGCTGACGCACGCACGGCAGGCCCCGGATTTGGCAGGCGAGTTAAATGAACTCGCCGCGCTTGAGCGAAAGCTCGCTGCGCTGGCAATGCAGAGCTATTCAACCGCTGAAAAAGATCCCGCCCGCGAACTCTACTTGGCCATCCGCGCCGTGAAGCGGCGTATCCAGTTCAAGAATCCGGTGGCGGACTTCACACAAGTTTTGCTGGTGGACAATCCCTACCCAGCGGGCCGCGAGTGGCAACATCAGGTGCGTCACCGCAACGGCATGATGGCGGTGCCAGGTGGCCGGTTGCTCGTGCTCGACGGTTTGCATCCGGGCGGCCAGGTCCGCAAGCTTGCCCCGTGGGATAGAGCGGCGGGAGAGTCCGGGGGCTGCGGTGGGTTTTATCCCACGGGGCGAGCGCCCGATCAGCCCGCGAGTTTCTGGCGACCGGACCTTTCCTTCGACGCGCGGCGCGTGCTCTTCTGCATGAAGCGGCACGACGAATCCGCTTTTCACCTTTACGAAATCGGCCTCGATGGCAGCGGCCTGCGCCAGATCACCGACGGCGCGTACGACGATCTCGATCCGATCTACCTGCCGGATGGCCGCATCATGTTCAGCAGCACGCGCGGCAACACGTTCATCCGGTGCATGCCGTACACCTACTCCTACATTCTTGCACGGTGCGACGCCGACGGGCGCAACCTTTACCTCCTCAGCGCCGAGAGCGAGCCGGAGTGGCTGCCCACGCTGCTCAACGACGGCCGGGTGATTTTCTCGCGGTGGGATTACATAGACAAGGCCCTGTGGCGCATTCAAAGCCTCTGGACTGCGCGGCAGGACGGCACCCGCGTGGAGACGTTCTGGGGCAACCAAAGTGTCTGGCCTGATCACCTTGCCGAAGCGCGGCCCATTCCGGGCAGCGATCGCGTGATGTTCACGGGCGTCGCGCATCACGACTGGTTCGCCGGCTCGATTGGAATTCTTGATCCGAGCAAAGGCCGCAACTTCCCGCACGGGCTGACCAAAGTCACCGCCGACGTGGCTTGGCCCGAATGTGGCACGCCGCCGCAAGATCCCATCGAAGCCGCGGACTATCACTCCGCCGGAAAGTTCGACGCCTACCAGACGCCCTATCCGCTCTCGGAGGAAGACTTCCTCGTGTCCGCCCGCCGCGACGGGAAGTTCCGTCTCTACCTCATGGACGTGCATGGCAATCGCGAACTGATTTATGAGGGCGCGCATCACATCTGGCACGCGGTGCCGGTGAAACCGCGCGTCGCGCCGCCCACGCACAGCGATCTCGTCGTCTGGCCGGGCACGGGCAAGGATCGGCGCGCAACCGAGCCAGGCGTTTTCTACAGCGCGAACGTGACCCAAGGCGTGCCCGATCTCCCGCCCGAAAAAGTGAAGTTCCTCCGCGTGCTTCAGATGGACCACAAGACCTATTCGCTCTGGGGCCGCGACGCCCGGTTCTCCGGCCCCGCTGTGTCGCCGCTGCAGGACGACGGCGTCAAACGCATCCTCGGCACCGTGCCGGTCGAGGCCGACGGCTCCGTTTATTTCAAAGCGCCGCCGGGTGTGGTGCTTTACTTCCAACTGCTCGACGAACACCAGCGCGCGTTGCACACGATGCGTTCCTCGACCGGACTGCTGCCGGGCGAACGCCGGAGTTGCGTCGGCTGTCACGAGCAACACACGACCGCGCCGGTGAACACAACCGGCCTGGCGCTGCGACACGGGCCGAGCGAATTGACGCCGCCGCCCTGGGGCACGGCCAGCGTGGGTTACGAGCGGCTCGTGCAACCCGTGCTGGATCGTTACTGCGGCAAGTGTCACTCCGGTGATGGCGAGGGCCAGGCGAAGCCCAATCTCGCGCTGCGTCGCGGCGACGGTGTGTTCCAGGAGCCGTATCTCACGCTCATCGGGCCGATCGGTTTCGGGTTGAACAACAAGCCGCACGCGCCCGGTCTTGCCGGGGCGCTGATGTGCGAAAACTTCGAGCAGAGCGATCCCGCCAGCTACGCCACCCTGCGCCCGATGCAGCACCTCTCCTACACGAGTCCGCTGATTGACCTGTGTCTCGGCGGCAAGCACTACGACGTGAAATTGGAGCCCGCGGACTTGCTCGCGCTCATCGGCTGGGTGGACGCGAACTGCCCCTATCGCGGCGAGGAGGAAATTCGGGCGATTCCGGACCCGCAGTTTGCGGGCATTGAGAAGCTGCCGGTCCGCCCGCGTACGCACACCGCACCGGTGATTTCGAGGCCATGAGGAAAGAAACTGGAATCATGCAGCGAAAGAAACCCGTTTACATGAACCCAAGCGGAACGAGGGCGGATCGTCTCTCTCTCCCCGCGAGGAACGAGTGGGGAGAGAGTCGGAGAGAGGGGCTACCCAGCAAACTCAAAACTTCCTCTCCCCGGCCCTCTCCTTCCTCCTGCGTCGGGAGGAGAGGGAGATGCCGCCGTAGTTCAGCTCGGGGGGGCAATGCGCGAGGGCTTGCTTCGGGAGATTCTCCCCTTGAATCCCATCCCAAAAGCGGCGCTAAAGACGCGCGCACTCCAAACGCTTCGCGCATCAGTGAGGTTCAGGAAGCGCGCGACAGCGTTTGGAGTGCGCGCGTCTTTAGCGCCGCTTTTTGTCCCATGAAATGGAAACTGCTCAATCGAATTGCAGCGGCCGTCGTTGCGGGAGGGCTGATGGCCTTTCTGGGCGGATCAGTCCACGCCGCGATCCAACCGGTCCAAGCGGCGAAACCGAACGTCATCCTGTTTCCCGCGCAGGAAGCAAAGTTCGTCCGGTTCGTCATTTTGGAATCCGCCGGAGGTCAGCCGTGCCTCGACGAGTTGGAAGTTTACGGTGCCGACGCGTCACGCAACCTGGCGCTGGCGGGCAACGGCGCGAAGGCCACCGCCTCGTCGTGCCTGCCGGGCCACGCGATTCATCAGGTCGCGCACTTGAACGACGGTCGTTACGGCAACGATCACAGTTGGATTGCCGCCGGCAGCAGCGGCGAATGGGCGCAAATCGAACTGCCGCAGCCGGCCCAGGTCAGCCGGGTGATTTTTTCCCGCGACCGCGAGGGCCGCTTTCAGGACCGCTTGCCGGAGGCGTTCGAAGTCCGGCTTTCGCTCGACGGCACTCAGTGGCGGACTGTGCATCAAGCGGGCAGCGGTACGGTGTTGTCACCGTCCGCGACGTGGGAGGAACGCCTGCGTTACGCGTTTCTCTGCGAGCAGGAGACGTGGTCCGCGGTGGACCCGGCCGACGCCGTGACGCGCGTGCTGAAACAATTCGAGGCGATGATCGTGCGATTTGCCGTACGGGGCTTGGACGTTTCCGCCGAGCGGGCCGAACTGGCGAAGTGGCGGCAGACGCAGGCTCGACCAGCGGACGCGGACAGCAGCGCGGCGTCCGAAGCCGCGTATCTCGAAGTTCGCCTCGCCAAGCGGCGGCTTTTCCTCCGCGATCCCGACCTCGCGCCACTGGCGCGCGTGTTGTTCGTCCAGCGCCATCCCTACGAGCCATCGCACAACTACAGCGACATCCTCGACGCGCAATGGCGGCCGGGCGGCGGCGTGTGTGTATTGGAGATTCCGCGCCGCGCCGGGCAGTTCGAGCCGGGCGAGTCGAAAGTGACCACGCTGTTCAACGCGCCGGGCGGCGTGGCCCGCGATGCGATGGCCGGCTTCGATGCGCGGCAGATTTTTTTCGCCCACCGTGACAAGCCGGACGGCTACTTCCACCTGTTCCGGGTGAACGCCGACGGCTCCGAACTGCGCCGGCTCACGGACGGACCGTTCCACGATTACTATCCGTGCCCGCTGCCTGACGGCGGACTGGCGTTCATTTCCACGCGCTGCAAGGCGCGGTTCCTGTGCTGGCGGCCCCAGGCGTTCGTGTTGTTTCGCATGGACGCCGACGGCGGCAATCCCTGGCCGCTTTCCTACGCCAACCTCAGCGAGTGGGGGCCGTCGGTAATGCGCGATGGTCGCATCCTCTGGACGCGTTCCGAGTATCTCGACAAGGGCGCCGACTTCGGCCACACGCTCTGGGCGATTCGTCCCGATGGCACGCATCCCGAACTGATCTTTGGCAACAACACGCTCAATTGCTACATGAACGCGCACGAAGTGCCGGGCACGAGCGAGTTGTGCGCGACGCTCATTTCTCACGGCGGCGATCTGAACGGCCCGATCGCGCTGATTGATCCGGAGCGAGGACGCTTCAACCCCGAAGCGATCACCAACCTCACGCCGGACACGAAGCCGCGCTACCACATGGACTGGGCGCGGCAGCAATGTTTCCGTGATCCGGTGCCGATCGCGCGCGATTATTTCCTCGTCAGCCACGCGCCGCGGAAACACTTCGGCCTCTACGTGATTGACCGCTGGGGTAACCGCGAATTGCTGCATCTCGATCCGGCCATCAGCAGCATGAGCCCGTCACCTTTGCAGGCGGCGACCGTGCCGCCGGTGCTCGCGTCAATCGAGCCGCAGCAGCAAACGTCTGACGAAGGGGAGTTCATCGTGGCGGACGTTTACGCCGGGCTGGGGCCGGCGGTGCCGCGCGGGTCGGTCAAATATCTGCGCGTCTGCCAGGAAGTGCGGGCGGACCTGGAACTGTTGCCCAACGGTGAATACCGGAATGACCATCCACCATTCGAGGATTTCTACGCCTCGCCAACGCACCTCGTGCGCGGATCGAACGGCTGGCCCAGTTACGTGGCGAAGGCTGCGCTCGGCACGGTGCCGGTCGAGGCGGACGGCTCGGTGCGCTTTACTGCGCCCGCCGGCAAGGTGCTCTACTTTGAGGCGCTGGACGAAAACCTGAACGAGGTGCAGCGGATGCGCAGCGTAGTGCAACTTCAGCCCGGCGAGCGGCGAAGCTGCATCGGCTGTCATGAGCCGCGCGGCACCGCCGTCCCGGTGAATCAAACCCTCGCCATGCGCCGGTCGCCGCGGACGATTGATGCGCCCTCGTGGGGCGCGGTGCCGTTCGCCTATCAAAAAGTCGTCCAGCCGGTCTGGGATGCGCAGTGCGTGCGCTGCCACGACGCGAAGGACAAGCAGAAGCTCGACTTGAGCGGCACGGTCGCTGACGACCGTGTGCCCGCCTCCTACCGCACGCTCATCACCCAGGGCTGGGTTCACTATTTCGACATGACCTGGTCGCAGCCGCACTCGAAGGCCGAGCCGCGGACCTTCGGCACCGTGCGGAGCAAGCTGTGGCAGGTGTTGGACCGCGGGCATTACGACGTGCATTTGACCCGTGACCAGATGCATCGGGTGAAATGTTGGATTGACCTCAACTGCCCGCTGTGGCCGGATTACTTGCAGCGCCAACAACGGCCCGGACCAAAGCTGGCCGCCCAACAACCGTGACCTTGAAACCCTGACAAAACACGCAAGTCAAATCACACTCAGAAACCAAACGTATGAAACGTAATCGAATCCTCCCGACCGCGGCACTGCTTCTGGGCGCGGCCGTTTTTCCCGGCGTCGGGACGCAAGCGGCCGACCAAGCGGTCGCAGCGTCGCCCCAAAAGCCATCGTATCTTTCACCCACCGCGCTCGCGGTGACAAGCGACGGCAAAACGCTGTTCATCGCCAATGCCACGGCCAATCAGGTGGCTTTCTTCGACACCGCCAGCGCCAAAACCACCAGGACCGTCAGCGTGCCGGAAGCCCCGTCTGGCCTGGCGCTCACGGCGGACGGCAAATCGCTCTACGTCACCTGCGCCGCGCCCGAGAGCACGATCTGCATCGTGGACACCGTAAAGGGCAGTGTGACCGACCGCCTGCGCGGGGGTTACCAAGCGCAATCTCCGGTGCTGAGTCCCGACGAGCGGACGCTCTACGTCTGCAACCGCTTCAACAACGACGTGAGCATCTTCGACCTTGCGACCATGAAAGAGGTCCGGCGCATCGGCGTGCCGCGCGAGCCGTTTTCCGCCGCCGTCACGCCGGACGGCAAGCATCTCCTCGTCGCGAATCACATCCACGCCGGCCGGGCGGATGGTGATGTCGTCGCGTCGAGCGTGAGTGTCATTGATCTCGCGGCGGGAAAGGTGCTCAAGGAAATCGTATTGCCGAACGGAAGCACGTTGCTGCGCGACCTCCGCGTCTCCCCGGATGGCCGTTACGCCGTCGTCGCGCACATCCTCGCGCGCTTTCATTTGCCCACGACGCAAATCGAGCGCGGCTGGATCAACAGCAACGCCGGAAGCATCATTGATCTGGCGGAGATGAAGCTGCTCAACACCGTCCTGTTCGACAACATTGATTCCGGCGCCGCAACGCCGTGGGCGGTGGCGTGGAGCCGCGATGGCCGGCAACTGCTCGTCACGCACGCCGGCACGCACGAGCTAAGCGTCGTTGATTTTCCGGCGCTGCTCGCCAAGCTGGCCAAAGTCCCCGTCACGCTCGACCCCGGCAAACCGGTGGATTACACCGCCGCGTCGCGCACGGCGGCCGAGGTGCCGAACGACCTGTCATTCCTCGTCGGCGTGCGCCAGCGCCTCAAGCTGCCGGGCAAAGGCCCGCGCTCGCTGGCCGTCGCCGGCAGCCGCGCGTGGGTGGCGAATTATTTCTCCGACACGCTCAACGAAGTGGACCTTGCCCCGTGGGATACCCCACACCCAGACCCAGTTGGAAACGGGCAGGTTCATCCCACGGGGCGAGTCGCCGACCCGCTGCGGGTGAAATCGGTTCCGCTCGGCCCCGCGCCCCAGATGACGAGCGTTCGGCTCGGCGAATTCTATTTCAACGACGCCACGCTTTGCTTCCAGGGCTGGCAGGCGTGTTCGAGTTGCCACTCGCACGATGCGCGCGTGGATGGCTTGAACTGGGACCTCCTCAACGATGGGATTGGCAATCCGAAGAACGGCAAGAGTCTGCTCCTGGCGCACGAGACGCCTCCTTCCATGTCGCTCGGGGTGCGCTCGAATGCCTCCGTCGCCGTGCGCGCCGGCATTCGCTTTAGCCTCTTCACCGTGCAGCCACCCGAAGTCGCCGCGGCCCTGGACGACTACCTCAAAGCGCTCCAGCCGATGCCCAGCCCGCATCTGGTCAAAGGCAAATTGTCGGCGGCCGCCCAGCGCGGGAAGAAGGTGTTCCAGAACGAGAAGCTCGCTTGCGCCGAATGTCACAGTGGCCCGCACTACACGGACATGAAATTCCATGACGTCGGCTCGGTCGGGAAGTTCGACCAGTCCACCAACCAATTCGACACACCTACGCTCATCGAAGTCTGGCGCAGCGGGCCGTATCTGCACGATGGCCGCGCCGCGACCATCCGGGACATGCTCAAGATGTTGCAACGCGACGGCAAACACGGCGACACCTCGCAACTTCCCCCTCGACAACTCGACGATCTCGTCGAATACGTATTGTCGCAATGAAACCAACGGGAACATTTATGACGAACTTATGACTGAGAGAGTGCCAGGTGTGACGGTCAGAAACCCGGTGATTCGGCGACGCCATTGCCCGGAGTTGCACACGTGCATCATTGAGCGGGGTGGCGTGCGGGAACTCCATCTCACACTCCTCCCGCAACCGGACGAATCGGCGGCCAGGATGCTGGAGCGACTGGCGGCCTTGCTTAAGACCCACAACGCCAGCGTGGTCAGGCATGAAGTGTTTGGCTCGCTCGCGGCCCAGTCGGATTTCGCCGTTGCCCTGCAACGATTGTTTGGTGAACAACCCTGGCCCGTGACGTTCGTGGAAGGCGCTTCTTGCGAAGATCAATCCGTGGCCGGGATGCATGTAATGGCCGTCGCGGGCACGCGGGTTGAATCGCTCGCCTTTGCTGGCCGAGTGGTCGGACGCATCTTCCATGACGGTCACGCGCGCCACTGTGTGCTCGGTGACATTTGGCCGGCGGATCTTTCCGCGCCGCGCGAGCAGCAGGCGATGCAGGTTTTTGAAAACATCGAGGCGGCGCTGAACCGCGCCGGCATGAGCCTGCCGAACGTCGCGCGCACCTGGCTGTTCCTCGACGACATCCTTGCGTGGTATGGCCCCCTGAACCAGGTGCGTCGGGAGTTTTTCGAACGGCGCCACCTGTTCGATCACACGGTGCCTGCCAGCACCGGGATTGGCGTGAAGAACCTGGCCGGAGCGGCGTTGGTGGCGGGGGCCTGGGCGGTAGAGCCGACCAACGGCTCGCTCTTTGTGGGCGAAGTAGGCTCGCCCATGCAATGTCCCGCTCCGGCTTACGGAAGCTGCTTCAGCCGCGCCGTGGAGATCGTGACGCCGGGCTGGCGGCGGATGTTCATCTCCGGCACGGCGAGCATCGCGCCCAACGGCGACAGCGTTTGCGCGGGCGACTTGGACGGACAGATTGACCTGACCATGCAGGTCGTGCGCGCCATTCTCGTTTCCCGCGAGCTGGATTATTCCGACGTCACCCGCGCCACCGCCTATTTGCGAAATCCCGCGGACGCACCGCTCTTTCGCAAATGGTGTGTCAAGCTCGGTCTGGAGAACTGGCCGCTGGTCACCACGCAGGCCGTCGTCTGTCGCGACGAACTGCTGTTTGAAATCGAAGTGGACGCGATGGCCCCCACCGGCCGGAACGCGACGTCAGCCTGGGAGATTTGAACCATGCAACATCGCCCGCTTGGAAACTCCGGTCTCAGCGCCTCGGTCATCGGCCTTGGCACGTGGGTGACCGGCGGCGGCGGCGCTTGGGGACCGGACCCCGATGACAAGGAATCCATCCGCGCCATCCAGGCGTCGCTCGACGCCGGCGTGAACCTCATTGACACCGCGCCCGGCTACGGCTGGGGCCACAGCGAGGCGATCGTCGGCAAGGCCATCCGGGGTCGGCGCGATCAGGTCATCCTCGCCACCAAATGCGGCCTGTGGACCGACGACGATCGCGGTTCGTTTTTCGTCGCGCGCGATGGCAAGACCATCCGCCGCAGCCTGCGGCCCGACACGCTGGTGATTGAAATCGAGCGCAGCCTGAAATTCCTCGGCGTGGACTGCATTGATCTTTACCAGACGCACTGGCCCTCCGTGCCGCCGGATTTCACGCCGATTGCCGACACGATGGCCGCGTTGCTCAAGCTGAAGCAGCAGGGAAAAATCCGCGCCCTCGGTGTCAGCAACGTGTCGCCCGCCGAGTTGGCGGAGAACCTCCGGTGCGGCGGCATCGTGAGCGACCAGTTCCGGTACTCGATGCTGCATCGCGAGCCGGAGCGGGACCTCCTGCCCTTCTGCGCTCAACACCAGCTCGCCACGCTCACCTACATGTCGCTGGAGCAGGGGCTGCTCACGGGCAAGGTGGGCATGGACCGCGTGTTCGGCCCGGAGGAATTCCGCAGCAACGAAGCGTGGAGTCCGTGGTTTGTGCCGGCGAACCGCCGCCGGGTGTTGGATCTGCTCACGTCGTGGCAACCGCTCACGGACAAATACCGCTGCACGCTGTCGCAACTCGTGCTCGCCTGGACCGCCGCCCAACCCGGCGTGACGCACGTCCTCGTCGGCGGACGCACCCGGGCGCAAGCCACGGAGAACGCCCAGGCGGGCGCGTTGGAACTGG
>CAYHFK010000080.1:9460-16383 GCA_964355895.1 uncultured Bifidobacterium sp. | reverse complement strand
GCCTTGCGACTGCGCCGCGCCTTGACCGTGAGCATGGAGCGGACTTCGCCTGCCGACCCGCGCGCGATGTAGATGAACGCCAGCAGTTCATTCGTCGTGCCGCGCTCGAAGCCCTCGGCAATGTTGTTGGAAACGGACAGCGCGGCGCGGTCCAGTTGATCACGAAAGCCGCGGGAGGCTTTGAAGGTGTCGTTTTCGAGCAAGTCCTCCGTGGCTTCATAGAGATCCGCCGCCTTTTGCCACACGGGCAGGTCTTCAAAACGTTCGTAGGTCATGGGTTTTGTTTGGTTGAGGGTTAAAGGTCTCGGCGAGTGTGGAATCTGAGATTGGAAATTTCAAATTTGAAATAGTTGAGCGGCCAGGCGCGCGGCCCGGCTGTCCGCCGCCGTGGCTTTGGGCAGGCAAATGTCGAACAGCGAACATTCTTCGCAAGCTGGCTTCCAGATTGCCGGGAGCAATCTGGGAATTTGAGATTTCAAATCTGAGATTTCAGATTGCGGCAGCAGAGCATGAAGCTCCAGCACCGCTGCCTCCGTCCGCTGGCGCAACTCGATGGTGAACTCGACTTCGCGGCGGCGTTTGCTGTCGGCATGGAAGACAGCGCCACGCGGGATGGCGACGTTGAACATTTCCTCCAAACACATTGCCTGGGCACAGAGTTGGACATCGTCGTTTTCCCACTGGCGGCGCTTGCCGAGTTTGAACTCGACGGGGCGCAGGGCGGCGATGCCGCCCAATTTCAAATCTGAAATTTGAGATCTCAAATCGGGCGAAGCCCCCACGACCTCCACAATGTCGCACTTGCCATTCAGACCCAACCGCTCAGACCAGACGGGCAAGGCCCGGAGGAGGGTGATCTGAGATCCCGAATTTGAAATCGCAGATTCATATCCGGCCAAGTCCGCGTGCTCGTGGACGATGTCGCCGCGCTCGGTGTGTTGGTTGGCCGCGCGCCAGCCCTCGACGACCTTCAACGCCGCCCGGCGCGGGCAGTAGAGGAAATCGTTGAGGAGCGAGAGCGGCAACGCCTCCCGCCCCGGCGAATCTGCAATCTGAGATTTGGAATTTTCGATTGGGGTCACAGGAGTTCGATCACTTCCACGCCGGACGGCAGCCCCGTTTTGTCCACGACCACGTCGTAGTCGAAAAAGGCGCGGGCCACCTCGACGCTGCCTTTGCGCTTGGCGGTGACGCGCTCAAAGAGTTTGTGCGCGGGGGCATTGCCAAGCATGGACTGGTGCTTGAAGACAACGAGCTTCTGCGGGGACATGGTGCCACGAGAAGCTGAATGATCGTTGTCGAACATGCTTGGTCCGTGCTGCTCACTTAGCCCCGCACGTCCACAAAGAGCTTTGAGGAAAACGCCCAAGTCGTCCTCGTTGAAACCGGTTTCACGGGCGAGATGCGCGCTGATGAAACCGTGGCAGCGATAAAGGCCGTAGGGGATGAGGTTCTTGCGGCCCATCGTTTGATTCGGTGAATCCGCTTCCTTGGCTTCGGTCACGGCCATGCGGGTGATGCTCAAATCGAGTGGCAGGATCGAATCCACCGAGCGACTGAAGCTGAGTTGCACCGGGCCTCTCACCTGGCCGGCGTTCGCACCGGTGGACATGACCGCACCGAAGGTGCGGACATCGAAGAAGCGTTTGCACATCTCAGCCCGGGCAGACCCGACTTGTTCACGGGTGGCTTTCTTCTTGTCGGACTTGGGGTCCACGTCATGGCCGAGATCCTTGTGAGCTTTCGCGATGCTCTCGTTCAGGACGCTGCCCTGCTGGACGAAGATGCCGTAGCCGGGCGCGGCTTCCTTCGCGAGGAGCGCGAAGTTGCGGACCTTGCGCTTGAGGCACACGTCGGAGACGAGGCCATGCATGTCCTGCGGGTCAATGCGCGGGGAGTTGGCGGCATCGGGATCGCCATTCGGGTTGCCGTCTTTGCAGTCGAAGAGATAAACGAAGTCGTAGCGGTTATTCATGGTGTTTGTTTTTGTGAGTTGTTCTTTGTTTGTTGTTTGTTGAAAACGATCAGGCGGGCGTGGCTTCCTGCGTTTGCTGTTCCTTCCGTTCGGCGGTGCGCCGCCGGTATTCGGCTTTCTGGTGGTAGTAACCGAGAGCGAAGCGGCCCTGACTTTCGAGATCGAGCGTCGCCGGGAACTGGTCGCCGAGCGCGCAGGTGATGGCCTCAAAGTCCTTGCCGACATTCGTGGCCACGCCGCCGTCCGCCTTGGCCAGGTGAAACTGGGCGTTGCGGAAGAGGCGACCCATGACCAGCGCCGGGGTGACGCTGGCGCTGGCATAGTACCGTTCGACCACGCCGGCGTTGACGCCGCCAAGGGCGAGGTATTGGAGGCGATCAAAGACCGCGAAGAGGCGACCGCACAGGTAGGCGGCGTCGCGGGATTCGGGATTCAGGCATTCAGTCATAATTGTATCTTTGGTTTGTGGGTTGTTGTTTGATGAATTGGGAGAACGGAGCAGGCACGCCTTGATGAGGGCGAGACGCGCGGGGTTGAGTTTGTTGTCCTGGTCGAGTTGCTGGCGCCGGACGGCGGCGGCGAGGGCAGCTTGAGGGAGCGGGACGCTGCGGCCCCGGAGCGCGCCGTGAAGCAGTTGCGTCGGCAAGGCGGGCGACATCTCCGACAACTCGGCCCGCACCATTCCGTAGAGGAGCGCGCCGAACTTGAAGTCGTGCTTCACGCCGCTGCCGTCCGGTTCGGCGATAGCGAGGTCGGCGAACCAGTCGGCAATGTTCTGCTCGACTTCGGGCACGGTGCTTTCCAACCAATCGCGCACGACGATGCGGGCACCATTGCCGGAGAGGCTCGTGGCGTAATAGGCGTTGGCTACGAGGCCGACGTAGCGGCGGCCTTCCTTCACCGACTTAAGCAATGCAGAAATCGCCTCTGGGTCGGCGGTGATGAGCAGGTCATAGGGGTCGTGTTCAACCGACTTTCGCGTCCAATGCAGGTGGACCGTGTCGTTGAAGACGAGGCCTTGGCTGCGGCTTTTGCCGATGAGGGCGTTGAGTGCGGAACGGATGTTCAATTCCGCCGAAGCTGACAGCGCGGCATTTTGCGCCTGCTCCAAGCCGAAGGAACAAAACGAGTCCTTATCGAAGCTGATAAGGTTCGTGCCGGTGGCCAGCCCGCCGGGAACTCCTTTGATCTTTTCCGTTGTGTCGAGCGTTTCGGCAAGTTCACCGGTGGCGATGCAGATTCGTAACTCTCGTTCTCCCCCCGCAGCAGACTGTTTCTGGCGACGCTCACGCCAGAAGGTTTTCAATTGCGATGAGTCGAGCAGGTTGACGCCGTCCACCGAGAACGTGGCGTTGTCTGTGGGCTTCGCCTTGGCTTCGGTCAGCGCGGCGTAGAGTCTCACGGTTCCGGCAGAATTCCGCAGAAACGTGACCACGGCATTCAGGCGGGCGGCTTCATCAGGCTTGGCCTGAGCGGCCTCTTCCAAGAGCGACTGGAAATAGCTGTGTTGAGTGTGCCGCCCTTCGGCTTTGTCAGGAGTCTTCGGGTCGAGGAACAGCGTCGCCCGCTCCAGCGTGTCGCAAAGGAAGTGCGACTTGGTGCCTTGGTTCAACTCGTTGGGTGAGGTGAACGGTCGGGACATCGCCTTTGGCCTCGGCTTTTTTTCGTTTGGATTCTGCGCCAGCGGGATCGGGTCACCAGCCAGTTGTCCGTACCGATCCAGCGGGATGAGCCAGCGAACGCCAACAGGTTCAAAGTCCGCGTCGCCGAGTTGTTCGCGTTCGGCGTAGGCGATGAGGGCTTGGAGCATCATGCGGCACCTCCAAGTTGGGCTTTGACCTCGTTCCACTCCGGCACGGTGACTACGCCGTCCTTGAGCGCGGCCTTGAAGAAAGTCACGTGCGGCTGCGGTTTCTCAATCTTGCCGGGCGGTTGGTCCTTGAGAACGTCGAGATGGAAGACGTCATAGAGCATCAGGCCGAGATCAGTGTCGCGGTTGGTTTCCGGTGGGACGCGCATGGAGGCTTCGTCGGCCAGTTCAAAGTGGGCGGGGAATTCGCGGCAGCCGAAGCAGGGCTGGGCGAAGCATTGGCCCTTCTCGGCGCGGCGCTGAAACATGGCGAGATACTTCACGGGTGAGTCTTCCCCGTGGTCCTCGTCGTCGGCTGGCTTGCGTCGCGGCAGACCGGCCAGCGGCGTTAGATGCATCGAGGCTTCAATGACATATTCCACGTCGCGCAGGGCAAGTGTGTTCCGCTGCGTGCGATCGTCGTCGGCCAGCAGCGGCACCGGATTGCGCGGCGCGAGACGCGACTTCACTTCGTTGCGGCGAAAGGCGAGGAAGCGGACGGGCCGCTTGACCGCGATGCGCCGGATGCGCCAACGGAACTGTGGCTTGTAGAGGATGGCTTCGAGCAGGCCGCGCGCGGCGCTGGGCGTGATGACGGGATAGCTCACGCGCTCGACCTTCATTTCGGGCCGGGTGAAGCAGGCGAGTTCGCCCCAGGTACGGAGGTGGATGGTCATAGGTTTTTGGAAATCATTGGTTGAAGGCATCAAGTCCGACGTGGCCGAGTCCAAGGTCTTCATCGTAATCCGAGTTCCACACCCAGAAGTCCCAATCCTTCGTGGGCTGATAGATGTAGCCCTTGGCCTGCGCGTCGAAAAACTCGCTCTGGTAAAGGTTCACAGAGAATCGTTGGGCTTCGCGGCATTCGACGGCGGTCAGGTGCTTCTGACGTTCGAGTTTCTCGGCAAGTTCCTTTCCGCGATTCTTGCCGTCTTTATCCGTCCAGTTCTTCACGAGCACGGCGTGAGTTTCGTTACCGATGAGAGAGCATTCTTCGGCGGCTTTGGGGAAGTCGAGCGCGGCGCTGGCGGCAAAGACTTTGTCGTCCTTCACCGACTGCGGGCCAAGCAGGCCGTAGAGTTCCCGGAAATAGGCGGCGTAAAATTCCGGCAGATGCAAGCGGTCGGCCGCGTCCGGATGGCGGTTGAGAAACTCGACGGTCTTGGCGGTGGCGGTGCGGTAAGCACCGGGCGGCGTCTTGAGTTCCTCCGGGCGGAAGACGATTACGGGACCTGGTTCGGCGGACTTGCCTTCCCGATTGCAGCGCCCGGCGGTCTGGATGATGGAGTCGAGCGGACCGAGGGCGCGAAAGGCGATGGGGAAGTCCACGTCCACTCCGGCCTCGATCAACTGCGTTGAAACCAGCCGGCAGGGCAATCCATCGCGTAGCCGTTGCCGGATGGTTTCCAACTTCTCGCGGCGATGCTGCGGACACAAACGGGACGACAAGTGGCAGAGGCCATCAGGCGAGCGGTCGCGGAGCAACTTGAACAGATTCCGCGCATCGGCAGTCGTGTTGACCACACACAGAGCTTGGGATTCAACGGCCATTCGACCGGCGATGTTTTCCCAGGAAGTTTTTTGGTCCAAGCCGGGCAGTTCAATCCGCGTGCGCCGCAGGGCTTCGGCGAGGGCGGATTCATCCGAGGCAATGGGGGTCGGATTCCAACCGTAAGGCAGGGCGGCTTCGGCGGCGGCGAAGGCGGGTTGCGTCGCCGTCATGAACACAGTGGTCACACCGTAGTCGCGCGTCAGCAGTTTCACGGCGGACAGGAGCGATGGCACGAGATCGGACGGCAGCGTCTGCACTTCATCAAACAGCACGACGGAACGGCCGATGTTGTGGAGCTTGCGGCAGGCGGACGGGCGGTTGCTGAACAGACTTTCAAAGAACCGGACGCTGGTGGTAACGACGAGCGGCGAGGCCCAGTTTTCCGCCGCCAACCGGGCGTGACGAAGGCTCTCCGCTTCGGCGTCCTTGCCATTGTCCTCGGCTCGTTCACGAGGAGCGACGGCGCTGTGATGTTCCAGCACGTACTTCGGACCAAACTCCGGCTCGAAGAGCTTGCGATACACGTCCGCCGTCTGCTCAATAATGCTGGTAAACGGGATGACGACGATCACTCGACGGAACCGGCGGGCATCATGTTCGGGCAACGAGGCGTTGTGGTGGGTGATATGTTGGAGGGCAAAGGCCATCGAACTGAGCGTCTTGCCGCTGCCCGTCGGCGCGGTGAGTGTGAACAGGCCGGGAGGTTGAGTCCCCGCGGCCAGACAATCGTCGAGAAGCTTGCGGCGGCGTTGGTTCACGTCGCCGTCACTGGACAGACCGGCCAGATGATGACGGAGAATTTCCAAGGCGCGGACGGGCTGAAGCTGGGGAACCTGTCGAAGACTTGCGGCTCCTGGATCGAAGTGGTTTTCCGTATCGCGGAAGTCGGCATCCACGAGGCAGGAGAAGAGCAGGCGGGTGCGCAGGGCTTCAGAGAAAGGATCACCCGGAGTTCGAGCCGGAATGTCCGGCAGGCAGAGTCCGTCCGCCGCTAATCGCCGCAGGAGTTCGGACAGAGGCTCAACACATTTGCAGAAGCTTTCCCGCTCCGCGTGCGAGCGCATCCGGGCAATGGTTTGTTTCAGGCCATCACCATCCCTCGCTGGCATTCCGGTGTGATGCCCGTCCACCGCAAAAGCGCTGTTGTGGAAGCGTAATTCGGCAGCATGTGCGGCCCCGGCTGCCCAATGGTTGATGCCGTGAATCGAGTTGTCATCAAGGCGGGCCTGAAAGCGCGCGGCATATTTTCCCAAGTCATGCAACAGCCCAGCCAGTTCGGCTTCTTTGCCGAGGCCAAGCGGTTCGGCGAATTGTTGGGCCAAGGCCGCGACGTTGCAGAGATGGACGACCAGCGGTTGCCAGTGCGCCTCGGGCAGGCGATTGCCTTGCTCGTCTTCCGCCGTGTGCGCGTAGAACTTCATCAGCAGGGCGGGTTCAACTCAGCCAGGATGGGATACGGTTTCATGGGGTTTTCGGAGCGGAAGTGAAACGGAGTTGCCAGATGGCCATGAGCGGTTGCCAGTCCGAACGGTCGGCGGCTTCGAGGG
>CAYHFK010000080.1:0-9360 GCA_964355895.1 uncultured Bifidobacterium sp. | reverse complement strand
GGTCATGGCAGATGCGGCGGTGAAATTCGGCGGCGAGCCGTTCGTCGGGTGGCCACGCGGCGAACTCGGGCTGGTACAGGGCGGTTTCGAGGCGCAGGACGCGCTCGGCCAGCAACGGCGCTAACTCGGAATAGGAGAGGACGCCGCGAGTGGTTTCGATGAAGCGGGTGGCGCGATCCGGTCGAGTATCTCTTGCAGGTGGCGTATCTCCACCGGCTCCTGCTCGAAGGCCATGCTCTGAGCGACGTCCTGGGGAATCGCCTGCCAACGGCGGCGGAGTTTCTCCGCGGCCGGGAGTCGGCGCCACTGGTGGATGGTCTCGGTCCAAGTCATCGGCCATAGGTTACCTCCGGGAACGTGGTTTTCAAGACGGAAGAAATGAACCTTGCCGCGACGATGGTCGTGGTGGGTTGGCGGGTGGCTGGGGCGGACCGACCGAGCGGGGCGGCGAATGGTTGGGCCAAGGTCGCGAGGTTGCGACGGTGAGTGCCGGGCGTTTGCCAGCCCCCACTCCCAGCCCCGCTCCCATCCGCTGGGCGAGGGTGGCCATGGTTTGCCGTGTGCGCGTAGAAGGTCATGGAACGATCCTTGATCTTTCGAGGCGCATGCGGATTGATTAGCAGCCGGCTCACGATGCAGCAAGGATCAAACATTGACGGCGTTCAGGCGGACAAAATCGCCTCATGCAGAAACAGGGAACACCATTCCTTGGCGGCGGTGCGGTCGTCGCGCGAGCCGCCGAGGAGTTCAATTTTGCCGTCGAGTTTTTTGATGAGGCGCGCGGCACCGAACCGGGCCAGAGTTTCGCCGTCTTCCCGGAGGAGCCAACGCAGGGGATTTAATTTCATGCGCCCATTCTGGCAGAGGGGGTAGGACAAATACGGGGGGAGGGTCCAGAAAAATTAAAAATTAAAAATGAAGCCGAGGGCGGTGGGCGGAGGGGGGATTTGAAATTTACAAATGCAAAATTAAAACGCAGAACAGAGAGGCAAGCGGGGGGATGTCAGGAAACCGGGCGGCGATGGCTCGTTCGGCACAGGCCGCAGCAGGGATGCTCCGCCCGCGCCGCTTTGCCCCACGCAAAACCCCACGCCGCCGCGCCGCTCGAAGTTATTCAAACAGCCGCTTACCGGGGAAATGCGGGCCGGATCAAGTCGCCGTCGCCATTGAGGTCGCCACGAGTTCCAACATTCGATTGGAAGCCGTTTCCCACGAGGCGGGATGCGGAATGATCGCCTGAGTCTTGATGGAGTGGCGCAGAATTTCCCGCGCTTCGCCCAGCGAGGGAATGTGGCGCAGGGCCAGCGCCTGCACGAGCACGTTGCCGATCGCGGCGGCATCCGGCGAAGCGAGGATGACCGGCACCTGCAGCGCGTTGACGATGAAATGATTCAGGAGCCCGTTCTCGGCCCCGCCAAACAAATAGAGCCGCGTAAATTTGCTCCCGGTAAGAAGTTCGAGTTCCTGGAACGCCTTGCGATATTCCAGCGCGAGACTTTCGAGCACACACCGAATAATTTGCCCCGGTTTGCGCGGGATTTCCTGACCTGTCTCGCGACAATAAGCCTGAATCTTCAACGGCATGTCGCCCGGCTCGGCGAAGCGCGGGTCGGCGAGGTTGATCAAACATTCGAACGCGGGCGAGGTCGTCGCGAGATGCAGGAGCACGTCGTCCGAAAGCTCGCGATCCTGGCCGATCCAGAAGCGCCGGCACTCCTCCAGCAACCACAGGCCGGCGGTGCGCTTGTAGAAATTAGTCGCCCCGCCCAGACAGCTTTCATTCGAGTAACCCAACTCCCGCGTCACTGTGCTGATGAGGGGGGCGGGCACTTCGGTTCCGATGAGCGATTCATCGCCCACGCGCAGGTAGGCCCAATCCTTGCCATGGCCGAGCGGCAACCCGGCGAGCGCCGCCGACAGTTCGTTCGAACACGAGGCGATCACGGTCGCATCCTCCAGTCCCATCTGGTTCGCCAGGTCGGGCCGGAGCCGGCCCAGCTTCGTACCGGGGGGAACCAGGTTGGGCAAAAACTCCATCGGCAGCCCGAGGCCGCTCACCAACCGGTTCGACCACGTCCGCGTGGCCGGATTGAAAAGCTGGGTCGTGCTGGCGGCCGACAGTTCCGCGCAAGGGTCGCCCCCGAGCAGATGATTGAACCCATCGGCAAAGGGCAGCAACCGGTTGCCCTGTTTGAGCCGGCGGGAGTTTTCCGCGCCCAACTGAAACAGGGTGTTGCCGGGCCGGCTCTGAACCCCGGTCTCGGCGTAAATGGTTTCCGGTGAGATTTTCGCAAATACCGCTTTCACCCCCTCGACGATCCGGGGGTCGGCATGATGAAACACGGGGGTCAGGAGGATGTCATCCGGATCGAACAGCATGTAATCCGCCCCCCAGGAACTGCAACTGATGCCCGCCACGCTGACCTCTTGGGCGCCAATTTCAACCAGGGCCAGCAGCGTTTCGCGATACAGTTCGGGCAGATTCCATTGCGAGGATTTCTTCTCGTTGATGACCGGGGTTTTAAACCGGCGCAACTCACTCATCGTGAGGGTTTGGTTGTGGAATGTCCCCAACATGACGCGACTGGTTCGCGTGCCGAAATCACAAGCGACATAAAACTTCTCCATAAGTGTTCAGCGTCATGCAGATGTTGTGCCCAGAGCGCCGGATTCCCCTCACCATCCACACGGGATATGACAGGCCTTCGCTGATTGGGCACACGGCATTCCCCCGGGCTTTCGCGCGCCTTGTACCGAATTCGGGCAGGCAGCCATCCGATCTTGGAATCGCCAAGTTTCAAGATGCTGCTGTCGGCGGTTGGCCTACCAAATAATTGCCGTTGGACATTTGCCTCCGCGCGGCGGTTCGTGTTAGCCTCACCCTCAGAAACTTAAAACCCACACCAAATATGATGACCCGCCGCCATGCTCTCAAAACCACCGCGCTCGTCGCCGCCGCTGCTGCGACCATGCCAAGGGCCATTGCCCAAACCACACCGGCCGCCGCGCCCGCTGCTTCGAGCGGCCCGTTCAAGTTACCACCGTTGCCCTACGCCTTCGACGCGCTTGAACCGCACATAGATGCGCGCACGATGGAGATTCACCACGACAAACATCACGCCGCCTACGTGACGAATTTGAACAAGGCTATCGCCAGCCACCCCGTGTTGAAGGCTAAGACAACGGAAGCCATGTTGCTGGAGTTGGGCGCGGGCGGTGTCGGCGTTGGATTAGGCATGTCGCAGGAGATGGCTGGCCTACCGGTCGACGTCCGCACCGCCGTCCGCAACAACGGCGGCGGGCACTACAACCATTCGCTCTTCTGGCAGATGATGAAGAAAGACGGCGGGGGCGAGCCAACGGGTGAACTAGCCAAGGTCATTGAGAAAAGCTTCACAGGGTTCAGCGCCTTCAAGGAAGCCTTTGGAAAGGTGGGACTCGGTCAATTCGGCAGCGGTTGGGCCTGGCTGGTTTTGTCGAATGGCAAGCTCGCCATCCAAGCCACACCAAACCAGGACAACCCACTGACCCAGGGAACGCAGGTCCTTCTCGGCCTCGACGTTTGGGAGCACGCCTACTATCTCAAATACCAGAACAAGCGCGCCGATTACATCGCCGCCTGGTGGAACGTCGTGAACTGGGACTTCGTGGCCGAGCGATATGCGAAATTCGCAAAGTAACCCCACAAGCAGATTCCACTCTCCGCTAGGAGCGCCGGCCTCCGACCCGGCGCGTTATGGTTTTATCATCATCGCGCCGGATCGGAGATCGGCGCTCCCTTGGCCTTGCTGATTCCAGAAATGGACATTCAATTCGGCTGGCGCCATAAAAGCTGCTCGTGATCCAAACGGCCAAACCAGTGTCACGGCTAACTCTGGCGGCTATCGCCACCCTGCTGGCCGGCACTCTCGCCACCCACGCCGAACTGGCGGAGGATTACACGAAGGACATCCGCCCGTTGATGGCGAAGAAATGCTACGAGTGTCATAACGCGACCAAGACCAAGGGCGACCTGAACCTGGAGCGCTTCGAGAATCTGAACGCGATCAAGGCCGAGCGGGAATTGTGGCAGGAAGTGCTGGAAAAGGTGCAGGCCTACGAGATGCCGCCCAAGAAGTCGGGCGAATTGGACTTTGGTCAGTTCGAAAAGCTCATGGGCTTCCTCCGCCAGTTGCCCGCCCCCGAAAAACCCGACTGCAACCAGATCGCGTCCGACCGCACGGCCAATTTCTACCGCGGCTACGTGATGAGCCGGCGGCTCAACCGCGCGGAATACATCAATACCATCCGCGATCTGTTCGGCCTCGAACTTGATCTCCAACTGGAACAGCTGTTGCCCGCCGACGGCGGCGGCGGCGAAGGATTCGACACGACCGGCGACACGCTCTTCACGTCCTCCATTCACATTGAGAAGTATCTCGCGGCGGCGGAGCAAATCACGCAACGGATCCTGCCGGATCGCCCGCGCGGACAAAGCCGCGAACTGCACACGGCCCGCGAGCGAATCCGGTTTCGCTCGCCGGGCTGGTTCGAGAAACCGGCACCGGTCGCGCGGGAAGTGATTTCGGCGTTTGCCCGGCGCGCCTGGCGCCGGCCGGTGACCACCGGGGAAGTGGATCACCTGATGAAGCTGTATGCGCGCCGGAGCGAGCGGGGCGACAGCTTCGCGGCCTCGGTGCGGCTGGCGCTGCAAGGCGCGCTGATCTCGCCGCATTTCCTCTTTCTCGCCGAGCCGGAGCCGGCCACCAACGGGATTCAGCGGCTCGCCGATGTTCCGCTCGCGAGCAAGCTGTCCTATTTCCTCTGGTCCTCCATGCCCGATGACGAACTGCTCGCGCTCGCCGAAGCGGGCCAGCTCGCCAACACGAATGTTTATCGCGCGCAGATTCACCGCATGTTGAAAGACCCGAAGGCCGCCGCGTTCGGCGAACGCTTCGCCCTCCAGTGGCTCGATCTCGACCGGCTCGGCGGCGAAGTGAAACCGGACGCCACCAAGTATCCGGAGTTTGACGCGGCACTCGCCCGGGCAATGAAGGACGAGGTAGCCTCCTTCTTCAATTATCTGGTCCACGATGACCGGTCGCTCCTTGAACTCATTGACAGCAAATACACCTTCGCCAACCGGCGGCTCGCGGAGCTTTACGGCCTCCACGGCGTCACCGGCGAAGAGTTGCAACTCGTGGAAGTGGCAGATGCCCGGCGGGGCGGCATTCTGGGCATGGCGGCGGTGCATGCGGCAACTTCATTCCCCTTGCGCACCAGTCCGGTCCTGCGCGGGCGCTGGGTGATCGAAGCGTTGCTGGGTGAAAAGATTCCGCCGCCGCCGCCCGGGGTGCCGGCGCTAAACGAGCAGGCCGCCGAGACCACCGGCCTTTCCCTGCGAAAACAACTCGAGCAGCACCGCCTCCAGGCCGAGTGCGCGGCGTGCCATGACAAAATGGATCCGCTGGGCTTCGGCCTGGAGAACTTCGATGTGCTCGGCCGCTGGCGGGACCAGTTGCACGGCGCACCGCTCGACACCAAAGGGACGTTGCCGTCGGGTGAGGTTTACGAGGGACCCGGTGGATTGAAACAAGTGCTGCTGGCGCGCAAGGAGAAGATCGTCCGGCACCTGGCCCGGAAGATGACCGGCTTCGCGTTCGGACGGGAATTGAACAATTTTGACAACTGTGTTATTGATGACGCCATGAAATCACTCGAGAAAAACGACTGGCGCACCACCGTTCTGATCGAAACCATCGCCACCAGCTACCCCTTTCAACACCGTTTTTATCCCAAGTTGAACCAACCGGAGTCCTGAGATGCAATCACCGCGAACGTCCGCCCAAAAATTCATTCCGCAAGCGCCCGCGATCCTCGAACGCAACTGGCGGATTCCCCGCCGCTCGTTCCTCAAAGGTGCCGGCGCGCTGCTCGGCCTGCCGTTACTCGACGCGATGGGCAAGGTCGCGGCCTTGGCAGCGCCCAATGCGGTCGCTTCGACAAAAGCCACCGCCAGCGTACAAGCGCCCGTGCGCATGGCCTGCATTTATTTCCCAAACGGCGTGTGGGAGAAGAACTGGTTCCCGAAGCAGGCCGGCGCGGACTTCGAACTGCCCTTCGCCCTCGAACCGCTGGCGAAGCATCGCGACAACCTGTTGGTTTTCTCCGGCCTCGACAAACAACACAGCCATCAAGGTGACGGTCATTACGCTAAAACGGCAAACTTCCTCACTGGACTGCCCGTCCGCCGCACCGCCGGTAAGGACATCAGCGTGGGTGGCCTCTCCATTGACCAGCTTTGCGCGGAGCAGATCGGCCATCTGACTCCCCTGCCCTCGTTCGAGCTTGGCATTGATCCGGTGATCTCGGGCATTGACACCAACGTCGGCTACACGCGGCTCTACGGTTGTTACATCTCCTGGCGCTCGCCCAACATGCCGCTGGCGAAGGAGATCAACCCGCGGCTCGCCTACGAACGGCTCTTCAGCGTGATGAAGGCGAATCGCATTTCGAACACGGACCGGCGACAGCAGCAGGACCGGGCGGCGCTCCTCGACCTCGTCCTTGATGACGCCAAAACGCTGCGCAACCGCCTTGGCCGCGATGATCAATACAAGCTCGACGAATACCTCGACGCCGTTCGGGACGTGGAAAAGCGGCTGGAGTTTTTCTCGAAGCCCGACCCGCGCGAGTGGAAGCCGGAAACGCACCCCGGAGACATCGCGGCGCCGAAGGGCGAACCCGGCGATCATCAGGAACACGTCCGGCTGATGCTCGATTTGATCGCGCTGGCGTTTTGGACCGACAGCACGCGCATCGGCACCTTCATGTTTGCCAACGACGTTTCCGGGAAAAACTTCGGCAAACTGATTCCCGGCGCGGGCGGATCGCATCACGAGTTCAGCCATCACCAGGACAAGGCCGAGAAGTCCGAGCCGTACACGAAGATCAACCGCTGGCACAACGAACAACTGGCCTACCTCATGGACAAGCTGGCGGCGATCAAGGAGGGCGAACGCACGTTGCTGGACAACAGCATGGTGCTGTTCGGTTCGAGCATGTCCGACGGTAACCGGCACGATCCCGCCAACCTGCCGGTCATCCTGGCCGGTCGGGGCGGGAGCAAGCTGAAGCCCGGTCGTCACATCGCCAGCCCGAAAGGCACGCCACTCTGCAATCTCTACGTTTCGATGCTCGAGTACATGGGCACGCCGGTGGCGAAGTTTGGTGACAGCACCGGGCCGCTGGCGCTCGGGTAGGGTCGTCGCGCTGCGATGACCACCGGCCCGCGTATAGCGGGGTGGCCGCCACGCGGCTTTACGCCGTGCAGGGCCGGAACACTTTTTGAGTTGGCGCTGAGTATCCAAGGCGTTGCGGCGCTGCACGCGGCGCTGGACGGCGCAGCGCACCGTCCCTACCAGGCATCGTTGCGAGAAGCTCCAAAAAACTTCGCGCCCAGCCGTGTCCATTTGTGGTAAAAGCACACTCATGAGAGGCAGTTTCAAAACCCCGTAGCAGCCGACGTCAGGAGGCTCATGCTGAAAGGAAAACGGGTGACTTCGTGGTCAATCGGTCCGTGATAATTTGAACCGCGTTGCCGCATTTCCGTAGCGTCGGGCATCTTGCCTGACGGGCGGCATCCTGCCGCCCGGAATAGCGCACGAATTTGTTGACGACTCACGAAAGGTTAAAATAGCGCGGGTGTGCGTGAGGTTTTTCCGCCGGGCAGGATGCCCCGGCTCGACGGCAGGCGGGGACGCCCGCCGCTACCAGCGAACGCCCGTTCGGAGGGGGGTTCCGCGCAGGCACGCAGCAGTTGGGGCGGTTTGATCGTTCACTCATCCCATTGAAGCCGCCGCCGGGAAATCGGACAGGAAAAGTAGAAAAAGGCATCAACGCAAAGACGCCACGGCGCGAAGCCGAATAACAGCTTACTGAGGAGGTATCGTCGGCAGGTCTGTTTCCGCTTCTAAAATTGTCACAGCGATTCTCTTCATGAGCATTTCCAGCTTTCGCGCCTGAAAGTCACGTAGTTCCACGGCTTCAAAATAGGGTTGGTAGAGCGCAAGGTCAGCGCTCGCTGTGTTTGTGAACGCGCCAACATTGGTCGCGATGTCGCCAGGCACATTGAGTTCTGTTACCAACTGCCGAACTCTCTCCACGCTTGCCAGCCAGTTTGTCTTCGCATCTCCCCATTGCACTTTGAGTTTCGCAATCGCTTCTGCCCGAAGATCAGCTGAGGGCTGTGTTGGTTGCGCGTTCTCGGCCGTGAGTCTCCCAAGCGCATTGGTTGTTTGCCGCAAACTGGAGATTTCCGCCCGCAGCCTGAGCAGTTCGCCAGTGTTGCGATTCAGCCGCTCGATCTCATCTCGCATCGAGGTCAATGCGTTGGTTGCCGTGTCGCGCTCTTGAGTAAGTTGATCGATTTGCTCAGTCAGCGGCGCTTGCTGTTGCTGGAGGGTTTGAACCTGGCTTCGTTGCGATGAAGCTTGGCGGGCTTCGTAGATTCCCGCTCCAACAAGGACGGTGATGGTGACGGTGACGATTGCTTTTTGAAGTATGGTCATGGCGATGGCTTTTGTGGCGGTGGCAGTTGAGGTGGCAAGAGTTGTTCCGCCAAGGGCGGCAGCGGCTGAAATGGTGATGGCCAGTCCAACGGGTGCGGCCTGGACGGCATTTGCGGAGATGACCACGACGAGTCCGCTCGCTCCAACGGTGAGGCCGCGTTTGGCAAAAAATTCGCGCAGGCGTTCCACGGCGCGGTTCACCCGCTTTTGCGCAGCTTCGTCGCTGATCCCAAGGGTTTGCGCCATCTCGCTCGCGGACTTCCGTTCAAAGTAGCGCAGCAACAGCGCGTCCCGGTCCGCCTCGCTCAGTTCGCCCAGCGCGGTGTCGAGATGCGGAGCGATGTGTTCCCAAGGGGCGTCAGGTTCAGCGGAAAGTAATTCGTTCATGGCGGCGGCCTCCTGTTCGCGGACGCGGCGACGCACATCGGTGCGGACGGTCTGCGCGGCGATGTTTTGCGCGGTGCGATGCAACCAACCGGACAGCACCGGGCGATCCGTGAGTTGGGCAGCGTTGCTTGCCAGGGCGAGGAACACGCCTTGGGTCACGTCCTGGGCGAGGTGCGAGTCACAAACCATGCGCCGCGCAGCGGAATGAACAATATCCACATGGCGACGCACCAGTTCGGCGAAGGCCGGATCGGAGCGGTGTTCCGCATAGGCACGCAGCAGTTGGGCGTCGGTTTGATCGTTCACTCACCCAATAGTAGCCGCCGACGCCCAAATCGGACAGGGAAAGGAAGCAATGGCTTTGAATCTGGAGCTTCTTTCAAAACGGTAGCCGCGGACGTGAGTCCGCTCTAATTTCCGAACC
>CAYHFK010000079.1:6103-16402 GCA_964355895.1 uncultured Bifidobacterium sp. | reverse complement strand
CCCGCCCACCGACAGATAGCCAAAGTCGCGGGCCGCCAGGTTGGCGAGCAGCGCGAGCCCCAGGTTGGTGGGCGAAGTGCGCGTGGCGAGCACCGGCGAAGGCGCTTCCTGAAAATTGTCGGGCGGCAGCCAGTTCTCCTGCGCGGTGACGAAGGTTTCAAAAAAATGCCAGGTCTTGCGCGCGGTGTGGTGCAGGAAGGACAATTGCTCCGCCGATAAATCCGGCGGCGGCGGTTCGATGGGTTGACTGATCCACCAGGCAATCCACGGCGCGGCGAGCCACAAGCCCAGGATCAGCAGGGCCAGCGGCAAGTGGGCCGGCTGGCGTATGGCCAGGAAAACACCGCTCGCCCCGGCGACGACCGGCGCGATCCACATCGTGGCATAAAACCCGGCGCGGGCGGCGCGCGGCGCGCGTTCGGAATCACCGGCGGTTTGCCATTCGAGCAGTCGCCGGCGCGTCACCAGCAAGCGCAGCAGCGTCCGCCCGATGGCGTCCACACTCCGGTAGGCGTCGTAGGGCAGAAACACGACCGTGAGAAAAATCCGGCCGAGTTGGCGCGCGCCCGCGCCGGTCACTTGCCGCAAATGCATCAACCACGGGAGTTCCTCCGGCTTGCGAAACACATCGGCCAACGCCGCCAACAATCCAGGCAGCGTGATGATCGCCAGCACGAGCCACGTTCCCCGGCTGCCGAGTTCCGGGAGGAGCATCCAAGTGCCCAGCAGCAAAAGCAGCAGCGCCACCGGCACGAGGCTGCGGCGCAGATTGTCGAAAATTTTCCACTGCGACAAACCGGAGAGTGGATTCGCAATGCGCCGCGCATCCGGTCCGGGCACGCGGGGCAAGAGCCATTGCGTGATTTGCCAGTCGCCGCGAATCCACCGATGCCGCCGGTCGGCGTCCGTGTTGTAGCGCGAAGGATGCTCTTCATAAAATTCCACGTCGCTGACGAGCGCGGAGCGGGCATGACAGGCCTCCAACAAATCGTGGCTGAGAACGGTATTCTCCGGGAAGCGTCCGTGCAGGGCGCGCTCGAAAGCGTCCACGTCGTAAATCCCTTTGCCGATGAACGAGCCTTCCTGAAAGACATCCTGATACACGTCGGAAACCGCCCGCGTGTACGGATCAATGCCCGCGTCGCCCGCGAACAACCGCGCGAACCAGGAGCGTCCGGCGCTCGGCAGACTCACGCCCACGCGCGGTTGCAGAATGCCGTAGCCTTCGGTGACAATCCCGCGCACGGGATCGAACTGGGGCCGGTTCAACGGATGGGCGAGGGTGCCGACGAGTTGCCGGGCGGCCTCGCGCGGCAGTTGCGTGTCGGTGTCGAGCGTGATGACATATTTGATGGCGGGCAGAAGGGCGGGGTCCCCGACGATCTCGGAAAAACATTCGCGCGAACCGCCGCGCAAGAGGGCATTGAACTCGGTGAGCTTGCCGCGCTTGCGTTCGTAACCCATCCACAAGCCCTCGCCGGCGTTCCAGCGGCGCGGGCGATGAAACAAGAAAAAGTTGTCCCGCCCGGGGCAAGGATACTTGTGGTTCAGCCGCTCGACTCCCGTCCGCGCTCTTTGCAGCAACGCTTCATCTCCAGGTAGAGTCTCTTCCGAAGCGTCGCGAAAATCCGTCAGCAAAGCGAAATGCAGGTGCTCATCCCGATTCGCGAGTTGATGAATCTCCAAGGTTTCGATCAGGCGATCAACGCCTTCCAAGCTCGTGAGCAGGGTGGGAACGACCACCATTGTGCGGCAATCCGGCGCGATGCCAGCGGAATAATCCATGCGCGGGAGCGGACAAGGTTCCAACAGCAGCAGGGCGAGCCAGTTCATCATCGCCACCGCCAGTTGACTGGCGCAAACAAGGAAGACCAGCGTGAAGAAAGCAAACTTCCATCCCTGCACTTCGAGCGCCTGGGCCTCATGCACGAATCCGAACATGGCCAGGGTCGTGAACAAAAAAATTCCGCCCGCATAAAACGTCAGGGGAAAACGGTGGATGCAGTGCTCCTTCAGCGTTCGCCAAGGCCATCGCACGTTCGCCGCGCGGCCCAACACCGGCCGGCCCTTGTCAATCAAGTAGAAGCCCACATGGGCGGTCCGGGCGCCAGTCTCGCTCTCCGCGCCGCGTGGCTGCGACGCCCCGTCGCAGAAAGGTGCTGGCGACGCCCTCGTCGCCAGGTCCGGCGGCTTTTCCGGTGTCTGAAAAAAGGCGCCGGGGGCGGCGCGGCCACAGGGTGGTGACAGGGGGCCACCGCTACCTGCGCTGGCGGCGGCCAGCTCGATGGCTTTGTGGGCGACGTCCGCTTCCGAAAGCTGGCTGTGGCGGGCGATGGCTTCAACTGAATGGCGATAGCGATCCCGCGTGGGAAAATCCATCTTGCCGTAAACGGCGGCGGGATCCTTCCGCAAAATCTGATCCACCAGACTCAGGGTTTCCACAAACCCCTTCCAGTCCATTGCGCTCAAGAAACGCAGGCTGGCAATACTGTGGCTGACGGAAACCTGATCGGCCGCCTGGCTCTGACTCTCCAGTTGGACGAGCTGTTCGATGGACAAGCCTTGTTCCCCGAGCCGCTGTTCGAGCCAGCCGCGCGCGAGATGCAACACCGGACTTTGTCGCGACAAACGCTGACAAAATTCCGCCACGAACGAACTGGTGATCGGCAGCTCGGACTTCGCCATGTCCGCCACCACGATGACAAGGC
Organism: uncultured Bifidobacterium sp.; assembly: GCA_964355895.1. Taxonomy (GTDB): domain Bacteria; phylum Verrucomicrobiota; class Verrucomicrobiia; order Limisphaerales; family JADLHS01; genus JADLHS01. The sequence goes on along the minus strand of CAYHFK010000079.1, from coordinate 13,694 downwards.
GGGACGGATTTTTTTCCGCCATCGCCTGCAAACGATCCACCCACCCGTCCGCCAGGTCGCGGTCCTCCCGGGCGAGGTTCAGCCGGGTGGTGATGCGCTGGAGATTTTCAATCAACCCCAGGCGCAACATGATGGGAATAGCCCATAACTCGCCCAGTTTCAAAGAAGCCCCCGTCTGGTAAGCGGCAATGAAAGCGCGGAGCGGTCCGGCATCAATCTGCGCATCCACATGCGAAATCAATTCGAGCACGATGTCATAGACGCGCGGCAGTCCGGCGGAAGCGCCATTCACCAGGCGCGGCAATTCCCGGCTGTAGCCGTGGGGCAGATGCCGCCGGGCCAGTTGAATCTGCTCTTCGATCAAGTAGAAGTTATCGAGCAACCATTCGGCGGCGGGCGTGACGGCCCGACTGCGGTCCACAGCCAGGGTGCCGCGATTGAAGGCTCGGAGGATGTCCTCGTTCTGGCCCAACCGGGCCAGCAGCCGGTTGGCTCCCTGCCGGGTGACGACCTGGTGACTGGCGGCGAGCGCTTTGGCATGGCGCGCCAACTGTTCGACACTGAACAGTTCCGCCCGCAACGGCGGCTCGCCCGCGCCGGGGCGCGGATGCGTTTGCTGCGCCATCCAGTTTTGAACGCGCAAGGGCAGCGTCTTCATGTTGTTCTTACTTCCGGTCGTGATTCTGCAATTAGCCAAGCTGCGGGAATTCATCCGATTGGGCAACGACCGACTCGCCCGTTGGTATCGGGGCGGGCTTGACAGCGTTCCGTTCCGGCGCGGACGCGGATCAGACCAGACGAAATGGGGTTGCCGCAGTGGCGATGCTTTCCTGCTTAATGGTGCGCTTGAGCCCGGTCAGATGATATGGGGTGTTACCCCCAGGCGGACGGTGAGGGTTTTGGCTTTGAAATCGTTGGCGTGACCGGGGCGGGTGGCGGCGCGTTCGGGGCGTGGTCAGCCGGGCGTGGTGCGTACAGATGATGGCGTGCAAAGGCCTTCAACTATTTCTTCACGCGCCGAAAAGGCTGCCTCAAAAGCACGCCCAGACCGGCTGCGGCCAGGAGCATGGCCACCGAGGGTTCCGGGACCGTGCTGGTAATCCAGGGAACGAAGGGGGAGATGCGGCCAAAGCCACTGACGTCACCATAATCGGCATTAGCACTGCCATCCGTGGCGGCAACGAATGAGATCACGCCGGCCAAGTAGGATTGTGAGCCGACAGTAAGAAAGACACCCCCACCACTGTCACCCGGAGCCACACAGCCCTCAAGCGTCAGCGCAATTGAATCTCCGAAAGCATTGTCCGCTGTCGTGTGTGGATTGTCGAAATCGCTGCCCAGGAACACGGATGGATTGCCGAAATCGCCATCAATGACGTTCTGAAACGCCCGCTTCTGATTGTCGAGTGACTGCCAGCCGGTCAGGCCCGTGCCCGTGAAGCCATATCCGACAAACGTAGCGACCTGTCCGAATTCCGATGTGCTGGTGAAGAGTGCGGTCGGGGTCACGCCGGCAACGGGTGCGCTCAGACGCACCAAGGCAAGGTCGTAACCGTTGAAAGCATTTCCATCCCAACTGGGATGACGAATAAGTTCAGAAGTCGGATAGGAATTCCCGTTGATGGTGAAAATTCCGGAACTGGCGGCCGTCAGATTGTGTGCGGCCGTGAGCACCCAGTCCGGCGCGATGAGCGTGGCGCAGCCCGTGTAACCCCAACTGTTAACGAACAGTCCAACGGAAAGGTAATCCTGCGTACTCGCAAGGTCCAAATAACTGCTGCCCGGTTGGTCATCCCGGATCGTCGCGCCCCAGGTTGAGGTTTGCAGGAAAGTCGTCGCGGTAAGCAGCCCGACCCGCCATAGGAATACACCGCGGCCCAATTTCATGGACCTATTGCTCCCCCAACGGACTCCGCTTGTCAAGGAGCGCGTCATTTGATTTCACCGACCTTCAATCCACCAGTTCGGCGCAGCGCTTTTCCCGAGCGACAGCCACGCTTTGGTCGCCCGGGGTTTTCGACCCGGATTCATTTTGCCGATTGACTCGGCCGGCGGCTTCCGCAAATTGTCCGCTGCCATGATGAAAATCTCACGCGCCCTGCTCTCCGTTTCCGACAAGACCGGATTGATTCCGTTTGCCCAAGCCCTCGTTACCGCCGGGGTGGAACTGATCTCCACCGGCGGCACGGCCAAGGCCCTGCGCGAGGCGGGCCTCGCCGTCAAGGATATCAACGAACACACGGGTTTTCCGGAAATGCTGGATGGCCGCGTGAAGACGCTGCATCCGAAAGTCCACGGCGGGCTGCTCTACATTCGCGGCAACGCGACCCACGAAGCGGCGGTGCAAGCCCACGGCATTGCGCCGATTGATCTCGTGGTGGTGAATCTGTATCCATTCGAAGCGACAGTGGCCAAGCCGAACGTGGCGCTGCACGACGCGATCGAGAACATTGACATCGGCGGACCTTCCATGCTCCGCAGCGCCGCGAAAAACCATGACAGCGTGACGGTGATCGTTGACCCCAAGGACTACGCGGTCGTGGCGCAGCAGATCCATTCTGCCGGCAACACGACGCTCGAACTGCGCCGCCAGCTCGCGGCGAAGGTTTTCGCGCGCACCGCGGCGTACGACGCGGCCATTGCGGCGCATTTGCAGCAGGAGTTTTCCGCCGATAAGAATGCCCTGCCCGCCGCGCTCACCATATCCGCGCCGCTGGCGCAGCCGCTGCGTTACGGCGAGAACCCGCACCAGGCGGCGGCGTTGTACGGAAAGTTTGGCGAGTATTTTCAGCAACTCCACGGCAAGGAGCTTTCCTACAACAACATTCTCGATCTCACAGCGGCGGCGGCGTTGATCGGCGAGTTCGCTGCGGACGCGCCGACGCTGGCGATCCTCAAGCACACGAATCCCTGCGGCATGGGTCAAGGCACCAGCTTGCGCGAAGCGTGGGCCAAGGCGTTCGCGACGGACAAGCAAGCGCCGTTCGGCGGCATCATCGCGGTGAACCGCCCGCTGGATGCCGCGTGCGCCGAGGTCATCGCCGAGATTTTCAGCGAAGTGATCGTCGCGCCGGATTTCACGGCGGAGGCGCTGGCGATCTTGCAGAAGAAGAAAAATCTGCGGCTGTTGAAGATTTTGAAGGATGGGAGTGCCTCACAACCGTGGGACGTGCGAAGCGTGGGCGCGGATTCATTCCTGATGCAAGCGCGCGACCGGAAGGGGGCCAGCGCGGCGGACTTGAAGATTGTGACCAAACGCCAGCCCACGGAAACCGAGTTGCGGGCCATGTTGTTCGGCTGGCGCGTGGTGAAGCATGTGAAATCCAATGCGATCGTCTATGCCGCCGCGGACCGCACTTTGGGGGTGGGCGCGGGCCAGATGAGCCGGGTGGATTCGAGTCGCATCGCGGTCTGGAAGGCCGGTGAGGCGAAGTTGTCGCTCCAAGGCAGTGTGGTTTGCAGTGATGCGTTCTTTCCGTTTCCTGACGGATTGATCGCCGCAGCGGAAGCAGGCGCGACAGCAGCGATTCAGCCGGGCGGTTCGGTCAGGGACGCGGAAGTCATCGCGGCGGCGGATGAACGCGGCGTGGCGATGGCGTTTACGGGCACGCGACATTTCCGGCACTGAAGCGAGTTGCCGGTTCGCGCGCACGGTTGCCGGTTCAGAGTTCGCAACCGGCTGGACAAGTTACCGCAGCAGCCAGCCAATCAGTGCGACTTCCCCCAGAATAACCCCCGCTACCAACATCCACACCAACCATTCCCGAAGGCGCAGACCGCGCTGGCGGGTTTCGCTGAGGCGGAAGCAAAGTTGCGCCGAGCCCGCCGTGATGAGGTCGCCGTTGCGCAGACGCGCGGTCGAAGCCGGCGTGTGATTCACCGTGACGAGGGCGCCGGGGTGGACGGACAGCACGAAGCCCTCCGCCGGGTTCAGCGCCACCTGGAAATGCTCGTTCCACACGCCGTCGTCCGCCAGTTGCAGGTCATTGCTGGAAGCGCGCCCGACGCGTACAGGCAAACGGCGGGCATCCCAAAAAACGCCCGCCGATTTGCCGGAAAGGATTTGAAGCTGGAGCATTTACCAGAAGCCCCGCATCGGCACTTCGATTTTGTCACCGGGAAAGACCGCCAAATCCAAGGCCGGATTTTTCGCAGCTTTGAGGCAGTTCACGGTGAACTTTTTCCCGTCGGCGCGCGTGAGAATTACCTTCCGGCGATCGGCAAAGTCGTTGAAATCGCCGGCGGACTGAATCGCCTTAGTTACGGTCGTCGTGCCGAGGTATTCCTGACGACCGGCATTCCGAACCTGACCGCCGACGTAATACACCCGCCGGTCGGACGAAACGGTGACTGTCAGTCGCTTGTAGTAGTCCGGAACGTAGGCGTCGGTGATGGCTTTCTGAACTTCACCCGGCGTTTTGCCAACGGCTTTGATGGCGAGGATCAGCGGCAAGGTGATGGTGCCGTCGTCCTTGATCCGCTCTTCATGCGGCTGAATGGTTTCGCTCACTCCCGAAAAAATGACGCGAACCATGTCCCCGACGGCAAAGCGGTCGCTGTTGAGGTCAAAGGGGCCGCTATTGGTTGACACGTTCGCCGGCGTCACCACGCCCTCGGCATTGGTGGCGGAAACCGGTTTATCTGGGGCGGCGACCGGTTCATCGCCGGGGATGGGTGAAAACTTGATGTTGTCACCCGTAGTCTGACACCCGGCGGCGAGCAACCCGGCCAACAGAACCAAGCCCAGCCAAAGGGATCCCTGCTCCGCCATCTTCAAAATTGTTTTCTTCATGGACCTTTTCATTACCGACAACCCGATTAGTACTTTTGTTTGATTTCTGCCGTGGATTTATCTTGCGCCGCCTTCGCCTTCAGCGGTTCGGCCTCCTCGTTCTTGGCGTAATAATCGTGGTAGTAGCCGCTGTAGTAGTAGTAGCTCTCGTCCTGGGACATGTTGATGTTGTTAAGGACAATCCCGACGAGGTGGCCGCCGACCTTCTCGATGAGTTGCTTGGCCCGGACGTTCATGGGCTGCGGGTACCGACGGTACTGAATGACCTGAATCGTCATGTCCACCGCGCTGGCGAGAATGGAGGCATCGCTGACGCCCATGATCGGCGGGGAATCGAAGAAGACAAAATCGTAACGTTGCTTGAGTTCGCTGATGAGTTCTTTCATCTGGGCGGAACTCAAAATGCCCAGCGAGCTGCTCGGCAGTTTTCCGCTCGCGAGCAGGTCGAGGGTCGGCAGATTGGTCCGCTGCACGACTTCTTCCAGGGTGTTCTGCTTGAGCAGGTAGTTGGTCAATCCCAGATTGTTGGAAGAGCGCAGCAGCTTGTGCAAGGTGGGACGCCGAAGGTCGGAATCCACGATCACAACCCGCTGGCCGCTCTGCGCGAACACGGTGGCGAGATTCAACACCGTGGTGGATTTGCCTTCGCCGGCGCCGGCGCTGACGACGGCGGCGGTGTTCAACTTGTCGTCCTTGCGGGCGAACATGAGATTGGTCCGCAGGACGCGGTAGGCTTCGGCGTGCGGACTTTCCGCGCCCTCTTCGATGAGTAGGCCGACGTTTTGCGGGATGACCCCGAGCACCGGCGACTGGAGGGAACGCTCAACATCGTCAATCGTTTTAACACTGGTGTCGAGATACTCGATGAAGAAGGCGAGGCCAACGCCAACGACCAGACCAATAACCACCCCGAGGATGATGTTGAGCGGCTTGTTGGGGCGCACGGGTTTCAGGCCCGGCTTGCCGTGTTCGACGATGATCACCTGCGCACTTTTCGGCAGATTCGAGTCAATGTCCGTCACGGTCATCCGGCGCACCAGCAACTGGCGCATATCCTCCAAATAAAGCAGGTCTTTCTTCTTGTCAAAGTAAGGCCGACTCTCCGTTAGCTTCTTGGAGTCGAGCAGGCGGGCTTCTTCAACCTGTTTCACCAAACTGTCCAGCCCGGCCTTGGCCACAGCCACCTGCGTTTCCATCGCCTTCAAAATCCCGTCAACCGCCAGGTCAATTTTCTCGTTGAGCAAGTCCCGTTGTTCGTTGATCCGGGTCAGTTCCGGACTTTTTGGGCCCAGGTCAATGCTCATGGATTTGGCTCGCTGGTCGGCGAGGTTCAAATTGTTGATCAACTCGGTGAGAGTAGAATCGGGTTGCACCCTGGGCAGCACCTCCCGCAAAGCCTTCGTGCCGTTGGTCCGCAAGGCAATCACCGAATCGTACTCCTGCTTCCGGCTCTTATAGATCACTTCCCGGTCAAAACGGATATCCTCGGACTTCCGATACTGTGCCGCCTCCATGAGCATCTGCGGCGCGGTGCCCGCGGCGTCAAGGTCCGAGATATGCAGCGTGATGCGCAAGGAGTCCAACTCCTCCTTGGCCCTGCTGATTTTATCGTCCTGCTCCTTGAGTTTGACCGCCAGCGACGCAAGCCCGCCGCCGGACAATTTTTTGCCCTGTTCGAGCCGGAAATTCTGGTAGGACTCGGCGATGGTGTTGGCCAACTGGGAGGCGTCGGCCGGGTTCTCACTGTACACTTGAATGTCAATGAGCATGGTGTTCCGGAACGGGCGAAGACTGACCCGACCCCGCAGCAAGGCCAGCGTTGCCTGGGGCGTGAGTTTCTGGCCATCATTGTACAGCTTGCCCCAGACAGTGGTCAGGTCGAGTTCCTCGATCACCCGGCTCAGAATCAGTTCCGACTGGATGACCTGGCATTGTTGCTCGATGAAATAGGGATCGTAATTACTTAAGCCGCCTTTGCCACTAAACTCCTCGATGTCCGACTTGTCGCGCTCCACCTGGATACGGGCGGAACTGACGAACGATTCCGGCAGGATGAACGTGACCAAAGTGGCCGTGATGACGACCAGGAGGAAGACGGCAATGATGACCGTTTTACGAATGCGGATGATGCGCCAATAATCGAGAAAGTGAAGGCGGGCCTCCTGCTGGGGTTGAAATTTCAACGGGTCCATATCAAAATCCAAAACTAAAAAAAAAGGGGGCCAGTAATCCCGGCCCCCGTCCAAATTACGTCATCAATTAGTAAGTCGCCGTCATGCCGATGTAAACCCGATTGCGGTTATAGGAGGCATAATTATCAGCCTGATCCCAATTATAGCCCACGTTGGCGGACAAATTCTTGGTGAATTCATATCCCAAGCTCGCACCGACGCGGTAATAATAGCCGTCGTCGCCATCCAAGGTTTGACCCCCGTTGAACCGCTGTTGCTGGTAGGAGCCGTTCAAGTTGCTGAAGAGGTGGGGAAGAATTTCATGAACCCAAGCCGCGTAGAAAACCAAGCTTTGAGAATCCAAGACGTAGCTCCCACCAGTCGTCGCCTGATTAACCGCATCCGTCGGACTACGCATCAGGCTGACGCCGGCTTCCAGCGAACTGGTGGCCCGATATGCGTATCGCAAACTGCCTTGGACATAGGGGCTGACTTCCGTGTCGGCCGAAGGGTTGTTGGGATAGTCAACTATCTGAACGCCCCCTTTGATGACCCCAGAAATGTCGGGCGTGAAGGTGTGTTCCACACCCGCGTAAATCGTGTTGCCACGACTGTTGCGAGAGTCGCT
>CAYHFK010000079.1:0-6003 GCA_964355895.1 uncultured Bifidobacterium sp. | reverse complement strand
CCACTGATGGTTTGCGATGTTGCAAACGGGGTATTGGCCACTTGCAGGACATCTGGCTCCTGACCGATGACGAAAGAATCCCGCAGGACAACATTAATGCGCGGATTGAAAGTATGGCTGAGGGCGGCCTCCATTGTGTGGGTAAGCTGCCAAGGGCTTGACCAGTTCGCATAGGGGTTATCGTACCAATTGGCCGCCAGATAATAGCCCAGATTCAGAGAAGTTTGTTCGCCCACGAACCCGTAATTGATTGATGGGCTGATTTGAAAACCGCCAGACTCCTGCTCACTGCCTTTCGGAGCAGAATTTATGTTGTCGTCGTAAAATCCGCGCAACGACGCCGAGACACTCCACGGCTTGGAGCTTTGCTGACTGTTCAACACGGTGGTGTCCACCGCGCTAAGAACGGAAGTGCTGATGGCGATTAAGCCGACGGAGGCCGCATATGTTTTCATAGATTTGTTTGGTTCTTGACCGACCCAGAGATAATGTATCGGCAAAGGTTTACTAGAATCTGGCAAACTCTGTCAAATAAATGTTTGTTTTTTTTTACCCCCTCAACCCGGTTCAAGCCGGGCTTCGGGCTGCGTTTGGGTTGGCCAATTCCATTTACCCCATTTAGCAGACAACCCATCACCGCCGCCGTTCAAGCACCACACAAAAAATTTCCAACCGTTCCCGACCCCGCGCCGGCTACCGCGCCGGAATGGTCAGGCTCTGATCAATCCGCATTCGCTTGGGATTCAAGCCCGGATTCGCCGCGAGCAACGAATCCACCTTGATCTGGTATCGGCGGGCGATGGAAGACGGGGTGTCGCCCCGCATTACCTTGTGGGTCTGAATGCCCGGACTGGTGCTGGCCAACCGGCCCGAATTGGGCGGTGGCCGGCTGACACCCGCCAAACTGCCGCCGGAACCGGGATTGATCCGTCCGCTGGCGACCCGCCCGGGCGGCGGATTCGTCAGGGCGGCACGACTCGCCACCTCCCCGCGCAACTGTTCCACCTCCGCATGCAACTTTCGATTCTCCGCCATCAGGACCTCGATCTGTTTTTGCGCATTGGACGTCGGCGGCATGGTCAAAAAGTCCCTGGCCAGCTTCTCTTTTAATCCCAGGATCTGCTTGCGAATCATCTCCGTGTTGGTCGCCGTGGGTTTCCGCCGCAGATACTGTTCGTAGTGGTAGATCGCCGCCGCCGGATCTGGATTTTGCTCCGCGTACAAAATGCCCAGTTCCAAATGCGCGGCGGCGGACTGCGGATTCGTCTCCAGTGCCTGCTGGAATGACTCGATCGCGCCGCCAAAATCCATCGCGTTCACCCGGCTGCGTCCAATCAAAAACTGCGGTTCCTTTTCCTCATCCGTCACCCCCGGGCCCGAAGGCGCACATCCGCCCCACACCAGACCGCATAAAACGGCCAGCACACCACGGCGGATTGGTTTCCACGAAATCACCCGGACAAGTTAAGCAAAGCCGCTGCTCCACGCAATCGTGCGTTGCGCCCAAGTTTGGCGCATAAACGCTCCCCGATAAAAAAGCGCCAGCGAACAAGCCAGGTCCTTCGCTGTTTTCGCTGGAGGCCGAATGGCGGAAGCAAAATCCGAAATCCGAAGCTCGAATGCCGAAGGAAATCCGAAGCCCGAAATCCGGCTCGCCGCTGACCACGCCCACGCCCGAGGCCGGTGCTTCGGGATTCGGATTTCGAGCTTCTTTCGGATTTCAAACCGGTTCATCCGCTGGCGAACCGGGGCGCCGATGGGAAGGTTGCCGCTTTTCCTGTTTCCGCCACCGGCCCTCGCGGCGTTTCGTCTCCGCCACTAATAATTCCTCCGCCGACCAGCCGCGCTGCTGGGCGGATTCGGTCAGTTCGAAAAGTTGTTTCGCGATGGCCGCCTTGCCGGCCTTCATCGAACGGGGCCGCTTCCCCGACGTGGCGTTGAGCAACCCCGCCTTGCGCGCCTTCTTCACGAGCTTCTCGGCCCGCATCAGCGCGGGCAGATGTTTTGGAATGCCGTCGAGCGCGGACGGACGTTCGTGGCGCGTGCCTTTCTTCTCGGCGTGTTTGATCTTTTCCCAGTTCGCCCAGACTTCGTCCACGTCCTTGACCTTCACCTTGCCAAAGACGTGCGGGTGACGGCGGATGAGTTTGTCCACGAGATGCCGCGTGACCTTTTCGAAATCAAACGCGCCGCGCTCCTTCGCCATCTGGCAGTGGAAAACGACTTGCAACAACAGATCCCCCAACTCTCCAGCCATCGCGTGAACGTCGCCGCTTCGATGGCGTCAATGAGTTCATAGACCTCCTCGATCGCGTGGCGGCGCAGCGTCCGGTGGTCCTGCTCGCGATCCCACGGACAGCCCTTGGGCGCGCGCAGCTTGGCCATGACCTGCAACAAATCTTCGATGGCGGGTTGTTTTTTCATTTCTTCGTAGCTGCCGACGTGAGTCTGCGGCCAACTTGATTAGTAACGGTCAAACCGGGATGGCCGCGTTCTCACGAACACAGCTACAAGATCACCATGTCATCCCGATGCACCAGTTCCACGCGGGCCAGCTTGCGGATGCGAATCTCCTCGGCGCCAAACTTCGCAATGCCACGGGCAAACTCCGTCCCGTTCAGGTCGCAAATCCGCACCAGGTCGCCGGCGACGAACTCGCCTTCGCACCGGGCCACGCCCGGCGGCAGCAGGCTCTTGCCCGCTTCCCGCAACGCCGTCTTGGCGCCGTCGTCCACGAACAACGCGCCCTTGGGATGATGAAAGAACGCGATCCAGCGTTTGCGACCCTGGAGCCTCGTCGGCTGCGCGATGAACAACGTGCCTTCGTCCTCACCCGCCAGAATCCGCGCGAGCATTTGCTTCTTCTTCCCGGACGCGATGACGAGCGGGATCCCGGAACGCACGACGATTTTCGCGGCCTGAATCTTTGACGCCATGCCGCCGACCGCGGTGGCGCTGTCCGTGCCGCCCGCCATCTGCTCAAGCGCATCGTCAATCGTTTCGATGACCGAAATCGTGCGCGGGTTGGCTTTGCCAAAATTCTCGATCACGCCGTCCACGGTCGTCAGGATGATGAGCAAGTCGGCGGGCAACAGCGACGCCACGAGCGCGGAGAGTTTGTCGTTGTCGCCAAATTTGATTTCGGTGAACGAGACGGCATCGTTCTCGTTGATGATGGGCACCACGCCGCGACTCAGCAACGTGACCAGTGTATTGCGGGCGTTGAGATGGCGTTCGTGATGTTCGAGATCCTCGTGCGTGAGCAGCACCTGCGCGACATGCAGCCCGTGCGCGGCGAAAAGTTTTTCATAGACCGCCATGAGCCGCGACTGACCGACGGCGGCGCAGGCTTGCAGCTCGGCGAGTTCGCCCGGCCGTTTCTCGTAGCCCAGCACGCCCATGCCCGCGCCCACGGCGCCACTGGTGACAATCACCACTTCGCGGCCGGCCTTCCGCTGTTCCGCGACCTGCGCGACGAGTTGCTCCAGTTGCGCGGGGTCGGGTTGCTTGCGGCTGTCCGTCAGCACGCCCGTGCCGAGCTTGACCACCAGGCGGGAGATGTCTTTGAGTAATTCGCGGCGCACGGGCGATTTGGTAACAAAGCCGGGGTGAGGTGTCGAGGGGGTAGTCGCTTGGTGTGATGCAAATTGCGGGCAAATCTCAGTTCTTACCCTCGAACTCACGAAATCGCACCGCGCTTCCGCAACATCGCCTCCATCGCCTTGTCCATGAGCAGTTCCGCGAGCGGCTTCGTCACTTCGTCCAGCCCGGCGCAGGCGGCTTGAAGTTTTTTGACATCGCCGATTTTGGTTTCCGCATTCTCCCCGGCGACGGTCTGTTCCACTTCGCGCAGGGCCGATTCTAGCTGCGCTTGGTAGTCCGCGTCCAATTCATCCGCGCAACTCGCGACGCCCTTGCGCGTGGCGGTGATCAGTTCGTTCGCCTTGAGCCGGGCCTCGACCCAGCGCCGCGCCGCCAAATCCTCGAAGGCGTGTTCCACGGATTCCTCGACCATCTGCTGCACGGCCACGTCGTCCACATCCACGGCGGATTTCATCTCCACGACGCGCTCCCGGCCCGTGCGCGTGTCGCGCGCCAGCACGTGGAGAATTCCATTCGCATCAATCTCGAACTGCACGCCCACCCGCGGCACACCGCGCGCCGCCGGCTCAAATTCCAGGGTGAACTTGCCCAAGCTCCAGTTGTCCTTGGCCCGCTCGCGTTCGCCCTGCAGCACGTGAATCAACATGCTGCGCTGATGATCCACGGCGGTCGTGAACATTTCACCTGCCTTCACGGGAATCGTGGAGTTGCGCGGGATGATGACGTTGAACAACCCGCCAAACGTCTCGAGGCCGAGCGACAATGGCGTCACATCGAGCAAGAGCACGTTGCGGAAACCGCCGGAGAGGATCTCCGCTTGAATCGCCGCGCCGAGCGCCACGGCTTCGTCGGGATTCTGCGACGTGTTGAGCTGCGGGCCGGCGGCCTGATGATAATCCGCGCCGAGCCGGATGCTCCCGCGCGTTTCCGCGAAATCCGTACAACCGAACCACTCGCCCACAAGTTTGCGGACAAGTGGCATCCGTGTCTGCCCGCCGACGAGGATGACTTGATCCAGGTCTTTGGCCTCCAGTTTGGCGTCCGCCAGCGCGCGGAGGCAATGTTGCCGCGTGCGCAGAATGAGGTCGCGCGTGAGGTTTTCCAACTCGGCGCGCGTGAGCTTGTAACTGAAGCTGAAGTCCGGCGTGAGAAATGGCAGGGCGATTTCGGTTTCCGTCTCGGCGGAGAGTTTGATCTTCGCCTGCTCGGCAGCCTCGCGGATGCGGGACAGCATCGCCAATCTCTCACCGTAGGAGACAACGTGAGGAGTCTCTAACTTGTCCGGATTGGAATTGAGCCTCCTCACGTCGGCTGCTACGCGAGAAAGGTCCGACCCACCGGCATTTTTGATTTTCTCCACCAAAAACTCCACGATGCGCCGGTCCAGATCGTCTCCGCCCAGACGGGTATTGCCATTTGTGGACAGCACCTGGAACACGCCTTCGCTGAGTTCGAGGATCGAGAGGTCAAACGTCCCGCCGCCCAGATCGTAAACCGCAATCTTCGATTTCTCCTTGAGCTTGTCCAGACCGTAGGCCAGCGCCGCGGCCGTCGGCTCGTTGATGATGCGTTCAACGGTGAAACCGGCAAGTTCGCCCGCGCGTTTGGTGGCACTGCGCTGCGCGTCGTTGAAATACGCCGGCACCGTGATGACCGCCCGGGTGACCGCTTCGCCCAGCGCGGCTTCGGCGTCGCGCTTGAGTTTCTTGAGCACCTCGGCGGAAATTTCCTCGGGCAGAAAGTCGCGACCGTGAATGGGAATCCGCACCGGCCCGCTGCCCTGGCCCGTAACGGGATAGGTCACCAGCATTTCCTCCTGCGCTATGTCCGCCCCGCGCCGCCCGATGAAACGTTTCACCGAATAAACCGTTTCCGCCGGCTTGACCAAGCGCACGCGATTGGCCGCGTGCCCGACGACCGGTTCGGCGTCCCGGGCAGGCCAATGCACCACCGACGGCGTCAGCCGGCGGCCCTCGGCGTCGGCGATGACGAAGGGGATGCCGCTGTCCACCGTGGCGACGAGGGAATTCGTGGTGCCTAAATCAATACCGACAATCTTGCTCATTCTGCGAGGCGGAGATTGAACCACGAAACACACGAAACACACGAAAATCTTTCACCGCGTCTGGATTGTCTTGGCTTTCGTGTGGTTCGTGTATTTCGTGGTTCGAAAATATTCTGTTCCCTTTCCGCGTCGGGCGGACATTACTTGGTGAATGCCGGAAACGGATGACATCCAATTGCTGCGGGATTTCACGGAGCATCAGTCCGATGCCGCGTTCGCCGCGCTCGTGACGCGGCACGTCAACCTCGTCTATTCCGTCGCGCAACGGCAGACGGGCAATCCGCACGCCGCCGAGGAAATCACGCAGGCCGTGTTCATCATCCTCGCCCGCAAGG
>CAYHFK010000078.1:5247-16643 GCA_964355895.1 uncultured Bifidobacterium sp. | reverse complement strand
CCGCCCCGCTGGGCAGGCGGACGGTTCGGGGCGGTTCGTGCGCGAGCATTGCGGCCGGAGCGCGTCCCCGGCGGCGGTCGTTGAGCTTGCCCGCGTGCTGCCGACGCGCCAGAATGAACGTCACGCAGATGACTCCGAGCCAGGGCCGGAGTTGAGTGCGGGAAGTGGTTTGGCCTTATACGCTTCAAAAATCAGGCAACCACGACCCCGGAGTCCGTTCAGGATGGCAAGAATTGTCCAGAAATTCGCAAGCGGTGGAAAGCCCCGCAACCGAGACGCAACTAGACTGACCCTATTGGGCAACAAACTATGAACAACACCAACCTCCACCAACTCGACCTCAAACCCTACGGCCTCACCGTTAAAACGGTCCTGCGCAATTTATCGCCGGCACAACTCTACGAAGAGGCGATCCGGCGCGAACCCGGTTCGTCCATCGCCGAGTCCGGCGCGCTCGTGGCCTACTCCGGCGCGAAGACCGGCCGCTCGCCGCAGGACAAACGCATCGTCAAACACCCCGACTCAGAGAAGGACGTGTGGTGGGGGGCGGTGAATGTTCCCATGGACGAGCAGGGCTTCCACATCAACCGGGAGCGCGCCATTGATTACCTCAACACTTGCGAACGGCTCTACGTCGTGGACGCCTTCGCCGGCTGGCATCCGCAGCACCGGCTGAAAATCCGCATCCTCTGCTCGCGCCCGTATCACGCGCTGTTCATGCACACGATGCTCATCCGCCCGACGCGCGAGGTCCTCGCGGCGTTCGGCGAGCCGGATTATGTGATTTTCAATGCGGGCCGTTTCCCGGCCAACCGGCTCACCGCCGGCATGACCTCGAAGACTTCCATTGACCTTTCCTTCGAGGAGCGGCAGATGGTCATCCTCGGCACCGAATACGCCGGCGAGATGAAGAAGGGCGTCTTCACGATCATGAATTACCTCATGCCGAAGCGCGGCCTGCTCTCCATGCACTGCTCGGCCACGGCGGACTCGCATCAGACGCATTCGTCGGTGCTCTTCGGTCTGTCCGGCACGGGCAAGACCACGCTTTCCGCCGATCCCAAGCGCCGGCTCATCGGCGACGACGAACATGTCTGGGGCGACGACGGCATCTTCAACATCGAAGGCGGCTGCTACGCGAAGGCGATTGATCTCACGCCCGAGAGCGAGCCGGACATCTTCCATGCGCTCCGGTTTGGCAGCGTGCTCGAGAATGTGGTGTTTGATGACGAAGGGCATCACGTCAATTTTCACGATACGAGCATCACGCAAAACACCCGGGGCGCCTATCCCATCGAGTTCATCAAGAACGCCAAGTTGCCGTGTGTCGCCGGCCATCCGACCGACATCATCTTCCTCACCTGCGATGCCTTCGGCGTCCTGCCGCCGGTGGCGAAGCTCACCCCGGAGCAGGCGATGTATCATTTCATCTCCGGCTACACCGCCAAGGTCGCGGGCACGGAGATGGGCGTGATCGAGCCGTCGGCGACCTTCAGCGCGTGCTTCGGCGGGCCGTTCCTCGTCTGGCATCCGGCGAAATACGCCGAACTGCTCGCGGAGAAGATGCAGCAGCACAAGGTCAACGTCTGGCTCATCAACACCGGCTGGAGTGGCGGCAGCCACGGCATCGGCGCGCGCATCAAACTCAAGTTCACGCGGGCGATCATTGACGCCATCCACGCGGGCACCCTGGCCAGCGCGCCGACGCAGCCCGACCCGATCTTCGGCATTCACGTCGTGACGCGCGTGCCGCACGTTCCCGCCGAGATCCTCATCCCCGAGCACACCTGGGCCGACAAGGAAGCCTTCGCCTCGACCGCCCAGAAGCTCGCCGGCCTGTTCATCGCGAACTTCAAGAAGTTTGAGGCCGGCGCCGCGCCGCAGGTGAAAGCAGCGGGGCCGGTGGTCAAATGAATCCAGCCGCGGTCATCAACTTGCGGCCAGCTCACGTCGGCCGGGGCCGGCAGGTCACCGGCGCGCGCCTTCGTGAACTCGTGGCCGGCGAACGCGCGCGGGCTTTCGGCGCCCGGCGGCCACGGAAGGTTGCGCGCTTCGCGCTCGCGAGGCACACTGAAACCGAGCAAGCGAACGCAGCGAACGTCGGGACCGGGTCGCCGGTATTCCTCGCCGAGCAACTGTTACAAAGAAGCGGACCATGAAAGAAAACGATACGGAATTCGAGAAACCGGTCAGCCTTGACCTGCTCCGCAAACTGGACGCCTGGTGGCGCGCAGCCAACTACCTGTCCGTCGGCCAGATTTATCTCCAGGACAACCCGCTCCTCAAAGAGCCGCTCAAGAAAGAACATGTGAAGCGTCGCCTCCTCGGTCACTGGGGCACGACGCCGGGGCTGAACTTCATCTACGTCCACCTTAATCGCGTCATCCGGGAGCACGACCTGAACATGATTTACATTATCGGCCCGGGACACGGCGGGCCGGGCATCGTGGCCAACACCTGGCTGGAGGGCACTTACAGCGAGGTTTATCCGAATATTTCACCGGACGAAGAAGGGATGCGCAAGCTGTTCAAACAGTTCTCCTTCCCCGGCGGCATCCCCAGTCACGTCGCGCCGGAGACGCCCGGCTCCATCCACGAAGGCGGCGAACTTGGCTATGCCCTCAGCCACGCGTTCGGCGCCGCCTTCGATAACCCGGACCTGATTGTGGCCGCGGTGGTCGGCGACGGCGAGGCGGAGACCGGTCCGCTCGCCACGAGCTGGCACTCGAACAAGTTCCTCAACCCGGCCACCGACGGCGCGGTGCTGCCCATCCTGCATCTCAACGGCTATAAGATTGCCAGTCCCAGCGTGCTGGCGCGCATCAGCCACGAGGAACTGGTCCAGCTTTTCCGTGGTTACGGCTACACGCCCTACTTCGTCGAGGGCAGCAAGCCGGAGGAGATGCACCGGCTCATGGCCTTCACGCTGAACCGCGCGATGAACGACATCCGCCGGATCCACACGGACGCGCGTCAGAACGGAAGCACGCAACGCCCGCGCTGGCCGATGATCATCCTGCGCTCGCCCAAAGGCTGGAGCGGACCGAAAGAAGTTGACGGCAAGCGGACCGAGGATTCGTGGCGGGCGCACCAGGTACCATTGGGCCAGGTGCATGAGAAACCTGACCACATGAAGCTCCTCGAAAAATGGCTGAAGAGCTACAAACCCGAGGAACTCTTCGACGAGGCCGGCCGCTTCAAGCCGGAGCTGGCCGAACTGGCCCCGAAAGGCGAACGCCGCATGAGCGCCAATCCGCACGCCAACGGCGGCTTTCTCCTGCGCAACCTGCGCCTGCCCGACTTCCGCCAATACGCCGTCGAAGTGAAGAAGCCCGGGGGAGCCGACGCCGAGGCCACGCGCGTCATGGGCAAGTTTCTCAGCGACGTGATGAGGTTGAACCTGAACAGCAAAAACTTCCGCCTGTTCAGCCCGGACGAAAACAACTCGAACCGCTGGCAGGACGTCCTCGACGTCACCAACCGTGCCTGGCTGGCGGAGCGCTTTGAGTCGGATGACAAGCTCGCGCCCGACGGTCGCGTGATGGAAATGTTGAGCGAGCATCAGTGCCAGGGCTGGCTCGAAGGTTATTTGCTCACAGGCCGCCACGGCTTCTTCTCCTGTTACGAAGCGTTCATCCACCTTGTTGACTCGATGTTCAACCAGCACGCAAAGTGGTTGAAAGTCTGCAATCACATTCCGTGGCGGCGACCGATTGCCTCCCTCAATTATCTGCTTTCCTCGCATGTGTGGCGGCAGGATCACAACGGGTTTTCGCACCAGGACCCCGGCTTCATTGACCACGTCATCAACAAGAAGGCCGAGGTCGTCCGCGTCTATCTGCCGCCCGACGCCAACTGTCTGCTGGCAGTCACCGACCATTGCCTGCGCAGCCGTAATTACGTCAATGTCATCATCGCCGGCAAACAACCGGCGCCGCAATGGCTCCCGATGGACCAGGCCGTCAAGCATTGCAGCGCCGGCATCGGCATCTGGGACTGGGCCAGCAACGACCGCGCCGGCGAACCGGACGTGGTGATGGCTTGTTGTGGCGATGTGCCCACGTTGGAAACGCTCGCGGCGGTGGACCTGATGCGCCACCATCTGCCGGAGCTGAAAGTGCGCGTCATCAACATTGTGGATCTGATGAAGCTCCAGCCGCCGAGTGAACATCCTCATGGCCTGAGCGATCCTGATTTTGACGCGCTCTTCACGAAAGACAAACCCATCGTCTTTGCTTTCCACGGTTACCCGTGGCTCATCCATCGCCTCACGTATCGCCGCGCCAACCACAAAAACCTCCACGTCCGCGGTTACAAAGAGGAAGGCACCACCACCACCCCATTTGACATGTGCGTGCTGAACGACCTGGACCGCTTTCATCTGGTGCAGGACGTGATTGACCGGCTGCCTCAACTTGGCTCCCGCGCGGCCTACGCCAAGCAGGCTATTCGCGATGCCCTCCTCGACCACAAGGACTACATCGCTGAACACGGCGAAGACGATCCGCGAATCCTCGGCTGGAAATGGAGCGCCCGGCCGCCGGTTGCCGCCAAGGAGAGTGCGCCCGAAGGCGACAACCTCTGAACGGTTCCCGCCGGCGCAACGGAAATGGCCATGGCCCCGCCAACCACCATGGCCAATTCACGGCCCGCTACAACCCGCTGAAGGAAGGAAGCATACCTTTGCCGGGCTGAGCGTCCCGAAAAATGAAGTCGGGCGATGCATCGCATGGCCCTTGTTTCGACGTTGCGGTCGAGGATCAGCTGGGGAACAAGACCACGCCAACGGATGAAAAGTGCCAACGGATGCAACACCGCTTGCATCCCATCCGATGGCACTTTTCATCCGTTGGCGAAAGCAGGGAAAGCAAAGGGCATCGCCCGGAAATACAGGTTGAGCAAAGCCCAAACCGGCAGCCCCATCAGGTGGTTGGGTTGTTTGACGGGGGATCACCGGTTGCTCCGGTTTCAGCGATCAACGACTTGCATCGCTTGGTGAATTTGCCGTGGTCAAGTGCCGGTTGGAGAAGAAATTCTCCTTGCCGAATCAGGGGAACGGAATACTTTCCGCGCGTTCTCTCACGGTCATGGATGAGGCATCCAGGCCAGCTAATTGTCGTTCCCAAGTCGCACCCAGCTACAAACCAAACTGAAAGGAATCGTTTATGCCAGTCACGTTTCGCGTCGGGACGTTCAACTTTGAAAATCTCTTCAGCCGCGCCCGCGTCCTCAACTTGCAGGACCGCGCCCGCGTTGCCGATCTGCTCGGCCAGGTTGCCCAACTCGAAAAACTGTTGGGCCAGGCCGCCTACACCCCCGCCGATAAAACGCAGATAAAACAACTCGCCGCCGACCTCGCCACCTACATCGAGATTCGGGAAGACCGGGGCAAACTGTTCACCGGCCGCGGCAGCAAGCGCCGCGTGACGGCTGCCGGGGCGGGCGCGTGGGACGGCGCCGTGGAATTCAAACGCGCCGACATCAACGAAATGGCCCGCGAAAGCACCATCGCCGTCGCCAAAGCCCTCAGCGCCGACCTTCTGTGCTGCGTGGAAGTTGAAGACCGCCAGATTTTGCAAGCGTTCAACCGCCAGACGCTCGACAGCAAAAAGTTCAAGTACTCCATGCTGATTGACGGCAACGACCCGCGCGGCATTGACGTGGGCCTGTTAAGCCAGTTTGAGATCGTCAATATTCGCACCCACATCTTTGACCGCGACGCCACCGGGATTGTGTTCAGCCGCGATTGTCTGGAAGTGGAATTGAAATTGCCGGACGGACGCCCGTTTTATTTCCTGTGCAATCACTTCAAGAGCCAGGGGTTTGGCACCGCGGCCGCCAACGACGCCAAACGCCGCCGCCAAGCCGTGCGCCTCGCGCAAATCCTCCGGGAATACAATCTCGCCACGGACTTGGTACTGGTGGCGGGCGACCTGAATGACGACCCGAACTCCGCCGCGCTCCAACCGTTGCTCACGGTGAACAATCTCTTCGACGTGCTGGCCGTGCAATTCCCGACCGCGCCACAGGAACGCTGGACGTATAAATACCAGAACCAACTCAACCAGATAGATTACCTCCTCGTCTCGCGCCCGCTGAAAAATGGTTTACACCAAGCCACGATTGAGCGCCGCGGCGTGTACGGCATTGAAAATCTCACCCACCAACCGCCCTTCCCCTCCGTCACCTCACCATCAACCGCCGCCTCCGACCACGGCGCCGTGGTGGCTGAATTTCGCGTGTAGGCTTGAGCCTCTGCTGGAGTAATCGCCATGCGCCGGTCACCATTTACACTGACCGCTCCATCTTCAACGCCGCCTTGCAGGCTAACTGCAACCGGTCGCACTCATTTAGCTTCCGCAAACTCACGCTCGGTCGGCCCATGACGGACGAACCGAAAGCGGCGATCTCCCCTGCCCGGCTCACTGCCGCATGAGTTTCTTCGCGGCGCGAGCCTGGAAAACCTGATCCGCCAACACGCCGATGAGGACCACCGTGCCCATGACGGCGTAATTGAGCGAACTGTCAATGCCCAGCAGGTTCACCAGGTTTTGGAGCACCTGCAGCAGCGCCGTGCCGATGAGGATGCCTATAATCGAGCCTTCGCCGCCGCGCAAACTGCAACCACCCAGTACGGCCGCCGCAATGCCATACAACTCGTAGAAGTTTCCGTGGGTCGAGGGCGAGACGGAATTCGTGTAAAACGCGAAGAGGATGCCCGAAATGCCGGTCAGCATTCCGGCGATGATGTAGCTGCTGGCGATGACGCGGCGCGTGTTGATGCCAGAGAAGCGCGCCGCTTCCTCGTTGCGCCCGACGGCGAGCAGGTAACGGCCATAAATCGAGCGGTGCAGCACGAACCACATGATGATGGCGAGGATGATCAACAACACGAACGGCATCGGGAGGCCGAACAGTTTTCCCTTGGCGGCGTCGCGGAAGAACTCGAAGCCCTCGGCATTGCCGAAACCTTTCGTGTCGTCGTGGGCAATAAAACGCGCCAGGCCGCGATAGATCAGCAGGCCGCAGAGCGTAATGATGAAGGGCTGAATCTTCATCCGCGTGATCAGCGTGCCGTGAAGCCAACCCAGCAGCATCGGCAGCAAGACCGCCGCCGCCGACGCGACCGTCCAGTGCCAGTGCCATTCGGTCAGCGCCATGGATAACAACACGCCGCACAACGCGATCATCGAACCCACGGACAAATCAATGCCGCCGGTGATGATGACGAGGCCCAGACCGAGGCTGAAAATTCCATACATGCCGATCTGGTTGGCGGTGTTGGTCAGATTGACCGCCGAAATGAAATTGGGATTCAGGAGGGTCGTCACCGCGCACAGGACGAAAAGCAGGACGGAGATGCCGGTTTCTTTTTTCATTTAGAATCCCAACTTCAATCGGCAAACGCCGGCTGCGCGACGGAGATTTTTTTCCCCACCGCCAGTTGCATGATGTTCTCCTCGGTGCAATCGGCGCGCGCCAGCACGCCGGAGATCTCGCCTTCGTGCATCACGGCCACGCGGTCGCTGATGTTCAAAACCTCCTCCATGTCGCTGCTGATCATCAGAATCACCGTGCCGCGTCCGGCCAGTTCGCGCATCAACCGGTAAATTTCCGCCTTCGCCCCCACGTCAATCCCGCGCGTCGGCTCGTCGAGGATCATCACCTTGGGATTCATCGAAAGCCATTTGCCGAGCACGACCTTCTGCTGGTTGCCGCCGGAAAGATTCATCACACGCGTCTCGGCATTGGGCGTCTTGATGTTCAGCGATTGAATTTGTTCGTCGGCCACTGCGCGTTCGCGGTCACGGTGGATGAGGAACAGCGAGGCGAAGCGTTTCAGCGAAGGGAGGGTGACGTTTTCCCGGACGGTCATACCGACCACCAGGCCCTCACCGCGCCGGTCTTCCGGCACCAGATAGATGCCGCGCTGGATTGCGGCCCGCGAATCGCCCACGAAAAGCTTTTCGCCGCCCAACGAAACTTCGCCGCTCGCCAACCGGTCGAGGCCGACAATGGCTTTGGCGATTTCACTCCGACCCGCGCCCACAAGTCCGGCGAAACCGAGAATCTCGCCCTGGCTCGCGTCGAACGACACGGCCTTGGCCGGGTAACGGCTGGAGCGGAGATTGCGCACTTTGAGAAAGCCCGCGGTGGGCGGCGCTTTCGGCGCGATGTAAAAGCTTTTGATCTCGCGCCCCACCATCAGGCCCACGATGCGGTCGTGGCTGACGTCGGCTTGCGGAAGCTGGCCGGCGTTCCGGCCGTCGCGCAGGACGACGACGCGGTCGGCGCAGTGCTCGATTTCCCCCAGCCGGTGCGAGATGTAGATGACGCTGACGCCCTGCTCGCTCAATTCGCACACGAGCTGGAGCAGGCGGTCGGTCTCGGAGAGCGTGAGGCTGGACGTCGGTTCGTCCATGATGATGATGCGGGCATTGAGCGAAAGCGCCTTGGCGATTTCCACCATCTGTTGCTGTGCGAGGGAAAGTCGGTCCAACCGTGTGCGGCTGGAAAGGTCGAGGCCGAGGCGCGTGAGGAACGGTTCGGTGTCGGCGTGGATTTTCTTGCGGTCAATCAGCTTGAACGGCCCAACCAACGGTTCCCGACCGAGAAAGACGTTCGCCGCCACGTCCAGATTGTCCAGGACGTTAAGCTCCTGGTGAATGAAGGCGATGCCGAGCTTCATCGCGTCGGTGACGTGGTTGATCCGCACCGGCTGGCCGTCCACCAAAATTTCCCCAGCGTCCGGCTGATAAACGCCGCCGAGGATTTTCATAAGCGTGGATTTCCCGGCGCCATTCTCACCGCAGAGCGCAACCACCTCGCCGCGCCCGACTTCAAGGCTCACGCCATCCAAAGCAACTACGCCAGGGAATCGCTTGGAGATTCCACGCATGGCAAGAAGTGGTGCGGTGGTCATGGCATCAGCCAAAGAACGCGAGATGGGGTTCACGCTCGCCCTCACCCCCGGAGAGA
Source organism: uncultured Bifidobacterium sp. (assembly GCA_964355895.1). GTDB lineage: Bacteria > Verrucomicrobiota > Verrucomicrobiia > Limisphaerales > JADLHS01 > JADLHS01. The sequence goes on along the minus strand of CAYHFK010000078.1, from coordinate 7,664 downwards.
GACCACCCCGAACTTTGTCCGCGCGTTGCGCTCTTGAACCGTAGCGCAGACTGGCAGTCTGCTGTGTCGCGGATTGGCAATCCGCAGCGGTGCGACATCTCTACGGCCAGCCGACTACCAGTCGGCGACACAGCAGGTTGCCAACCTGCGCTACACCAAGGAGGTTCCTGGGCAGGGAGAGGCAGAGTTCGGCTCACGAAAACTTCAACCCGCCCCGATTTACTGGCCAACTGACGGCCATTCTCCCTCTCCCCTTCCGAAGGGGAGGGGGCCGGGGTGAGGGGAAAAGCTCTGTTCACTTGCCGAGTTGCTTGTTCAGCCGGGCTTTGAACTCCACCACGTTGTCCTTTTTAATGCTCATTGTCGGCACGATCTGTTTGCCACCTGCGAGCGCCTCTTTGTCGCCGCTGAGATACTTGGCCATCCGGGTGATCGCCTGCTTGCCGAATTCGTACGGCTGCTGAACGACCGTGCCGAAAATCAACCCATCCGCCACGCCGGCAAGCGTATCGTCCTCGTCGTCGAAGCACACGATCTTCACCTGGCCGCCCTTGCCGCCGTTCTTCACCGCGTTAAGGATCGCGGGGCCGTTGTAGCTCCACAATCCAACGAGACCCGCCACCTCCGGATATTTCACGAGCGTGTCCTCGACATTCTTCTGGGCACGAGCGCGGTCGGTTTCATCGGTGCGCACGTCAATGATTTCGATCTTTGAACCGCCAAGCTCCTGTTTGATGCCGGCGAAACGCTCCTTCGCGTTCTGGGCGTCAAGCGTGCCGACAAACAGCATGATCTTGCCGCCGTTGGGCAGCGCCTCCTTGATGATCTTGCCCGCTTCAATGCCCGCGGCGGTGTTGTCCGTGCCGATGTAGCAAACCCGCTTGCTGGCCGGAGCGTCACTGTCGTGGCAGATCAACAACGTCTGGCCGGCGACCTTGTTCAGGAAGTCGGTCTGGTTCGCGGGATCAATCGGGCTGACCGCAATGCCGTCAATGCCCTTGGCCAGCAGGTCATCGAGAATCTGCTGCTGCTCCGCCGCTCCGCCGGAGGATGGAATCCGAAAATCCACATCAACGTTGCCAAGCTCTTTCACGGCATCCGCCGTGCCCGCACGGGCAGTGGTCCAGAAGCTCGATGCGTTGTTCGACACGAACGCCAGCTTGAGTTTCTTGCCGGCGCCGCCGGAAGTTGCGCCGTCGTTCTTGCCGCAGCCGGCGACAATGAGGCCCGCGCAAAGCGCCGCGAGCGTGAATCGGAGTTGGTTGAATTTCATAATCGGCATTTAACGGGTTCAGGTTTAGCGAACGGAAAATTTGTAGAGGATCGTGTTCTGGTAGGTTTGGCCGGGCTTCAGCACCGTGGTCGGGAAGCTTGGCTGATTCGGCGAATCCGGATAGTGCTGGGGCTCGAAGCAAAAGCCGTTTCTCGCCTGATACGTCCAGCCGCCCTTGCCGCTGATCGTGCCGTCGAGGAAATTGCCGGTGTAGAACTGCACCCCCGGCTCGGTGGTCCAGACTTCCATCACGCGTCCACTCGTTGGATCGGTGACCGTTGCGGCGTGCGTTAATTGGCCGGGCGCCGCTTGGTTCACCACCCAATTGTGGTCGTAACCCCCGCCGAGCTTGATCTGCTCGTAGTCGCTGTTGATCCGCGCGCCGATGGGCGTGGGCTTGGTAAAATCCAGCGGCGTGCCTTTCACCGGCCGCAACTCCCCGGTCGGAATCATGTTCGCATCCACTGGCGTGAACTGGTCGGCGTTGATCGTGACGACATGGCCGAGGACGTCGCCTTTGCCGGCGAAGTTGAAATACGAGTGATGCGTGAGGTTACAAACGGTGTCGGCATCGGTGGTGGCCGTGAAATCCAACCGCAGCCCATTGTCTTCGGTCAGGCTGTAGGTCGCCGCGACTTTAAGATTACCCGGAAAACCTTCCTCGCCGTCCTTGCTCGTGTACGTCAGTTCCAGCGCGGGCCCGGTCGGACGGACCACGACCTTGGCCTGCCAAACGACTTTGTCAAAACCCTTCACGCCGCCGTGCAAAGAGTTGGGTCCGTTGTTCACCGCGAGGGTGTATTCCTTGCCGTTCAAGGTGAACTTCCCCTGCGCGATGCGATTTCCGTAACGCCCCACGAGACAACCGAAGTGGGGACTCTTCTTGATGTAACCGTCGAGATGGTCGTAGCCGAGAACAACATCGCTGAACTTGCCGTGCTTGTCCGCCACCTTGAGCGACGTAACAATGCCGCCATAGGTGCAGATTTGGGCCTCCGATCCCCGGGAGTTGCGGAGCGTGTAAAGTTGAACCGCCGTGCCCTCGGGGGTCTGCCCAAACGGCGCTTGCGAGATGGTGCGTTTAGCTTCTGGCATCGTGGCGCAACCTATCAGGCACAGGGCGCCCAGTCCAGCCAGAGCGGCG
>CAYHFK010000078.1:4067-5147 GCA_964355895.1 uncultured Bifidobacterium sp. | reverse complement strand
TCGTGGAGTTTGCGGTAGAGACGATAGAGTTGTTTGTAAGTCGCATGCGCTTTGGCGTTCGGCTTGAACACGCGCGGCTTGAGGCCAGTCATCCGCTTCTGCGCCGTGGCGTAATCCTTGTGCGCGCCAGCCACGACGGCGCCCGCGATTGCCGCTCCGAGAGCGCAGGTCTGAGCCGAGCGCGAGACTTTCATCGGGCGACCCGTGACGTCGGCGTAGATTTGCATAACGACCGGGTTTTTCTCCGCGATGCCGCCGCAGTTGACGACCGACGAAATCTTCACGCCGTATTCCTCGAAGCGATTGATGATCGTCAGCGCGCCGAACGCCGTCGCTTCGATGAGCGCGCGGTAAATTTCCGCCGGCGTCGTGTACAGCGTCTGACCGAGGAGCAATCCCGTGAGCCGCTGGTCCACGAGGATGGTGCGGTTGCCGTTGTTCCAATCGAGCGCCAGCAAGCCCGACTCGCCGGGCGACAACCGGGCGGCGTCCGCCGTGAGCGCCTCATGCGTGCCGGCCGCGCCGCCGGGTTGGATGTAATTTACGAACCAATTAAAAATGTCGCCCACTGCCGACTGCCCGGCTTCGAGACCTAAGTTTCCGGGCAACACACTGCCGTCCACGATGCCGCACAGGCCGGGCACATCCGCCAGCGTTTTGGTGTTGGGCGAAATCGCGATGTCGCACGCGCTCGTGCCAATGATTTTCACGAGCGTTCCCGGCGCCACCCCGGAGCCGACGGCGCCCAGATGGGCGTCGAGCGCGCCGACCGCGACCGGGATACCGGCGGGCAAACCGGTCTTCTTGGCCCACGCCGCCGTAAGTCCCCCAACCGCGCGGTCAATCGAATGCACCCGCGGCGTGAGCCGCGCACGGAGCTGGCCGAGCTTGGGATTCAGCCTGGCCAGAAACGGCGCGTCAGGATAGCCATCCCACTTGGCATTCCACATCGCCTTGTGCCCCGCCGTGCAAACACCTGCGATGAATTTGTCCGGATGCTCCGTGCCCGTCAGCGCAGCCGGAACGTAGTCGGCGAATTCGACCCATGAATGGGCGGCGTTGAACACTTCCGGCGCGGTG
>CAYHFK010000078.1:0-3967 GCA_964355895.1 uncultured Bifidobacterium sp. | reverse complement strand
GTAGTCGGCGAATTCGACCCATGAATGGGCGGCGTTGAACACTTCCGGCGCGGTGCGAAGGCAATGGAGAATCTTGCTCCAAAACCATTCACTCGAATAAGTGCCGCCGCACTTGGCGAGAAACTGGGGGCGCAGCTTTTTCGCGAGCGCGGTGATCTCGGCGGCTTCGTTGACGCCCGTGTGATCTTTCCACAGCCACGCCATGGCGGCGGGATGGCTCGTGAATTTATTCTGGAACGCGAGCGGTTGACCGTTCGCGTCCACCGGCAAGGGCGTGCTGCCGGTCGTGTCCACGCCGATGCCGACGACCTGGTCGGCGCGGAAGCCGCGCACCGATTTTTTCGCGGCGGCGAGAGCTTGCTTGATCGTGATCTCCGCGCCGGTCACGTAATCGGCGGGATGTTGCCGCGCGAGATTCGGGTCGCGGGACAGGATCACGCCCTGGGTGCCGTGGGTGTAAGTCCAGACGGCGCCGGCGACTTCCGCGCCGTTGGCCGTGTTGACGATCAGGGCACGAACCGAGTTCGTGCCGTAGTCGAGACCGATGGTGTATTTGGCGCTCATAGTTAAGAGAAGGTCAGAGATATTCGTTGATGAGATTTTCCAGGAACTCCTGGCGACCACTGACATTCGGCGTCACTTCGCCCTGCTTGAGCATGTAGGCTTCGAGTTCCTTGAAGCTGGTCCGGCCCTTCTCAATCTTCGCGCCGATGCCGCTGTCCCAAGAGGCATAGCGTTGCTTCACAAACTCCGCGAGCCGCCCGTCCTGGCGGATGGCGGCGGCGATTTTCAATCCGCGCGCGAAGGCGTCCATGCCGCCGATGTGGGCGTGAAACAAATCCACCGGCTCGAAACTTTCGCGGCGAACCTTCGCATCGAAGTTCACCCCGCCGGTGGTCAGGCCGCCGTATTTCAAGATGGCGAGCATCGTATGCGTCGTGAGATAAATGCTCGTCGGGAATTGATCCGTGTCCCAACCGAGCAATTCATCCCCGGTATTGGCGTCAATCGAACCGAGCGCCCCAGCCGCCCCGGCCACTTCCAATTCATGCTGCATCGTATGACCCGCCAGCGTGGCGTGATTCGTCTCGAGGTTGAGTTTGAAGTGCGGCAGCAAATCGTATTCGCGCAAAAAGTTCAGGCACGCGGCGGCATCGGAATCGTACTGATGCTTCGTCGGTTCCTTCGGTTTTGGCTCGATGTAGAACTGGCCTCGGAAGCCAATCTGCTTTTTGTAATCCACGGCCAGGTGCAGAAGTTTGGCGAGGTGATCCAGCTCCCGTTTCATGTCCGTGTTCAGCAGCGTCATGTAGCCTTCGCGCCCGCCCCAGAACGTATAACCGGCGCCGCCAAGATCGTGCGTGACCTCCAGCGCCTTCTTGATTTGCGCGGCGGCAAAGGCGAACACGTCCGCATTGCAACTCGTGCCGGCGCCGTGCATGAAGCGCGGATTGGAAAATAAATTAGCCGTGCCCCAGAGCAATTTGATCCCGGTGCGTTTCTGTTCCGCTTTGAGCACCCTGGCCACAGCGTCGAAGTTCTTGTTCGACTCGGCGAGGGTTTTACCTTCCGGTGCGACATCCCGGTCATGCCAACAATAGAACGGGGCGCCGAGTTTCTCGATGAACTCGAACGCGACGCGGGCCCGCTTCTGGGCGTTGGCCACGGAATTCGAGCCGTCGTCCCACGGACGCTGCATCGTGCCCGCGCCGAACGGATCGCTGCCCGTGCCGCGGAAGGTGTGCCAGTAAACCACGGCGAACCGCAAATGCTCGCGCATGGTTTTGCCTTCGACAATTTCGCCCGGGTTGTAATGTTTGAACGCGAGCGGGTTTCGGGAGTCTTTGCCTTCGTAGGCAATTTTTGAGATTTTTGGAAAGGCCGGTTTCATGGATCGTTTATTTGGGGTTGGGGTCATTTCTGCGGACAAAGCGGCAACGCTCCCGACAAATTATGCCGGAGTCGCGACGCTCTGGATGTCAGACAGTTCATATTGGGTGCAATTGGCCGGTCGGATCACCGGTCGCAAAAACTATTTGGGATGGGCCGAGGCAAACAGCGCCACTTTGCGTAATCCAACCGCCAAATTGCGACCGCATCTTGGAGGGAAATGTTTTCCTTGGCAATCCTCTCTGGCGAAAAGCGCGGACGCGATTTCAATCTGTTATTGCGCCGGGAAAATCTTTCTGCCAAAAATAACGGTGTCGGGCATGGTGGATGGGGTCGTAGCTCAGTTGGTAGAGCGTCTCGTTCGCAATGAGAAGGTCGCAGGTTCGAATCCTGTCGGCTCCACCAGCCTGCGCCCGGCAAGCCACGGGAAACTTCTCACCAGCCCCACAAGCGCCAGACCATGACCAAAACCAGCTCCCCCGCCCTCTGGAAACAAATCCTCATCGTCTTCCTGGCCACGCTGCTCGGCTACGCGGCCGTTTTCAATTGGATTGAACATCGCCGCCACAAAAACGGGCCGTGGCAGGTGACCTTCACCGAGGTTGCGGGCGTTCCCGCCATCGTGGTGAATCAACCGGCGCTGCGGCTCACCAACATCACCATCGTTTTCAGCGGCGCGCCCGCGCAAACCAACCGGCCCCAGACCGTCGCCTTTGAACACGGACGCGCCGCGCCCTTCGACCTGCCGTTCGGCAAATGTGTTTTTGCCGACGCCATCTTCCTGCCCGGCACCGCGACCTGCGAAATTTTCAGCCACGAAATCCAACTCTTGCCGCGCACGCTGACAATTGATCGCGTCGAACATCCCTGGCAACCCGGCGAGAAAATTCTTTTGACCAATCGCCCATCAGCTACACTGCCCGCCAAGTGATATGTTGCTAGTCATAGACAACTACGATTCGTTCACCTACAACCTCGTCCAGTATCTGGGCGAGTTGCAGGTGGAGTTGCAGGTGCATCGCAACGACCAGATCACCGTGGAACAGGTGCGCGCGCTCAAGCCGGAGCGGCTGCTGATTTCGCCCGGCCCGTGTTCGCCCAAGGAGGCCGGCCTCGCCAACGAAATCATCCGCACGTTCAGCGCGTACATTCCAACATTGGGCGTGTGCCTCGGCCATCAGTGCATCGGCCACGTGTTCGGCGCGAACGTCATCGTGAATTACCGCATGATGCACGGCAAGACTTCCCCCATTAAGCACAACGGAAAGGATTTGTTTGCGGGGATGCCCAATCCGTTTCCCGCGACGCGTTATCACTCACTCGTCATCCAGCGTGATTCAATCCCCGAGTGCTTGGAGATCACCGCCGAGACCGACGAAGGCGAAATCATGGGTGTGAAGCACAAACAATTTCCGATCTGGGGGGTGCAGTTTCATCCCGAGAGCATCCTCACGGAAAACGGACGGATGATAATGCAGAACTTCCTGAAGTTGAAATAGGGGCCGAACGGGGCGGCGTGCTCTGATCACCTTTATTTCGCCAACCGCCCTATCGGTCCCGAACTTCATCGTCCTTCCGGGCTTCGCCGGCAACCAGGTCGGCCACCGTGTTATGATCCCGCTGCGGTCCGGTCACTTTCACCTCCCCCACTTTAAGCCCCTGCCGGAAAATAAACATTGCTTGGTCATTCGCGGGCAGGTGGCCGATGGGAAAATCCAGCACGACAAATCGCCCCGCCTCGTTGTAAGCCGCCACCCGGCCCGTCAAAGTTGCGTCCGGCGTGACGATGAGTTGGTCCTCGGTTTTTGTTTTGCTGGCGGGCGGGGCGACTTCATGCGCCGACACACCGGTGGACGCGCCCGTTAACGGCTGGAAAACCGGGGCGTGTTTGGTCGCGCAACCACTGACCCACACTGCCGCGAGCAACAGCGTCGGAACGGGCAATTTCATGGCGGCAGTTAACCCGGCACAACACCAACGGTCAACTACGAAGCCATTCGCGGTCGGGGCCGCCCACGAAATCCGACTGAAATGCCATTGACCAATGCGGTCGTCCAAGGTAACAACCCGCAAATCA
>CAYHFK010000077.1:0-16815 GCA_964355895.1 uncultured Bifidobacterium sp. | reverse complement strand
GTTTCGTGGGCGTGGCGACTTGATCGAACAACGCCTTGATCATCGGCACATGCAGTGTCCACGCGGCGGCCTTCCAATCGAAATCGTTTTTCCGTTGGGGATTCTCCTTGTGCCAGAGAACCCACGCGGAGAAGACGCCGTAGAACAGCGTTTGGACGAGCGTGGAGCGAAAGAAGTGTTCGCCCTTCTCGGCCTCGAACTTCATGCCGAGCGCTTCTTCCAACGCAGTGCGGACGGCGGCGAGTTGTGGCAAATCCTTGGTGGCTTCCACGCGCGAGCGGGCATCGCGGGCATACGAGGCGAGGAAGAACGCCACGTCCTTGGGATTGTTCAACGGCGCGGCGTGAAGCAGAACGCGCTTGAGGTATTCGGTCAGGCGTTCGCCCAGTTCGGTCGCGGTTTTGCGCGGGTGCGCGGCGGCGATCCAGAAATCCTTTTCGTTGTTCGCGAGTTGAAAGCCTTCGAGCTTTTGAAACTTGCTGCCCACGCGTTTGAGCAGGAGAAAGTCACGGTAATTCGTCAGCAATACCTGCCCATAGCGCGAGAGATAGCCTTTCACCTGTTCGCTGTCCGCGAAGCTGGAAATGTCGTCGTGGGTGGATTTGACCTCGATGACGCCGCGGGAGGGAATCTGGTCGTTGAAAGTTTCCGCCGCGGCTTGTTTCTTCAACTGCTCGGGCGTGAATAGTCCACCATCCGGCAAACCGGCGCCGCTGTTCTTGAGTTGAATGAGGCAACGAACCTTGGGCTTGAGCGGGTGGCCGACCGCATTGAAAAGATTGGCGAGCGCGGGATAACCGGAAGTTTCCTTGGTCGCCGCCGCCGATGCACGGGTGGCGGCGAGTTCTTCCAGGTAGATTTCCAGAGGATGCACGCGCGGAGCTTAAAGCGAAGCCGGAAGCAAAATCAAACAGCAACCACCAGGTCCGCTCCGTGTTTTAGCTGCACCGCTTTACGCCCCAACCTGCCGCTTGATCGCGTCGGCGGGCAAATCTGCTTGCTCCAGTTTTCCAGCACGGCCGGTTCGCGGCCTGGGAATCATTTCCCGACGCGGTAACGCTTTTCCATGTCGGCTTGGGTGTGGGTGCGTTTGCCAAGCGCACGCTGACGGGATGCCAAGACGTCAAGGTAGTCTTCGAGGTCTTCCAATTCCGTGTGCAGCCGCGTCACTTCGGTGCGGCGGCGTTTGATCTCGGAGTCCACGCGTTCCAATACAGCTTTAGTCATATGCTTCCTTTCTGTCTTTGACTCTGCGGATGATGATACATTCGCCGACCACATCGAACAAGATACGATAATCGCCCATCCTCAATCGGTAGGTAACGTCATGCTTCTGCAAACGCTTGATGTCGCCTACCAAACCGGACCGCAAGCGACCAATCTTCCTCACAATTTGCCCAGCCTGACGCTGAGGCAACCGATCCAGGTCTTCCCGCGCCGGATCGCTGTAAGTGATTTCGTAGTTTGTCATGCTGCTTCTGCTCAAATGTGATTCTTCAGGCTCCAACCTGCCGCTTGATGGCGTCGCAAATCTGGGTGCTCCATTTTTCCAGCACGGCTTGCTTCGGGCCTTCGATCAACAGCCGAGCTTTCGGTTCGGTGCCGGAGTAGCGCAGCAACACGCGACCGCCGTCCGGTTTCACTTCCGCCTCGGCCTGTTCCACGAGCTTGAGGATGCCGTCGAGTTGGGCGAACGGCGTTTTCTCGCGCACCTTCACGTTGGTGACGAGTTGCGGGAAACGGGTCCAGCAGTTCGCCAGTTTGCTCAGGGGCTTGCCGCTCGACCGCATGATGCAGAGCATTTGCAGCGCGGCCACGAGGCCGTCGCCGGTGGTGCTGTGGTCGCGGAAAATCAGGTGACCGCTTTGCTCGCCGCCGAAGTTGAACCCGCGGCGGAGCATTTCATCAATCACGTTCCGGTCGCCCACGTCGGTGCGGATGACCTTGCCGCCGGCGGCCTGGATGGCGGCGTCGAGGCCGGCGTTGCTCATGACCGTGGCGACGAGCGTCTGCTCCGCCAGGGTGCCTTGTGCGAGCATTTCGAGCGCGGCGATGGCCATGATGTCGTCACCGTCAATCAACAGGCCGTGTTCGTCGCACAGAATGACGCGGTCGGCATCGCCGTCGTGCGCCAGGCCGAGGTCGGCGCGGAACTCCTTCACACGCTGGCAAAAGTGTTGCGGGTGCATGGAGCCGCAGTCCTGGTTGATGTTTTTGCCGTTGGGTTCGTTGCCGAAGACGAACACCTCCGCCCCCAGTTCGCGCAACACACAGGGCGTGGCCTTGTAGGCGGCGCCGTGCGCGCAATCCACCACGATGCGCATGCCTTCGAGCGTCATGCCGCGGGGGAAGCTGCCCTTCGCAAATTCGATGTAGCGTCCGAGCGCGTCGTCAATCCGCACGGCCTTGCCGATTTCCTCGGCGGTGGGACGGATGTTCTCAATCTCGCCGCTGAATACGAGATCTTCGATGTTCGCTTCAATCTTGTCGTCGAGTTTGTAGCCGTCGGCGCGAAAAAACTTGATGCCGTTGTCGGCGTAAGGATTGTGCGAGGCGGTGATGACGATCCCGGCATCCGCCCGCAGACTGCGCGTGACGTAGGCGACGCCGGGCGTGGGCAGCGGGCCGATGAACAATACATCCACGCCCATCGAAAGGATGCCGGAGGAGAGCGCGTTCTCCAGCATGTAGCCGGAAAGCCGCGTGTCCTTGCCGATGACGATTTTGTGGCGGCCCTGCCCGCGCGCCTGGCTTTCAAGGTTTTTGAAAACGTGGCCGGCGGCGCGACCCAGTTTCAAGGCCGTTTCCGCCGTGACGGGTTCGATGTTGGCGATGCCGCGCACGCCGTCGGTGCCGAAAATCTTCTTGGGCTGGCTCATGGTTTGGAAGGGGGAGCGGTGGTGGCCGGGCGGGGCGGCACGAGCACTTCCACCTCGGCAGGCTCGACTTTGACGATGGTGATGCGGGTCGGCGTCGAGACCTCCACGCGTTGCCTAAAATTCCGGGTCGGGTCGGCAGTGCTGCCGTCCACATAAACGTGGATTTCCCGCTCCTTCAGCGCCCGGACGAGGTCGGGCCGGCCTTTGACGGTCACTTGCACCGCGTCGGGATTGACCCTGAATGTCCGCACGTCGGTGGTGCCGGAGACGATTTGGGCCGGGAGATGCGTGAAGGTGCGTTCGTCGGTTTGGGTAGTGCTTTCGCTGCTAAAGTTCAGCCAGATCGCGACCGCGAGCGCGAGGGACAACAGCTTCCAGCCGAAATCTTTGACGATGAATTCGCGCAGCATGATTACTTGCCGCCTCCGTTTGGCAACGGGCGGGATTCGTTTTTGGTGATGACTGCGGGGCCGGGCCGGGGCCGCTCGGCCATGCGGGACCGCAGCCACTCAACGAGACTGCGGGCCTTGGCCGGCGGGACGAGGACCGAGATCAAGAACGCGCGCAAGGCTTCGATCGTCACCCCGCGCACCATCTGGCCTTTGTACACGTGCGAAATCGCGCCCGTCTCCTCGGAAACCACCACAATCAGCGCGTCCGTTTCCTCGCTCAGCCCAATCGCCGCGCGGTGGCGCGTGCCGAGGGAGGTATTCAAGTCCGGCTGTTGCGTGAGGGGAAAGATGCAGGCGGCGTGCGTGATGCGGTCGCCCTTGATGATGACGCCGCCGTCATGAATGGCATTGTTCGGGAAGAAAATCGTTTCGAGCATTTCCGGGGTGGCCTCGCAATCCACCACGATCCCGGACTCGACGGCTTCCTGCAACTGGATGGATTGCTCGATGGCGATCAGCGCGCCAATCTTCACGTCGGCGAGGCGTTCGACGGTTTGGATGATGACCTCGATGTTTTCGCGCTGTTCATGGGTCGTGACGAACAACGGCAGGTTGCCCAGCTCGCCCAACATGCGGCGCAGTTCGGGCTGAAAAATGACCACCGCCCCCACGGCGATAAGGACCGACGCGCTGCCCAGCAACAAGCGGAGCACTGTCAAATCGAGCAACTTCGTCACCGTCGTCAAGGCCAGCAGTAAAACGGCGAAACCGATCACCACCGGCCAGCCGCGCGTGCCGCGCACAAAGCGCGACGCGTAGTAAATTCCCAGCGCGAGGATGAGAATTTCCAGCGCCGGCCGCCAGAGGCTGAGGATGTAATTCCAATTCACAATTTTTTTTGGGTCAGGATGGCTTCCGTCATCCGCACCGCTTGCACGGTTTCCGCCACGTCATGTGTCCGGATAATTTGCACGCCCGCTTCCACCGCGAGACACGCGCACGCCAGCGAACCCGGCAACCGTTCCGCCGCTGCCGCCGGCGTAAAGCCGCGTCGCGGTGAGGTGGACGCGGACCCGCTCGACGGCCACGCCGCTCTACGCGGGACCAGTTGACCGATGAACGATTTGCGCGACACGCCGAGCAGCAACGGGCGCTCCAGCTTTGTAAAACTCCCCAGCGCCGCGAGCAACTGCAAATTATGTTCCAACGTCTTGCCGAAGCCGATCCCCACGTCGAACACCACTTGGTCAGCCGTGACGCCGCCGGTGTTCAATCTTCGCATTCGCTCACGGAAAAAATCTTCCACCGCGCGAACGACGTCGGCATAAACCGGATTCGCCTGCATCGTCCGGGGCTGGCCTTGCATGTGCATGGCGATGTAACCCGCCCCGGTTTCGGCCACGACGCGCCCCATGGCATCGTCGGCGCGATTCGCCGCCACGTCGTTGACCATGCTGGCGCCCGCTGCCAGCGCCGCCCGCGCCACGGCGGGCTTCATCGTGTCAATCGAGAGCGGAACTTTGGTGCGCCCGGCCAATTGCTCGATGACGGGAAGGACGCGCCGCAATTCCTCCGCCTCGCTCACCGGGGTCGCGCCGGGCCGCGTGGATTCGCCACCGATGTCGAGCAACTCCGCGCCTTGCTCGACCAGCTTGAGGGCGTGCGCCACGGCCTGGTCCGCCTCGAGAAACTCGCCGCCGTCCGAAAATGAATCCGGCGTGACGTTCACCACGCCCATGACCAAAGCCGGGCGCGGGAAGCGGAATTCAAACTGGCGCGCGCGGAAAATCATTCATTGCCGATCCGCCGAAACCTAACTCGACCCGGCGCTGGACTTTTGAATCAGCTCAATCTCGTAACCCTCCGGCGCATCAATGAAGGCGAAGACCGTGCCGGTGGAGGTGGTCGTCGGGCCGTCGGAATACTTGAGGCCGAGTTTCGCGAGGTGTTGGCCAAAAGCTTCGAGGCTGTCCACCTCGAACGCCAGATGCGTGAGATCAGGCTGCACCTGCACCGAATCGCTGCCGGGAAAATAGCAAATCTCGATCAGTTCCTCGCTCTCCGGCGCTTTAAGGAAGGCGAGTTCCGAGCCGCGCGGTGACTTGTGCCGGCGCAGTTCCTCCAAACCGAGGACTTCACGGTAGAACTTGACCGTGCGTTCGAGATCATTCACGCGATAGCGCGTATGCAAAAGTTTATTGGCCAGATTCACGCCCAAAGCCTAGCCCGAAGGGTTGCGGGAGCAAAGCGGCAATTCCGGGTGCGATTGGCAGCGAAGGTAGCGGCGGGCGTCCCGCCGGACGTAGAGGGCGGCATCTTGCCGCCCGGACTGGACGCCCGAACTCACCCACAACCTGCGAAAACTTGTGGGAGCTCGCTCCGTTCACGCATTTTCCGCCGGGCGGGACGCGCCGGCTCTACGGCAGGCGAGACGCCCGCCGCTACGCTCCCCGCCGCATCCTTGCCCTGCCCGCCTGCCCTAGGCAACATAAGCGCAGATGCGCGAAACATTCCGGGTCTGGGTGGAAAATCTCGAAACGTTCGTCCTCGAAGTCATCTTCGACGAACGCCGCGGTGCCCGCGCGGGCACCGTCCGGGGTTTATTATTCGGCGCGTCGAAGCTGTTTGCCGTGGCGGTAAAACTTCGCCGATTTCTTTACAACGCCCGCATCCTCCGCGACGCCACGCTCGGCGTGCAGGTCATCGCCATTGGCAATCTGACCGTCGGCGGCACGGGCAAAACGCCCGTCGTTGAGAAATTCGCGCGCGAACTGCGTGATGCCGGTCGCAACGTGGCCATCCTGTCGCGCGGCTATCGTTCCAAGCCGCCGCCGGTGCATGAATGGTTGAAGAATAAACTCCTGTTCCGCGAGGACACGACGCCGCCGCGCATTGTGTCGGACGGCAAATCGCTCCTGCTCGATTCCGAAATGGCCGGCGATGAACCGCACATGCTGGCGTCGAATTTGAAGGACGTGGTCATCCTCGTGGACAAAGACCGCGTGAAGAGCGGGCGCTACGCGATTGAGAAATTCGGCTGCGACACGCTGTTGCTCGATGATGGTTTCCAGTACTGGGATTTGCGCGGCCGGCGGCACGACGTGGTCCTGATTGACCGCCAGCAGCCCTTCGGCAATGAGCACCTGCTGCCCCGCGGCACGTTGCGCGAACCGCCGTCGCACCTGGCCCGGGCGCACACGATCTTCATCACCAAGAGCGACGGCCAGACCGGGGACTTGCGCCGCCGGATCGCGACGCTCAATCCCACCGCCGCCATCATCGAGTGTGTGCATCACCCGATGTATCTCCAGGATGTTTTCACCGGGGAACGCCAATCGCTCGACTTCATCAAAGGCCGCAAGGTCGGCTCGTTTAGCGGCATCGCGCAGCCGGAGAGCTTCGAGCAAAGCCTCGTAAAACTGGGCGCGGAACTGGTCTATGCCAAGCGCTTCGCCGACCATCACCGCTTCAGCCAGCAGGAAATCCTCAACGCCATCAATCGCGGCAAAAAGCGCCAGGCGGAACTCATCATCACCACGCAGAAGGACGCGGTGCGCTTCCCGAAACTGGATCGCCGCGACCTGCCAATCCTGTTCATGCGCGTGGAAATCAAAATTGTCAGCGGGGCCGACGACTTCCGCGATTGCGTGCGGAAGATTTGTTTCCGCTGACGCCGCCCCCGCGCCATGGCCGTGAGCTTTCATCCAACCCCCCGCCGGATTCTGGTGCGCGGCGTGAACTGGCTGGGCGACGCGGTGATGACCACGCCCGCGCTCATCCGGTTGCGCGAGAAATATCGCGCCGCGCACATCACGCTGCTCTCGCCGGCGAAGTTGCGCGACCTGTGGCGGCAGCACCCGGCGGTGGACGAAGTGATCGGATTCGAAGCGGGCGAAGGGTTGTTTTCCGTGGGCCACAAATTACGCGCCGGCAAATTTGATCTCGCGCTCGTGTTGCCCAACTCGCCGCGCTCGGCGATGGAAACCTGGCTGGGGCACGTTCCACAACGCATCGGCTACGCGCGTGCGTGGCGGAATTGGTTTCTCACGCGAGCAGTCCCGACGCGACCGGGCCATGTTCAAATGAGGAAGCCAACGGTTCGCGAGATTCGCCGGTTGATAGATGTTCCTCGGATAGTCACTGGAGGGTTCAAACCGCCAACCGCTGCCCACCAGCTTTATGAATATCTCCATCTCGTCGCCGCCCTGGGCGCAAGCAGTGAACCCACGCCGCCGTCCCTAGTCGTCCCCCCGGAGGAAGTGGAGGCCGCGAAACAAAAGTTCAGACTGCTCGAATCGCTGAAGACTGCGCGACCGTTCTTCGGTTTGAACCCTGGCGCGGAATACGGCCCGGCAAAACGCTGGCCCGCCGAACGATTCGTCGCTGCCGCGCGCGAAATTCAGGAACGCACCAACTGTGGGTGGTTGATCTTCGGCGGCAAAAGTGATCAGGCGGTCGCCAGTGATATTTATTCCGCGCTCCACACTCCGCACTCCGCGCTTCATAACCTCGCCGGCCAGACTTCCCTGCGTGAATTGATGGCGCTGCTGAAACTTTGCCGGGTGCTGCTCACCAACGACACCGGCCCGATGCACGTCGCGGCCGCGCTCGGTACGCCGGTGGTGGTGCCGTTCGGCAGCACGTCGCCGGAACTGACCGGGCCGGGGTTGCCGGGCGACCCGCGCCATCGCCTGTTGAAATCCGATGCGCCGTGCTCACCGTGTTTTCTCCGCGAGTGTCCGATTGATTTCCGCTGCCTGAACGGCATCGGCAGTGATCGGGCGGTGGCGGCGGTGCTGGAAGCGGTGCAAAACGTGATCCGCTCGTAAGCGCCGGTTTGAAAAGTGTCGCAACGGCAAGTCCTCCTCGTTCTCGTTCTCGTCCTCGTCCTCGAAGCCAGCCCAAGATCGAGGACGAGGACGAGAACGAGAACGAAACAGAAAGAAGGGTTTTCAAACCGGCTCCGAGCGGTTTTTGATCCGCGCCGGGGTGGGACTCGCCTTGGCGCTCTGGTTTTTTCAACTTTGAACTTCGCGTGTTGGACTGTTACTCTGCCGCCATGTCTCGGAAAGGTTCATCAGAATCACATCACGGTTGGGCAGACTTCATCGGCCTCGCGTTGCTGGCGGCGGCGTTGTTGTTGGTGGTGGCGCAGTTGTCGTTTGACCACCACGACATTCCCTTTAACAACGCTCCGCCAAACCAGCCGCCGCATAATTGGATCGGCCGGCTCGGCGCGCATTTTGCCTGGGGTTTTTTTCTGATGTTCGGCGTGACGGCCTATTTGTTGCCGGTGCTTTTCGCCGCGTTCGGCGTGGGGTATCTGTTCAACTTCCTCGGCTATCTGCGCGAACACTCCCGGTGGAGTCTGCTGTGGGCGGGGGTGTTGTTGCTGTCGCTGACGGGGTTGCTGCACATCATGGAAGACGCGGGTCTTACCGGCCAACTCCGGGTGCGGCTCGGCGCCCACAGCGCGGGCGGGTGGTTGGGTTTTCTGACGTTTGAATACGGCTTCTGGATGCTCGGCAAGATCGGCGCGATCATCGTTTATGCGACGCTGAGCTTGATTGGCATTTTGTTCCTGACGAATTTCCGGCTCGGCGAATGGCTGCGGGCGCGGTTTGACGGGGAAGCGGAGCCGGTGGAAAAGCAAAAGGCCGACCCGCAAGAAGCCGCGCTGGAGCGAAAGGCGCGGGAGTTGGAAAAGAAAAAGAAGGAACTTGAACAGGAAGTCGCGGCCGTCACCCGCTCCGGCCTCGGCCAGGATTTGAAACCCGTCCCGGAACCGAACGTGCGCGACTTGAGCGTGCCGCAAGCGAAGGCGAAGAGCAGCAAGCGGCCGGCGGTGGAGCCCGTGAAGGAAATCGAACCGGCAGATGAAGTCATCGTCATTTCGCCCCGCGAATTCGGCGCGGCCTCGCCGGCGGATATTTTGGGCGGAGCGTCCGAAGCGTCCGCGAACGCGGAAGAAAAGAAATCCGACAACGACGCAAAGGGCGAGTCCACGCCGGATGCGGAAAAGAAATCATCCGACGCACAGGTCAACATTACCGGCCTCCCCCCAACGCGGCCCAGGCTGAAGTCAAAGAAGCCCATCACCGTTGCGTCCACGCCGATCATCGGGAATTACCAGTTGCCCTCGATAGATTTTCTCC
Source organism: uncultured Bifidobacterium sp. (assembly GCA_964355895.1). Taxonomy (GTDB): domain Bacteria; phylum Verrucomicrobiota; class Verrucomicrobiia; order Limisphaerales; family JADLHS01; genus JADLHS01. The sequence goes on along the minus strand of CAYHFK010000077.1, from coordinate 7,389 downwards.
AGTTGCCCGACATGACGGCGAAGCCCACGGAGTCGCGGGAGGAACTGCTCGCCAACGCCCGGCTCATGCAGCAGACGCTCGCGCAATTCGACATCCCGGTGGAGTTGGGCGACATCACCAAAGGCCCGACGATCACGCGCTACGAGTTGCATCCCGCGCCGGGCGTGAAGCTGGAAAAAATCAGCGCGCTGTCCAACAACATCGCCGCCGCGCTCAAGGCCGAGCGCATCAACATCCTCGCACCGGTGCCCGGCAAAAGCTCCGTGGGCGTTGAGGTGCCGAACTCGGTCAAGACCAAGGTCATCATGCGCGACCTGTTCGAGTCTGACGAGTGGCGCAACACGAAGGCGCGGATTCCCATCGCCCTCGGCAAGGATGTTTACGGGCATCCGATCATCGCCGACCTCGCCGAGATGCCGCACTGCATGATCGCGGGCAGCACCGGTTCCGGCAAATCGGTTTGCATCAACTCCATCATCGCCTCGCTGCTCTACCGCTTCTCGCCGGATCAACTGCGGTTTGTGATGATTGATCCCAAGGTTGTCGAGCTGCAGCAATACAACGCCCTGCCGCACCTGGTGGTGCCCGTGGTGACCGATCCCAAGAAGGTCATCCTCGCGCTGCGCTGGGTGGTGAACGAGATGGAAAAACGGTATCAGATTTTTGCGCGCGTCGGGGTGCGCAACATCGCCACGTTCAACTCGCGCCCGAAAAACAAGCCGTTGCCGCCGGCGGAACTGGAGTTGCCGCTCAAGGTGAAGAAGGAAAAAGTCGAGCCGGGCGCGGAAGGTTTCGCCGTGGAGGTGGACGAGGAAATTGTGGTGCCGCGCGAGGAGGACATCGTCATTCCCGAGAAGCTCAGTTACATCGTCGTCATCATTGATGAGCTGGCCGACCTCATGTTGGTCGCGCCGGCGGATGTGGAAATGGCGATCGCCCGCATCACGCAAATGGCGCGGGCGGCGGGCATCCATTGCATTGTGGCCACCCAGCGGCCGAGCGTGGACGTCATCACCGGCGTCATCAAGGCGAACATCCCGGCGCGCATCGCGTTTCAAGTCGCGGCCAAGGTGGATTCGCGCACGATTCTCGACGCGATGGGCGCGGACAAATTGCTGGGCAAGGGCGACATGTTGTATCTGCCGCCCGGCTCGGCAAAGTTGATTCGTATCCAGGGCGCGCTCGTGACCGACCATGAGATCCAGAGCGTGGTGGACTTCATCGCGAAGCAGGCGAAACCGAGTTACGAAATGGAAATTCATCAGCAGCTTTCCAAACCCACGCCCAGCTACGGCGACGAAAGCGGCATTGATGAGGACGAGGAGATCATCCAGCAGTGCATCGAAGTGATCCGCAGCGAGCAGAAGGCGAGCGTGTCGCTGCTGCAACGGCGCTTGCGGCTCGGCTATGGCCGCGCGGCGCGCATCATGGATGAACTGGAGAATCGCGGCATCGTCGGCCCGAGCAATGGCGCCGAACCACGGGAAATCTTGATTGATCTCGACGTCGCGCCGCCGCCGGACGCCGCGCCGTAGTGATTCGACCAGTTCAGCGCGGGATCGCCAGCGCGGCTTCGTAGGCGGCGAGAAATTTCCTGGCCATCAACTCCGGGGAAAGATACTCCCGCTCGTGGGCGAGCGTCGCCGGATCAACCAGCCCTTTGCCAAACAACGGATGGGCGCAAGCGGAACGGATGGCTTGGATGAACGCCTCCAAATCCCCCGGTGGAAACAACACCCCGTTTTTTCCGGGGATCACGTAGTCGGGAATCCCGCCGACCGCCGACGCCACGACCGGCACGCCGGCGACGACGGCCTCCTTCACGGCATTCGGACTCGTATCCGCGCGCGTTGGCATCAGTAACATCGTCGGCGTCTCCAGTTCGGCCGCGACTTCATGCGGCAGCAAGTGATGTTTGAACTCGACGCGCTCCCCGGTTTGCACCGAAACCGAACCGCGCAGCGATTCGATGTATTCCGGCGATGGTCCCGAAATGACCTTGAGGCGGAAATCCATTTCGGCACCCAGCCGTTCCAGCGCCGCGAAAAGCATGTCCGTGCCTTTGCGATGCCCCAAGCCACCCACGCTCAGGAACTGGATCGGCGCGGTTTGAGGCCGGCGCACTACCTGGCGAAACGCAACGTTCGGCGCATGCTCGGCCTGGTGGATTTTCCGGCCGGGGAAATTCTCGGCTAAGAACTGGACGGCGAAGTTTGACTCCGTGGTCACCACCCGCGCCCGCTTGAGGCTGATCCGCTCGACGATTTCAACAAACCGATCATAGGGGGGCAGTTTGATTCGCTGTTTGTACCAGGCGAACAAACCTTGAATCGTCATCACATACGGCCAGGGCAACCGCGAGGCGATCAGCGCCGCGCCCTTCTCGCTGCCCCAGGCGTGAATCAAATCCGGCTGAATCCGGCGGCACACACGTCGGATCAGCAGCGTGTCCAGCCAGAAGAACGTCGCCAACCGCATTCTGCCCGTCGCTTTCAAGACGTGAAATACCGTGCCGTTGCGCTCGAAGGTAAAGTCCCGTGCGATCGGGCCGCGCAGCACAATGACGTGGGTCCGGATGGCCGGGTTCTTTTCCCATTCGGCCAGCAATACCATTTGCCAGGTCGCCGGATGCCGCCGGGGCAGGGCCCGCACGGTTTCGGGAATATCCGGCAGCCATTCAATTGGAAAATCGGAAAGCCAGGCGACGGTTAACGGTTGTTTCAACACAGTGAGGTCTCGAAGTCGTTTTCGCAAAGGGCGCAGACAAAATGGTGAGTGACCAAACCGGAGTAAAGGTTATTTGGCGGCCGCGGTGAAGGCGGGGTTTCCGGAACGGAGGGTCCCGCCGATGCCCGCCGCCAACGCCGCCGATGGACAAACGCCAGATCGCTTGTCATGCTGGCGGCGTGAACAAGTTGAATTTCGGCTGTGGCCACCGCTACGCCCAAGGCTGGGTGAATATTGATTTTCACTCGGAGCACCCCGAGGTGAAACGCGTGAATCTGCTGCGGCGCCTGCCATTTGCTGATGGGGCGTTCGATGTGGTTTATAGCAGTCATGTGCTGGAGCATTTTGCCCCGGCGACCGCGGAAGCCTTGCTCCGGGAGTGTCATCGGGTGCTGAAACCGGGGGGAATCCTGCGGACGGTGCTTCCGGACTTGGAGATCGCCTGCCGGGAATACGTGCGCCTTCTCGATGAAGTCAAGACCTCGGAAGCGGCGCGGCGGCGTTACGAGTGGATTATCCTCGAATTGCTGGACCAACTGACCCGCACCCAGGCCGCCGGGTTGATCAGTCCATTCCGGCACAAGCTCATGGCGACCAACGACCAGGAAATGATTGCCTACGTCCGGTCCCGCACCGACACCATCCCTTGGACTTCGTCCGGCTCTGCGACGCGGGGTGGCCGCCTCCGATCCCTCAGCTGGAACAAGCTCCGCACCAAGCTGGTTTATGCGTATGTTGGTTTGGTGAAACGCCTCCTGCCGCCGGGCCTGCGTTCAACGCTGATTGATGACACGCGCATCGGGGAGAAGCACAAGTGGATGTATGACCGGTACAGTCTTTCGGAGTTGCTGCAACGTTGCGGCTTCGATCAGGTTGCCTTTCTGTCGGCGTCCGAATCCCAGATCCCAGGATTTGCGGGCGACCACCTCGACACCGAAGCGGATGGCCGGCCCTACAAGCCCGGCTCCCTCTTCGCCGAAGCGAGGAAGCGGTGAGCTGCCACGCCGCGGGCATTGGGAGCGCGCCCAGGACCGGTTCAGCGCGAAACCGGCTCCTGCGGTTGCGGGCGGCGAAATGGAGCTGCCCGGTAGCCGAATATGAACGCTCACGACCTTGCAAAAGAATCGGTGGGGACGATCCGGCGGCGGCGGTTGAAGCGGCAACCGGGGACGAGGGTGAAAACGTCTTTGCCAACGGTTCGTTTTGCGGAACTCTACGCGTCAACCAAGGGGATGACGCGGGCGGGGTTGCCGGCGACCAACTGGTGGGCGGGAACGTCCTTGGTCACTACCGCCCCCGCGCCCACGATGGCACGGTCGCCGATCGTCACCCCCTTGAGAATCATGGCCCGGGCCCCGATGAAGACCCCGCGACCGATGATGATCGGCTTGGGATTGTCCGGCGCGGCATCGCCCCACGTCCATTCGCCGATCGGAGAGTGAAAATCGTTATCGAAGATCATGGCCCCGGCACCCACAAACGTTCCCTCGCCGATGTGAATCCGCAGGGCGGCGCACACGGAGTTACCGCTCAGGCCCACCCCGCGACCCAGAATGATTTCTGCGCCGGGCCGCAGGGTGCGCAACACCACCGGCTGGGGGCAGCCGAGGGGATTGCTGCGGAGTGAACTGTTGAGGCAAACGCCATCGGCCAGGGCAATGCGCGACCCGGGATGGCGCTGGAGGCAGGGGCGGCTGTTGAGAATGATGCGGTCCCCCAACTCAAATCCACGGAGCCGGGCTTCAGCGAGCCAGAACGCATTCATCAATCCACGCGGGACGGCGTTGACACGCCCCAACATTCGCCAAAGCAGGTTCTTACTTTCCACGCGGAATGTTTGCGGGCGCAGGCGGGGGCGCGCAAGCACGAAGCATTATTGCGGTCGGCCGGTTCATGCGGGCTGATATTTTCTCCGATCGCAAAGCCTGACGATGGCCGATATTGAGGTGGTGGCGGTGCGTTGCTTCGACGACAACGGCCTCGACGGGCGGCGCGGGGCAGCTTTGTGTTGGAGAAGCAGGGTTAAACCCCTTCGTCACCGACCAAGCGACCGGGGCGTTCAACCCGAACGGGACGCTGCTGCAGGCTTGCGCCCGTGCGCCTGTTTCCTAAATTGTCCCCATGGATTTGCCGAGTGAAGTGCCCGTGATGACGCTGCCCAACGCCACCTTGTTCCCCCAGGCGTTGCTGCCGCTGTACATCTTCGAGTCGCGCTACCGGCAGATGCTCGCTGACGCGCTCCACTCCAACCGCCTGCTCTCCGTCGCCATGCGGCGGCCCGGCAGCCCGCGCGAAACACCGACGGAAGTCGCCGGCCTCGGCCTGATCCGGGTCTCGGTCGCCCACAAGGACGGCACGTCGCATCTGATCCTGCAAGGCTTGACCCGCGTGAAGCTGGGGAAGGCCGTGCGCTACCGGCCTTATCGCATCCATCGCATCACCCCATTGCCCACGCCCCCATGCGACACCACCACGGCCGACGCGCTGCTCGTCACCGTGCGGGAACTGCTGAAGGAACGCGTGCAGCTCGGCATGCCGTTTCCCTTCCCGCTCGTGTCGCACCAACAACCCGGCCCGCCCGGCCAGTCGCCGCCCGCGTTTTCCGCGAAGGAAGTCATCGGTTATCTGGATTCCATCACCGACCCGGAGCAGGCGGCAGACCTGGTGTCGTGCGCCGTGCTGGCGGGCGGGGAAGATCGGCAGGCAATTTTGGAAGCCCTGGACGTGGAGACCCGGCTGCGGCGGCTCGCGCAGTTTTTATTGCGCGACATCAAAGGCCATCCGAAGAAGAAACGCGGCCCGAAGTGAAAAACCCGGAACCGCAACCGCTTGACGTTTCCGCCCGGCCCGCCTATTAACATCGTTCTATATGCCGACCTATGAATACGTCTGCGCGAAATGCGGACACGAATTTGAAAAGATCCAACCCATGGCGGACCCGGCCTTGACGACCTGTCTCAAGGAAGTTTGCGCGGAAAAGAAATGGGCGCGCGGCCGCGTGAAGCGTAAAATCAGCACCGGGGGCGGGCTGATCTTCAAAGGCAGCGGATTCTACATCACCGATTACCGCAGCGAAGGTTACAAGCAGGCCGCCAAAAAAGATTCCGACTCCGCCAAGCCCGCCGCGACCAGCAGCGACAGCAAAACGTCCGCCCCCGCCAAGCCCGCTGCCAAGCCGGAGTCCAAACCCACCAAGGCCGCCGGCGCGAAAACCTGACGCGGGCCGGAGGCGGTCCGTCGCATGAAATTCGTTGTCGTCATCGTCCTGCTCGTCGCCGCCAGTCAGACGATGCCGGCGCAGACCGGTTTGCCCGCCAACCGGCCCGTGCGCAGTGTGACGGGACAATTCCTGGTCAGCGACGCCCGGCCGGCGACCGGACCTGGCGCAACCCCCGGTCCGGCGCGAACAAATCAGAATCTCTTGGCCTTGGAATCTTCGTTCCTCGCCGTTACCTGTGAGCGTCTCAAACAGGCGCTTTACGCAGATTTGGGTGTTACGACGCAGTCGCGGGGAATAATTTACATCACCATCCGACCCGCGCGCGGCCCGGACCACGACATCGCCCACACCACCGAGCGCTTCGGCAACAACTGGATCTACCGTCTGGACCTGCCGCCCCAGATGGAGCGGCCGCGGCTGGTGCGCATGCTCGTGCAAGTGCTGTTGCAGGAGATGGCCAATCGCACGGCCACCGACCATGTGGCAGAAATCCCGGCCTGGCTCACCGAGGGCTTCACCCAGCAATTGCTCAACTCGCGCGAGGTGGAAATCATTTTGGCGCCGCCCAATCAAAGCTTTGGTGCGTTGATGCTCGGCCCCACCGTCATCCAGGCCCGCCAACGCGATCCGCTGGAGGTCGCGCGCCGCGTCTTGCGCAATCAGCCACCGCTCTCGCTCGCCGAACTGAGCTGGCCCGGCACCGACCAGATTGACAGCGCCGCAGGGGAGGCTTTTCGGTGCAGCGCGCAGTTGTTCGTGACGGAGTTGCTCGGCTTGAAGCAGGGGCGGGAGTACTTACGGGCGATGATCAACGAACTGGCGGGTTGTTACAACTGGCAGACTGCGTTCCTTCGTGCTTTCTCACCGCATTTCGCGAATCAACTGGCCGTCGAAAAATGGTGGACGTTGCAGGTGGTGCATTTCGTCGGGCGCGATCCCATGCATCTGTGGACGGTCACGGAAAGCTGGCAGAAGCTCGCGGACCTCCTGCGCGCCAGCGTCGCCGTCCGCCGCACGAGCGGCGAAATGCCCGCGCATGCGGACGTCACCCTCCAAACCGTCATTCGCGAGTGGGAACCCCTGCGCCAGACGGCGACGATCCGCGGCAAAATAAACGAGCTGGAAATGGCGCAAATGCGGGTCGGCCCGGAGTTCATAACGCTGGTGGACGAATACCGCCGTGTGCTCACCACCTATCTTGAGCGCCGCGAACGGGCAGCCTCAACCTTCGCCAAGCTCTGGTTGTTCACGCCTGGCGTGGCGAAGGTTGTGCGCGAAACGGTCCAGCAACTTGACGAACTCGACCAGCGCCGGGCCGCGTTGCGGCCAAAGCCGGGAAATTCCCCGACCCTGCCGCCGACCGCCCTGGCCACACCTCGGCGGTGAGGGCAGCGCGAACTTTGAACGTGAAGCGGATTCACCGGTCAACTTGACAGCACGAA
>CAYHFK010000076.1:5767-16942 GCA_964355895.1 uncultured Bifidobacterium sp. | reverse complement strand
TCACAGCCGCTGCGCCACGCGGCGGAAGTGGTAGCCGACAATCGCCAGCTCCATCCCGTAGCGGAACTGCCGGGGCCGCTTCAGCAGCGTGCTCCAGAAAAACCGCCAGTACGCCACCCGCCCGCGATGCCACACCCCCAGCAACCAGAACGATTTCACGAACGCCTCAACGTCCGCCCGCGACAACCGCAGGCTCGGCCCGGTCGGCCGATGATTCTTCATGAACGTCCGGATGCGTTGATAGTACGCGCGCGGCTCGTAAAGTTTCTTCATCAGTTCGCGATAGCCCGCCTGCAGAAATTCCCGGTTTAGCTTCGGCTGGAAATTCAGCGTCGCATCCGTGTTGTTGCCGGTACTCTTCGTCTCCAGCCGGCCCTCCCGTTTCAAGCGCTGATACAGCCGCGTCTGCGGCAGCGCCGAGAGCAGACCCACCATCGCCGTGACCACGCCCGACCGCTGGATGAACTCGAACTGCCGCTTGAAAATGTCCGGCTGATCGCTGTCGAAACCGACGATGAACCCGCCCATCACCTGCAGGCCATCCCGCTGCAACGTCTGCACCGCCGCCACCAGATCGCGCCCCTGGTTCTGCACCTTGCGACATTCCACCAGCGAGGCCGCCACCGGCGTCTCGATGCCCACGAACACTTTCGTAAATCCGGCCGCCACCATCAACGCCCGCAACTCCGCGTCATCCGCCAGATTCACCGACGCCTCCGTCAGGAAACCCATCTTTGGCTTGGTGCGCTGCCGCCACGCGATCAACTCGTGCAGCAGCGCCCGCGTCCGCCGCTTGTTCCCGATGAAATTGTCGTCCACCATGAACACCATGTCCTTCCAGCCCCGCGCCCGGAGCACTTCCAGCTCGGCGATCACCTGCGCCGGCGACTTCGTCCGCGGCACCCGCCCGTTCATCACGATGATGTCGCAGAACTCGCAATCGAACGGGCATCCGCGCGAAAACTGCACCGCCATCGTCACGTAGGGTTTCAAATCAATCAGGTCCCAGCGCGGCACCGGCGAGAGCGCCATGTCCGGCCGGTGCGCCGCCTGATAAATCCGCTGCACCCGGCCCGCTTCCAGGTCCGCCACCAGTTGCGGCATCAACTCCTCCGCCTCCCCGAGCACGAAATGCTGGATTTCCGGAAACGCCTCGTGTCCCGTGGTGAACAGCGGCCCGCCCGCCACCACCCGTTTACCCAGCACCGCGCACCGCGCCACCACCTCGCGCACCGACGCCTCATGCACCAGCATCGCGCTGATCATCACCACGTCCGCCTGGCGCAAATCCTCCTCGCGCAACCGCGCCACGTTCAGGTCCACCACCTTGAGCGGCCACGCACGCGGCAGCATGGCCGCGACCGTGAGCAAACCCAGCGGCGGGAAGGTGGACTTCTTGGAAACAAACCGCAGCACATGCTTGAAACTCCAGAACGTGTCCGGCGTTTGCGGACTGACCAGTAGAACATTCATAAGCAGAAACCCAGATTAAGCGCGGCCACACAACTGCGGCCACCCGTACAAACTACGCCTCTGGTCCGAAAGCGACGAGCGAAATGTTTCAACGCGCTGGCCACCCCGTTTGACCCTCGTTCCGGATACCACTTGCTTTTGCGTCACTGCGGAAAAATGAGAGCGAGTCCGGTGATTCACCGACCGGGTGAATGACCCCAACCGTTGAATTCCTTGCGGCTCGGCCCCTTTGCTTTTGCCTTCTTGCACGGAATTCCAACAGCTGTCGTTCGGGTTAACCCTACTTGGCGGATTGGGGAGGGGGCGAGGGGGATTTGCTGGGGTATCCGGGGTGGATGACCTCGAAGTCTCCACTACACGGCCAAGGCGGCGGCGATTTTGGGCGGGGGTTGCGCGGGCAACGTCAGCTTCAGTTGCTCCAACAACACTTGCAGTTCTTTCTCCGGCTGGGTGTGCCGGGTCAGGATGACGGTCCGGCCGTCGGTCGGCGGCAGATGCACGTCCACCCTCTGCACGGCGCGCATACACGGGCTGCGACCAGTGGGAAGAGGGTGGGTCTTCACTACAAGCCATACAGCGGAGCGCCAGCGGCCTTTCATTGGAAAATTCATGCGCGGCACCCCCGAAAATAGTTGAAACCGGGATCCAATCCGCCAAGTAGGGCTGGGAAGTTCCCGTCGCGATTCAACCCGTCCGCCGTTGAACCTCACGAGACTTCGGGCGGCCTTTCATAATTGAGCCGGGCCGCGGCACGATTCACTTGCCCGGCGGGACGACGGGCGCATTGGTCCCGCCGGCCGGGGCGTTGGGGCCTGCGGCGGGCACCGCGATTTCGGGGGGCATCCGCAACTCGGTCCGCAAAATGGCGCGCATCTCGAACGGCATCATTGCAGTGGTCGGATCCAGGAGTCGTCCGAGCATTTCTTTTTCGATTTCCTCAACTGGCGGCAGGCCGATGCGCTTTTCGTTACCCTCTATGTTGCTCATGTACGAGTCCCGCAACATGCGGGCCTTGAGCCGGTACCCGGCAGAACGATCATGCTGGCCCACGACCAGGTCCACATAGCCTCGGACCAACATTCCTTCGATGGCCGCTTTCACGCCGTCGCGCGAAGTTTCGTTCACAACTTCCTTAATCCGCTCCACGGCGTATTCATTAAGGGTAACGTTGCGCGGAAAGGAGTTCGTATTGCCATCAATCAGGAATTTGTCGGGATACTTTTCCCCGAGGTAGCGATACCATTGCGCGGAGTCCGCCAGCCGGTTGTTTTCGTAGAGAAAATAGACCGCATCGCGCAGGAAGTTCCGGTGCGCCTTCTCGATATGGTCGCGATTCGGCGCGTCTTCCGACATCGCCTGCTCGTAGGCCGCGCTGACTTTGGGAATGATGTCGAGGTTCGGGCCGAACTCGAAGGACTGGGCGAAGGGATTCGCCGCGAGCCGTCCCCGCTGGAAACTCAGTTGCATGGACTGATAAATCGCGCGGCGCAACTGGATCAAGTCGTCCGGTTTGACTTTCGTCGGATGCTCCCGCGCTTTCTCCAACCCCAGCGCCGCCCAGTAAACCGCGTGCGCCTCGGGGAGTCGCCATTCCAGCGGACCGTAGCGCTCGTCCACCTGCTTCATGAACTTCGGGTCCATCTTGAATTTGTTGGTCAGCAACTGGAATCGCTGCCGCGCGTCGTCGGTCGGCGCGTTGATCAGTTCATCCAGGTCGGGAGTTTTTTTGGCAAAGACCTCGGACATTTCCTTCAACCACTCCTGCTTGTAACGCATGTTCGCGTCGTCGAGATTCGCGCCCATCTTGTGCTGGAAAAACCACGCCAGCTCGCGATAAATCAGCGTCTCGTTCGGGTTGAATCGCAACCCGTCGTCCCGCAGCAGCGCGATGCCGCGTTGCACCCAGCGCCAGCGATCGTCGAAGTCCTTGAACTTGACCGAAATATTGTAGGCCATGTTCCAGGCCTGCACGAGCCAGACCTGGACGAAATGCGGTTCGAGCTTGGTGATCCAGTCCGCCAGTTGCGCCGCCTCGAAAAACTTGTCCTCGTCCTGCAAATCGTTGGCGCGAATCCAAAGGGCATTGGCAATGAGCCCGCGAAACCCGCCGAGCGCCACCGTCGTGAACGCCAGCACCGGCGGCGCATTCTCCAGCGGCTGGATGCGCGTCAGTCCCAAGCGCTCGCGATCGAAGTTCAGCGCCCGTTGTAGCCGCGACACGCCGACGAGCAGCACGGCGGCAAGCAGGAGCAGGAGAATCTTTTTCAAACGGGGGTTCATTGCGTTCCCTGGGCCGTGGCCAGCTCGCGCCGGCTGAACGACCAGATGCCAACCGTGGCAATGATGCCGCCGAGCAGCAGCACAATCTGCCCAAAGGCCTTGCCCAGTTCGTTCCACGTAATACTCCGGCCCGTGCTCAAGGAATCAATTGGCGAAAAGTCCTTGGCCAGATTGATGACGCGCAATACGGCGCGAAACACCGGAATAACCACCGAGTCCACGGGGGATCGGCCGACCTGGCCCGATTCCGCGTCCTGCCCCATGACCGTGCCCTGTTCCACCGCGCTCGCCAACGTGCCGGTGGAAAGGGACATCAGCAATACTGCCAGCGACGCAAAGGCCGCCACGGGAAACGACAGGAAACTCGCCGCCGCCAAGCCAAGCGTCGTCAACAACACCATCCAGCAGAAAATGATGCCCAACCCGCGCGCGAAGTTCAGCCCGAAGCCGCCCTCGCGATACAACACCTCCATCCCGTCTTCGAGCGGAAAGAGCAGCGCGGTATTGTTCGGGTTGACGAACAGGATCGTCAGCACGCCGCTCTCGTCGAAAAGATTGGCGGGAATCTGGAACTCATGAAACGTGTCCGGCGCCAGGCTCATCGGGACTTCGGTGCGCCAGAGCTTCGTCTTTTCGGGCACGCCCACCTGCCACAGCGCGAGGAACGTGCCGGAGGGGCTTTTCTCGGCGGCGTTGAACTTTACGCGGAGATACAGCGGTTGATCGCGGAGATAATATTTGGCGAAGCCCAGGTCAATCTGCCACGGACGCGTGTAGTTGGGCGGCACGACCTGCACCTCGGCTTTGAGTTCGTCCATGATCTGCCGCCGCATCAGCGGCACGTCCAGCTTCGCCCCCGGCGCTTTCGCCAGCGCTTCGTCAAGCCGGCGGGTGGTCGCCGCTTCCAAATCCTTCTCGATCGTCGGCTCCCGCGCCGAACCGCGCGCGACCAGCACCTCATTACGCAAAATCTTCTGCTCCGCTTCCGGCAGCTTCGTCGCGCGCCATTGCAACAGGGCATAGACACTCAGGCCGGAGATCGCCAGCAAAGCTGCATTCAACGTCACAATGCCCAGCCACTTGCCCAGCCAGATCTGCCAGCGGGCGACCGGCTTCACCACGATCATTTGGATCTGACACTCCTCAATGTCGCGAGCCAGCGTGCCGCACGCGAGCCAGAGCGTGGACAAGCCCAGCAACGCCGTGATGGTGCTCAACGTGTAGGCGAGCAAAATCTGCGTAAAGCCACGCGCCGTGCCGTCGTCCTTGATCAAAATCGGCAACCCCACCACCGCCGCGAGCAACAGCACCGCCACGACGATGAAGAGCCGGAAGCGAAAGGCGGCTTTCCAGGTCAACCAGGTGATGGCGAGTAATCGTTGCATCAGTTAGAGCCTCCTCACGTCGGCTGCTACTTTTTCTTGCCCAGCAGCGCCGCGAGCTTCTCGTCCGCCTTTGCCAAATCTTCCGGCTTTGCTTCGGCGGAAGTGGGTTTGCTCGGCGCCGGAGCTGGCTCGGCAACCTTCGTCATCGCTTCGAGCTTCTTTTCATCCACGGCCGGTTTCACCGCTTCAACCGGCTTGGTCGCCACAGGCACAACTTGCGACACGGTGAGCCGCTCCAAAACTTTCTCGGCCGCTGGCTTCGCTTCCGCGTCGCCGCGCAAGTAGGCCGCCACCCGCGCGCCGGACTGCGCGCCGCTGGTTTCCGCGGCTGCTTGCTTGGCCTTCGCCACCACGTCGAGGAAGTAGCTCTCCAGGTTTTGGGTGGGATTGTCCACCCGCACCTTGTCGGCAGCCACATCCTGGCGGATAACTTCCAGCACCTGCGCCATCGTTTCGCGCGACAGCACCGGCGTCGTGATCCGCAGCGTGTCCGGCGTGGCCAGCAGTTCCTTTAGCGTCCCCATCGCCTGAACTTTGCCGCCGTAGAGAATCACCACGCGATCGCAAACGTCCTCCACATCGGAAAGCAAATGACTGCTTAGGATCACCGTCTTGCCGCGCCGTGCCAGAGCCAGGATGAGGTCTTTGATTTCACGACAGCCGATGGGATCGAGACCGGAAGTTGGTTCGTCAAGAATCACCAGGTCGGGATCGTTGATGAGCGCCTGCGCGAGGCCGATGCGGCGTTGCATACCCTTGGAGAATTCGCCCACCGCACGCATGCGCGTCTGGCTCAGGCCGACCATTTCCAGCAATTGCTCCGCGCGATTATCGCGCTCGCCTTTGTCGAGATGGAACAGATTGCCGAAGAAATCCAGCGTCTCGCGCGAGTTGAGGTAGCGGTAGAGATACGACTCTTCCGGCAGATAACCGATGCGCGCCTTGGTTTGAACGTGCCGCGGTGAATGACCGAAAACCTCGATGTGGCCCTTGGTTGGATTCAGCAAGCCCAGCAGCAATTTCACCGTGGTGGACTTGCCCGAACCATTCGGGCCGAGCAGACCGAACACCTCACCACGTTTCACGTCAAAGTCCACGTTATCCACCGCGCGTGCCTTGGGCCGATTCCAGAAATCTTTGAAGACTTTCGTCAGCCCGCGCACCGAGACGACGATCTCGCCGTTCGATGGAGGATTGTCCCGCCGTTGCGGGACGGATTGGGGATTTAGTTCAGCGACGGCCATAAAAGTGTGAGTGTGGATGGCTGCGGGATTGAACTAGGAAATAGTTCCCTCGTAAAGGTCCGCCATCGGGAACACGAGATCGAAATCATTCCAATGAAGCATCCCGTCCTCAACACTGAAGCTCTTAAACTTTTTGAGGTCGAGATAGGTGCGGATGGACGGATGCGGCGAAGCTTTCAGGAATGGCCCGAAGTCCACCGTGCTCACATGTCCGTCGTTGAAGCGGAGGCCGAGCTTGTAGGCCGAGACGTGACGCACGGCCTCAATCTGCACGACTTTCGGCATCCGTGTTTTCCTTTCTTCAATCGCGATCATTTCAGTTTCCTCGTGATGTTTTCCGCAGGCACCGGCCGGTGGTGAACAAAGAAGTCCACCCACTTCCGCACGATATCGTCGCCCCGCCGCGAAACAAGCAGCTCAAAGTCGGCCCGCGCCTTGCCCGCAAGCGGTCGCATCCCCTGGACCGGAACGATCCGAATTCCCGTCACCACGCCATTCACAATGATGAGTTCGGCCTTGCTCTCCCGGCCCTGATAAAACCCATGAACATGCACTGGCTCATGGTCGTTCGCATAAAAATAAACTCGCAGGCCGAAATAGTCGTAAAGTTTCGGCATGTTTTTCCCGGCTTCACGCCATCTTCGGCGTCAATTGACCGGCGGCTTCTTGCTTGGAATCGCCGCTTCCACCCTTCGGCGCGACGGGTTCGGGATAATAATGCTCCAGTTCCTCGCCTTTGCGCACGAGGCGGGCGCTGTTGAAGATCACGATCAGCGAGCCCACGTTGTGCAGAATGGCCGCGATGATCGGGTTCAAATAGCCAAACGCCGCCGCCGTCAATCCGACGATGATGAACAAGACGCCAAACAGGAAATTCTGGTTAATGACCGCGCGCGTGCTGCGCGAGAGCTTCACCAGGAACGGCAGCCGGCGCAGGTCGTTGTTCATGAGCGCAATCGTCGCGCTGTGAATCGCCACTTCGCTGCCTGCCGCGCCCATCGCGATGCCGATGTCGCCGGCGGCCAGCGCCGGGGCGTCATTCACGCCGTCGCCGATGACCGCGACTTTGTAACCCTTCGCCTTCACGGCCCGGACGAACTCAACTTTGTTCTGCGGCAGGCATTCGCCCCGGGCTTCTTCGCAGCCGATCTCCGCCGCGACGCGCGTGGCGACGGGCTGACGGTCGCCACTCACCATCGCGATGCGGCGCACCCCGGCTTCCCGCAACTCGGCCAGCGCTTCCTTCGCCTCGGGGCGGGTCTGGTCTTGGAGACCCACCCAGCCGATGCACCGACCGTCGCGTGCGACGAAAATCAAACTCCAGCCTTCTGTCTCGTTCAGATCAACCGACTTTTCAAAATCATCTTTGACATCGTTGTCCTTGAGCCATTGCGCACGGCCCACGAGAACTTTTGCGCTGCCGATGTCAGCCTTCACGCCGCGGCCGGCCGTTTCGGCGAAATTCTGCGGCTCGACCAGGGTCACGCCGGCTTCGCCCGCAATTTGCGCCAGCGCCTTCGCCGTCGGGTGATTGCTGTATTTCTCGGCAGAGGCGGCGATACGGAGCAACTCGGCGGGTTTCGTTTCGCCGATGGGCATCAGGCGGCTGACGGCCAGTTCGCCGGTGGTGAGGGTGCCGGTCTTGTCGAAGATGAACGCGTTGATCTTCGCCGCGGCTTCGATGTCGGCGACGTTCTTGATCAGGATGCCGAGCCGCGCAGCGGCCGAGAGGGCGGCGACCATCGCGGTGGGCGTGGCTAGGATGAAAGCGCACGGGCAGGACACGACGAGCACGGCAATGACGCGATTCAAATCATGCGTGAACGCCCACACCAGCGCGCCGATCACCAGCACCAGTGGCGTGTACAAGCTCATGTATTGATCCACGATTTTCATGATCGGGAGCTTGGTTTTTTCGGCGGCGAGGATGAGTTCGCGCACCCGGCCCAACGTGGTGTCGGTGCCGGCACGGGTGACCTTGATCTCGAGGACGCCCGTCAAATTTTGCGTGCCGGCGAAAACTTCGTCGCCCTGCTTCTTGTCCACGGGCAGGGATTCGCCGGTGATGGTGGCCTGATTGAACGAGCCTTGCCCGTTCACAATCAACCCGTCCGCCGCCACATTGTCGCCGGGGCGGATGCGTATCACGTCCCCGATGGCCAACTGACTCGCGGCCACTTCTTCCTCGGACTTGTCCGCCTTGATGCGCCGGGCCTTGGTGGGGGTCAATTTGATCAGGGATTCAATCGAGGCGCGTGCGCCTTCGGCGGTGCGGGTTTCGATGATCTCACCGAGCAGCATGAAGAACGCGACCACGCCGGCGGTTTTGTAGTCCCCGGACGCAAACGCCGCCAGGACCGCAATGGCCACCAGTTCGTTGATGCTGAGATGACCGCGCTTCAAGTCCTTGATGGCCGTGACGACGATCGGGTAGCCGAGCAGAATCGCCCCGATGAACGCGCTGGCGCTGGCCACGGTGTGGGCGGCGTCGAAAGCCCAGTCCACCACAAAGGCGTTGAGGACGAGGACGACGCCCAGCAAGGTCTGCCACAGATGGACGGACGCATGTTCGTGGTCGTGGCCGCAACTGCTGCATTCCGGCCCGTGCTCGTGGTCGTGCTGGCTGAGAAGAGAGGTGACTTGCATGGCGTTAATAAATCCGAACGTCGAAATCCGAAATCCGAAGGAAGCTCGAAATCCGAAATCCGAAAACAAACCCACGCCTGCCGAAACTCGTTCGGATTTCGAGGTTCGGATTTATTTCGGATTTCAGATTTCGGATTTCGGATTTGCTCATGGCTTCGCTTCTTCCATCTTCGATTTGGGCGGCTCGCGATTCAACAGCAACCGCAGTTCGATGGGTTTGCCATCGGCGGTGGCCGGCAGGAACATCTTGTCTTGCGCGTTGGTAAACACCCGGCCCATGGTTTCGATCAATCGTGTCTGGGTGAACAGATCGGGGTTGCTTTCATACGCCGGCAAAAGTTTTTTGAAACGCTCGGCCTCGGCGGTGATGCTGTCCACCATCAGTCGCTTGGCGATGGCCGCGGTGTTGATGCGGCTGGCGGCGTCGGCCTCGGCCTGGCTTGATACCTTGTTCTGGTCGTTGCGGGCTTCGGTGATGGCCTGGCTGCCTTTTTGCCCGGCGATGATGACGTTGTCGAACGCCATTTTCAACTGGCGCGGCGGGCGACTATCGACAATGCATTGATCCACCACCAACCCGAGCTTTTGTTCCTGAATCAGCTTGCGCACGCGGCGACCGACGGCTTCTTGGAAACCGGTTTTATCGTTTAGCAGGATATTATCCACCTTGTAGCGCGCCGCAGTGTAAACCAAGGCGTTGTTCAACACATTCAAAACCGCGTTGGATACCCCCGCGAGGCTGAAGCTTTGATTCGTCCCGGCGGCGAATTCGAACACGCAGCGCACCGGGTCTTCGATGCGATAGCTTAACGTCGCCTTGGTGTGAATGATGTTGCCGTCGCCGGTGATCGCGTAACCGTCCACGGCGGGATTGAGCGACCCGCCGGCGGGCGGGTCCTGATTCAGCGCCTCCTCTTCGGGCGATTGCAGAAACCAACTGCCCTTGCCCGTGACTTTCTGGATTTCCGTGATCGGGATCTTGACGACCTCGTCAATCGGGTACGGCCAGGCCCAATGCGTACCCGAACCGATCAAGACTTTGTCCCCCTCACCCACCGGCTTGCCGAACCGCAGCTTGATCGCCTTTTGCTGCGGCTCAACCCTGAAGATGCCGGAAACCACAAAGGCCCCGAACAAGATAACCATCACCACCTTGACGATGGCGAAGCTGCTGTGCAGCGCCTCGGTGAGCGCCTGTGCGCCGCTGTCCACGGGCGACGGAGTTTGGGGTTCGTTGCTCATGCCATCACTTGGCCGGTTTGACCGCCGCAGGGCTAAACAAATCAAAAGGCGGCGTACGTTGGTCAAAAATGAGAATGGAGCGTTCTTTCAGCGAACTCTCCAGCGCCTCAGTTTTTAAGAGGAAGGTCGCGAGTTCGGGGTTTTTCTGAAACACGGGCAGGACTTCTGCCGCGACCGCTTCGCCCTGGCCACGAATTTTGCGCGCCTCGCCGTCGGCGCTGGAAATCAACTCCGCCGCCTGGCGCTCGGCGGTGGAACGAATCTTCTGCGCTTCGGCCTGGCCTTCATACTGGATCTTGTCCGCCAGCAGTTTTCGCTCGGCGGTCATCCGCTCAAACACCGCTTGCGTCACGCTTTCCGGCAGGCCGAGCCGTTCGAGCCCGAGATACTCGAGGCTGACGCCCCAGTTGTTGACCCGAAGCTGCGCCTGCGCGTGAGCTTTGATCTCGGCCTCGATCGCGTCGAACTTCAAATCCTTCTCGTTCTCATTGACGAAATCGCCGAGCCGGTGTTTGCCAACAATGGCGGCTTTGGCCTGGGTCACCACTTCCTCAATCATCCGCTCCGCCACCGTGACTGAGCCGCCAGCGAACTTCGGAAAGAATGTCTTGGCGTCCGTGATCCGCCAGCCGACATAGACGGAAGTGAGCAGGTTGTTGTAATCCGCGGTGATGGTTTCGGTCAAATTGTCTTCAAAGTTCTGGATGCGTTGATCCAGTTTGTAAACGTTTTCAATCGGCCACGGCAAGCGGAGATAGGGGCCCGGCTTGGACTCCTGGCGATCCACCCGGCCAAAGCGCGTGACGACGGCGACTTCCGATTGGCGCACCTGGAAAACAAAGAGCAGCAACGTGAAGATGAGGATCAGCACGCCGCCGATGACGATGGTCAATAGATTCCGTTTC
>CAYHFK010000076.1:2630-5667 GCA_964355895.1 uncultured Bifidobacterium sp. | reverse complement strand
CGTGAAGATGAGGATCAGCACGCCGCCGATGACGATGGTCAATAGATTCCGTTTCATGACTTCAATTATTTCTTGGGCGGCGGGACCGCGCCGCCAATCTTGTTAAAATAGTCTTCATCCAGCCGCCGTTGCAGATCGAACGTAATGACATCCGAGGTGTTGGTGGCGAGAATGAGGTACTTGGTCGCCTTGGCCGTGGCGGAGGCGAAGGTCTGCAAATACGCGCGCTGACGATATACGTCCGGCGCGGCGTTGAACGCCGGTAATTGGTTGGTAAAGGCGGCGGCCCGGGCCAGGGCGATCACTTGCAGGTTGATCCGCGCGGCTTCCGCGGCGTTCGTGACCGTGACCGCCTGCGCGCTGGCGAGCGTGGTAACCCGGATGCTTTCGGCTTGGGCCTCGAGAATTTTCGCCCGCTTCTGGTGCAGGGCGGCAACCACTTTTTGATATTCCGGCGCCACCTTGACCGGCGGGTGAAGGTCCTGCAAGCCGACGAACAAGATCCGGGCGCCCAACGCTCGTCCGTCCGCCGCCCCTTGAATTTGATCTCGCAAAACGAGCGCGGATTCCAGGCGGTTGCTCGACATGATTTCGTTCACGTCCACGCTCGCCAGGTAACGCACGACTTCCCGGGTGGCGATTTGCCGGAGCAGATTGGAACTGTCTTCGTGTTGGTAAACCCACTGGGTAAGGTTCGTGATCTGAAATTGAACCGGGATGCTGACGGTGATGAGACTGACGGGCGGAGCTTTCCGACCACTGGTTGCGGTCGCCGCCTCGGTGGTGGGCTGCGCGCGGTTGGCCACGAGGAAATTTTCGTCCTTCGGATGCCCGGCCGTCCAGAGCACCACCCCGTTCGCGTGATCGGCTTCGGCCTCGACCCCGCCGACGGTGACGGTTTGAATCTGTTCACTTTGGTAGCGATAAACTTTGTCCACGGGCCACGGCAGTTTCAGATGGGCGCCCGGCCCCAACACCGCCCCGCCGGCCAGCGGTTTGCCGAAGCGTTCGAGCAGGGCCTGTTCGCCCGGCTCAATGAAAACAATGCAGGTGGACACCAACAACGCGCCGAGTTGCAGCAACAACATCCAGCGCACCGCGTTCCGGAAGAAAAGGAAGAACCACGTCTCGGAAACCTTAAACCCGAACTGGTAATCGAGGGTTTGCGCCGCCGTCGCGACGAGGCCCTCCGGTTGGGCGAGCAGGCCGACGAGGCGGGAGTCGTACAGCGGGCGACCCACCTTGCCCTTCACGCGGGGACGATAAATTTCAAACACCAGCGCCGCGAGGGTTTCGGCGGCCACCAAGCCGAGCACCACAATAAACGCGCGGGCCACGTAGAGATCGGTTTTCGGAAACTCGCTCTTAAGCCCGGCCATGGCGGCGGCGCAGAAGAAACAAAGATACGCGCCCAGCAGCAGATAACTCGCGCTGGGCCGGAGCAGCCGGTGATTTTCCAGGCGGGCAATCGTGGCGGAGAAGCGACCGATGAGAAACAGGATGAGCGCGAGCAAACCGAACAGCGCCAGCGCCAGCAAGTCCTGTTTGACCGGTGGAAGGGCGGTGAGTTTGTCCAGCCAACGCCACAGAAGGAATGTCCCCGCGCCCTGCAGGAACAGCAACCCGACCGTGAAACCGGGCACGAAGAATTTCTCAAACTGCTGCCGGGAGCGTTGCGCCGCGAATACCTCCGCGTCCCGGCCCTCAAACAACGTCGCGCTGCCTTTGGACCGCGCGAGTTCGTCCAGTTCCAATTTTTCCAGCCGCTCGCGCTCTTCCAGCCGCATCTGAAACCAACTCACGAACGCCACCAGCGCGCCGAGTCCGAGAAACACCGCCGCCACCTGACCGGACAGCGAGTTGGTGAAGCGCGCAATGCCGTAAGCCGCCGCCGCCACGGCGAACAACGCCAACAGATTCACCAGCCCGTTTCTTTGAATGTTGCGTTCCAAGGGAGAATTAGAAATTAGGAATTACAAATGCAGAATCCATGGCTGACCGGCGGCCCGCGAGTCGGACCTTTTTAATTTTTAATTTTGAATTTTCCATTGCTTCAGCTCAATTCCCGATCCTCAAACAAAGTCACCGCCACCGCGAGCGCCGCCCCGACGTAACCCACAACATAAGCGAACGCCTTCGCCACATAGCCCCAGTGGAACGTACTCTTACCGGAATCCAGGGCATCCGCGAGCCAGAAATTTTGCCAGTTCGGAATCAGCGTGTAAAGCACCGACCCCCACCACACCCCGCGTTCCGCCGGCCGGCCGAACAAATAATCCGACATCAAGCCCACCAGGAACAGGGCGGAACAAATAACCAGCGTCGGGATCATGTCAAATCGCGTCGAACACGCCAGCGCCAGGGCCGCCAGAATCCAGAGCGCGAACAGAATCAACACCGCCGCCGGCACCAGCCGCCAGTCCACGACGGACAATTCATAGGTGCTTTGTTTCTGGGTGGTGAACTGGAAAATCACAAACGCCGCCACCGTAACCATAATGAGCAATGCGAACACGGCATCACTCACGAACGGTCGGCGCAGGAAGAAATTGCTGAACCCGGCCAGCGCGTAAGCCAGCACCACACCGCCGCCAAAAATGCCGACCGCCGCCAGATCCGTGCTGCTATAGGTGTCGAACGTCATCCGGCTCGCGATGAGCGCCGCGACGAGATTCACGTAGGTCAAGAATGTCAGCGCCACGACCAGACCGGCGTATTTGGCGAGAATGAATTGCGCGCGGCCGATGGGCTTGGACAGGACGGCCAGCGCCGTGCCGGAGCGAATTTCCCGCGCCAGGGAGGCCGAGGCACTCAACACCGCCCCAAACAACCCGGCCAGCAACATGACCGCCAGCACGCTGTTCTTGACCAGCTTCGGCTCGTCGCCAAACGCGAAATAGTAGGGCGTGGCGAGGAAAATTTCAAACACCGAGGAAGCGGTCATCAACAGCAAGAAGACGGGCTGCCGGACCAGTTCCATGAACGCGTTGGTCGCGATGGTTATGAATTGTCGCATTGGGCGCTTGTGAGCGTCGCA
>CAYHFK010000076.1:0-2530 GCA_964355895.1 uncultured Bifidobacterium sp. | reverse complement strand
ATTTCGGATTCCGTCTGGCGGCGGCAGCCTATGGGTGAAATGAACGAGCGGCAGTCGGACTTCGAGTGGTTGCAGCAATTCGCCCGGGCGGGAAGCCAAAGCGCTTTCCGCGATCTCGTGCGGCGGCATCTTGATCTGGTTTACGCCACGGCATTGCGCAAACTGGAAGACCCTAGCTCGGCGCAGGAAGTGGCGCAAAACGTCTTCACCGTGCTGGCGCGCAAGGCGTGGCAGTTCGCGCCGGACGATTCTCTTCCCGCCTGGCTGCACAAGACGGCGCTGCTGGAGTCCAAATCCTGGCTGCGCGGCGAACTGCGCCGCCGTCGCCGCGAACAAACCGCCGCCGAACTGGGCACAACCATGAAAACCTCCGATGAACAACCCGCGTTCAAAGCGCTCGTACCGTTGCTGGACGAGGCGTTGCTTTCGCTGCGCGAAAAAGACCGGACTGCATTGCTCCTACGCTTCTACGAGAGCCAATCGTTGCGGGACGTGGGCGCGGCGCTGGGCGTGAGCGATGACACGGCGCAAAAGCGCGTGGCCGGCGCTTTGGAGAAGCTTTCACAATTCTTCCAGCGGCGCGGATTCAAGACAGCCACGGTTGCGTTGACCGCCACCGCAATAGCACACACGGTCACTTCAGCGCCCGCAGGTGTGGCCGTAAGTATCGCCGCGATTGCGAGCGCAGGTACCGCTACGGCAGGAAAATCGCTTATCCTCCTCAAACTAATCACTATGACCAAGGCCAAGATATTTTCTGTTGGTGCGTTGATTGTTGCGACAACCGTGGTCCCGCTTGTGGTGGAACACCAAAAAAACAGTCGGCTGGTCGCCGAGAATGCAGAATTGAAACGCTTGATTGCACAGGTCCCGACATTGAAAGCGGAAAAAGACCAACTTCTGTCAGCAAAACCGGACTATTCCGCAGCCGCGGCGTTGCAACAGGAGCGCTTGGGACATGATAGCGAGCGGATGAAACTTTTGAAATTGCGCGCACAAGTTGCCGCAGCTCGACGGGCGGACGAACGGCTGAGTTCTGACCAACGACGATTGGCTCAACAGCAAGCAGTGCGGCAGTTATTCCAGTTACCAAATGTTCCGCCGGATCAGGTTAGATCGGTCCCGCTTGAAACGCGGATCGAGCTTGGCTCCGTCGCAAACGCAGGTGTTGCTACTCCCGAGTCCACATTGGAAAGCTATCTGTCCGTCGTCATGCAGCAGGATTTTGAATCCTGGCTCAACCTGAAGTTCACACCGGAGTACCGCGCAGCCTTTGAAGAGGGGATGAATTACGGGTCTCTTCAAACAAACCTTTCCGCAGAAAAGGCATCGTTTGGCGGAGTCACCGCTCTGAAGCTACGAACAATTGAAATGCACGGTGAAAATCAGGCCGGGGTTAATTTTAACTTCGAGTATGATCATGAACCCGGCCAAGATGAAGCAACTGGTGGGACGATGATGATGAATAAGGTGGGGGAGGAATGGAAAGTGATCGCTGTTGGGAAAATGTATGTAGGGAAATCTCGCCCGCGAAAATCTCCGAACCCATGAACCGAACCAAAATGCTTGCCTGGGTCGTGATTGCTTGCGTGACGGGCACCACCGTATTTCAATTTGTCCGTCTGCATAGCGACAGTCAGAGATTGGCGGCTGAGAACGCTTCACTTCAACCGCTGGCAAATGCGCTTCCACCGCTTAACGAGGAAATCACGCGCCTCGCGCCAATTCGCGCCGCACTCGCAGCAACGCACGACTTGGAAAAAGAACGCGAAGCCCGACGTAAAGACCAAACCGACGCAAAGACACTTCAACTGAAGCTCGACGAGTACAAACATAAGGAGGTGCAGGCTACCGAGAAACTGCGAATGGAACTCGACTCTTTGAAAGCACGGGTTGATCGGGAAGGCGATTTACCCAACACAAATGCTTGGCGCGTCACCGCTGTTAGTCAGAGCATCTCAATTCGTGAAACGTTAAACAAAGGTAATGCCACTCCTGAGAATCTCTTGGAAACCTGGCTGTGGGCTGTAAAGAACAGCCAAGCCGGACAGCTTTACGATCTTCATTTTCTGCCCGATGTGCCGGCCGAGTCTGGGCAAAGAGTGTCACCGGAAGTGTTCCTCGAGTTGGACGAAATGTGGTTTTCGGACGTCGCCGAAGTCTTAGTAACTGAAAAAAGGTTTAAGGGGGAGGACGAAGCCGTACTCGAATTCGATCTGAAACGCGACCGCGATCCTCTCGCCCGCGAGTCAACGGGCCTATCCCTGCAGCTAAAGCGGATTGGGAGTAAATGGAAGATCCTATCTGTGTCGGGACGGCGACGAGATTAGCCTTATCTCGAATTCAAGTTACCCGAGGCGAATCAGAAAACGGACAAGCCGCAGTGACGTGTTACAAGGAACTCCGATTCAGCGTGACCGGTTCTTACTCACCCACTTTCAGCAGGAAAGAAGGTTGAGCCTCCTTACGTCGGCGATTACCCGGCGGAAATTTCCTGCGGCCCCTTGCCGCCGTTGACGAGAAACAGGAC
>CAYHFK010000075.1:12079-16990 GCA_964355895.1 uncultured Bifidobacterium sp. | reverse complement strand
ACGAGAACGAGGACGAAAAGCTTTCCAAGCCAACAAGGCTTTCACAGATACCACTGTGAATCACCCTCGATTTGTGGCGTCGGGCATCTTGCCTGACGGAGAGGGCGCGCGTCTCGCCGCCCGGAAATGACGCGGGCGATGCTTGGGACTCACGAAAGTTTCAAGCGGCCCGGCTGGGCGTGAGTTTTTCCGCCGGGCGAGACGCGCCAGCTCTACGGCAGGCGGGACGCCAGCCGCTACGCCCTTTGCGGCTTGGCGTTAATTACCGTTTCAAGGTTGAATCGGCAATTTGAGTTGTTCCATCCGTTTGCGCGCGGGATCGAGCACCTGCTGGGACTTGGCGGACTTCAGCACTTGGTTCAACGCCACCCCGATTTCGTCAGAGAATTTGGGGTCGAGCTTCTCGGCGATCCGCACCGCCACGGCGCCCGCCGCTTCGACCACAGCCGGGTCCGCCAAGTAGGGCGTCACCAATCGAAGCGACGCGACGGAGGGGATGTCCCCCAGCCCGGCGAGGACGACCATCTTTTCCGATGAACTATTGGCCAGGGTCATGGCTTCGGTCAGCAGCTTGAGCTTATCATCGGCGGAAGCCCCCGAATCGCGAACCAGCTTCACGTAGCCGGCAAAGGCCTGATCGCGCTCCGCGCTGTTCGACGTCGAGCGGACGATCTGCAACAAGTCCGGGGCGGCGGCCAGATCGGGCCAAGCCGTCAACGCCTGCACGGCGGCGGCATGAACTTCGGGGTTGGAATCCGCCGCGGCGGCCCGCACTGCGGCGAGCGGTTTGGCCCCGCCCAGCGCGCCCAAGACGCTGAGCAACGCTCCCTTTTGCGCGGGCGTCGCCGGGGCCAGGGCGTTGATGATTTGGTCGGTGGCCGGGGAGAACGCACCGGCGCGCAAACAAATATCCGTCAACGCTGCGGCTAATCCGTCCAGGTCTGGAGCTGCGGTCGAACGGAGCAAAATCGTGATCAAAACGGGCACTTCCTCCGACGCCCCCAGCTTGCCCACGCGTTGGAGCGCGCTGGCTCGCACTTTGGGATTCGCATCGGTGGCTGCCGTCAACAACCCCGGCAGCGCGACCGCCATCCGGCGCCGGCCAACCAGGTCAACGCCGATGAGCCGGCGGTTGGCTTGCGGACCCTTGAGGAAATTGAGGGCGGCGGCCTCGGCTTCCCGACCGGGAATTCCGGCGAGCCCTTCCTGGGCGGCCAGCGAGATTTCGCGTTCGGGCCCCGCAACGGCGGGGTCGAGAATCATCGAATCTTCAATCACTTCGACGAGAATCCTGACGGAGAGCGAGTGGCCAATGGCCGAAATCGCGTGGATGGCCGCCAAACGGTTTGTCTTGGGGCCTTTGATGGCTTGGGCGTACAGCGCCGGCAGCGCCTTAAAGTCGCCCCGCATGCCGAGCGCCTGCATCACCACGATTTGATTGTCGGGCCAGATCTGCGGCAGCCCGTCCGCGAGAATCTCGGTCACTTCCGAGCCGGGCATCTCGATCGCGGCCCGGACGGCGGCGGCGAACAAAATGGAGTCGCTCGACGCCAAAGATTCCTTGAGCAGCCAATCGCCACTCCGGCCACGGACCACGATGCTGCCGCGCAATGCCCCGGCCCGCACTTGATGCGGAACATCGGTTAGTTTGCGAAGCCAGTCGTAGATGGCGACGGCTTCGCGCGTCTTGCCTTTCGCGGCCATGGACTCGGCGCAACGGAACAATCCCTCACAGAACGCCAGGCGGTTGGCCGGCGCGGTTTTGCCCAGCGCGCTCTCAATCGCGCGGACGGCACTGGCATTACCGATGTTGCCGAGCGCCCGGGCCGCGGATTGTGCGACTTGCGGATCGGAATCGCGGAGCAGCCGGGACAAGGGCTTCACGGCTTTGGCATCCTGGCGCACGCCGAGACTCCCAATGACGCCGACGAGCGGACGGCCGTGGAGCTTGGTTAGTTCAGCCCGCAGCGCCTGATTCACACTTTCGCCGGGGATGGTTTCCAGCGCGTAAAGCGCCATGTGGCTGAGTTCCTCATTCGCCAGCAAGCCGACGAGCACCGGCACGGCCTTGCTGTCGCCGACGACCGCAAGTTCGCGGCAGGCATCGGCCTTTTCCTTCCGGCTCGCGTCGGCCTTGATTACCTGGATGAGTTTGTCGGCGGACTGCGTTATGAGCGGAGTGGGCGCGGTGGGATCGGCTGCCTGCGCTCCGGGGATGGCACACAACAGCGCCGCGATCAGAAGAATATTTTTGATTTTCATGGGTGCGAGATGGTTTGGCCGTTGGTCAGATAATGAAAGGCGCGCGCATGGCGCGGGAACGGAGTCGGTTCGCTTGCTCGTCCCCGACAAATTCCTCTTTCACCGGGTCGTAGGTCAGGTCGCGCTTGAGCCACATGCAGATATTGGCGGCGTGAACCGCGCTCATGGAGCGGTGCATCACTTCGGCATTGGCGACGGGGAGCTGACGGGACTTCACGCAGTCGAGGAAATTGCGGGTGTGGCTCATGGCCCGCTGCGTCCGCATCTGGTATTCGTGAACCACCTTGTCGAAATCCGCCAGCAGCACGGGGGACGAAGCCTCGGTCTTCCGATAGCCGTCGGCGGCGCCGGCCCAGCCTTCCGTGCCCACAAATCGTTCCCCACAGGAGCCGTGCCAGTACTGGTCGCCCCGGGAGAGGATCATCTTCGTCCCGTTGGCGAAACGGGTCACCATGCCGTCGCCACTGATATTGTTGACGTATTCGTAGTGGACGGGCGCGGTGTGCAACATCCCGAGTCCCGCCTGCGCCTGGGCAAACGTGTGCGCGCCCCATTCACCAATGCAGCTCGTGTGGAAGTCGTAGTGGCCGCGCCAGCCGCCGCGCGTGTAGGTCGGATTGTAGGGCCGCCACGGACACGGACCGAGCCAGAGGTCCCAACTGGATTCTGCTTTGGGCGGTTCCGGCTCGCCGGGCAACCAGTCATGCCGCATCTCGGCCGCATCCCAGGGCGCAATGTGGGCGTAGGCCGTATGCACCTGGCCGAGCCGGCCGGTGCGTGCCAGTTCGATGGCGTAAACATGATTCGCCTCGCTCAACCGTTGCGTGCCGGTTTGATAAACCCGGCCGTAGCGTTTCGCCGTTTCCAACACCGCGCGCCCCTCGGCGATGGTCATGGAAGATGGTTTCTCGGAATAAATGTCCTTGCCCGCCCGCATCGCCCAGATGGCCGCCAAGGCGTGCCAGCGATCGCCGGTGGCGCTCAACACGGCGTCAATGTCCGTGCGTTCCGCGAGAAACTCGCGAATGTCGCTATAGAGCTTGCAATCCGTGTTGCCATAATGCTCATCCGCCATTTTCTTCACGATCTCGCGTCGCGCCTTCTGCGGATCGCAGATGGCGACGAACTGCACGTCCGCCTCGGGCAGCATCGCGCGCAAATCATCCCGGCCCCGGCCGCCGATGCCGATGCCGCCCAGCACAATGCGCTCGCTCGGGGCCACCGCGCCGCCCAGCCCCAGGGCCGAGGACGGAATAATGGTGGGCGCGACCACCAGCCCGGCGGCGGCGGCGATGGAGTCTTTAAGGAAGGTTCGGCGGTGGATTCGTTTCATAGTGATGGAATGTTTTCTTGCGGGAACGATTTCCCGAAATAACTCACGGTGTTATTTGAGCGTTTTCAAATAGGCAAACAGGTCGCTCACGGCCTCCGGCTTCAGCGACTCCAGCAATCCCTCGGGCATCATGCTCGTTTTCGTGTAGCCGGATCGAAGGATGTCGCTGCGTTGCACGCGCAGATCGTCGCTAATTTGACGGCGCAGCACAATAACTTTATTTTCTTCTGAAACCCGGAGGCCATCCAGCACCTCGCCATCCTTCAACTCAATCCGGAAGACGCGGTAGCCCGGCTCCATCGCGGCATTCGGCGTGAGAATGTTTCGCAACAACGCCTCGACGCCGAGCGCGCCCGCGCCGTTGAGCACCGGTCCAATCTGCCCGCCCTGCCCCCCAACGCTGTGGCAGACCTGACACATCCCAACGAAGAGTCCCCGGCCCTTGTTCACATCGCCGGGCTGCTCGGCGAGGGTGCGAAACCGCGCGAATTTCTCGACGAGCGCCTGCGATTCGGCGGCGGTGAGCAAGGCCGGAAAGTCCTGCGTCTTCTCAACCCGCGCGCCGGCTTGCAGCCGACCCCACTCCGCCCCGGAGAAATAATAAATCAGCCCCGGCGATGCGTCCCCCGCATAGCTGCGGTCAAAATCGCGGCGAATCTCCTCCGGGGTGCGGTTGCGATCCCAAACCCGGAACTCACTCAACCAGCCCGCCGTGCCCTTCCCGGGGGTGGTCCACCCGATGCGGCAATGTTCAAACTTTTGCGGCGCGGCCTTGGAATCCGCGGTGTCGAGCTCGCCATTGCGGTAGATGCGAAACCGGCCCGCCGCGTCCCGCGTGACGGCGAGATGTGTCCAGATTTCCGGATTTATTTTCTTCTTCGCGATGATGACGTCGTTTAGCTCGCCCCCGACATAGACGCGGAACTGTTCGCCGGCAAAATTCATGTCGAGCGCGCCCGGTGCGCCAAGGATGCCGTCGTTGTTATCCATGCCGGGCTCGAGCTTCACCCACGTCTCGACCGAGAACGGACCGTCGAGGGTAATGTCCGCGTCCGTCCAGGCATTGTCCGCGCCGTTGAGCCGGAGGCACGGACGGAACAGGGACGCCATGTCGCCCAGCAACGCCCGCAACTCCGCGTCATCGCCCAGGACAATCTGCATTTTTTCGAACGCCGGACCATCCAGATCGGTTTTGGCGATGACGCCCGATTTCATCGCCTCCATGACGGCGAGCGCGCCGGCCTTGGTGCCCGTCAGACGGTCGAGCGCGGTTTTGCGCTGTGAATTATTGAGGTCCGACCACAACCCGACGAGCG
>CAYHFK010000075.1:0-11979 GCA_964355895.1 uncultured Bifidobacterium sp. | reverse complement strand
GGATCACCCGCGAGCAATTCACGGGCAGGCTGAACGAGCAGCGGGGTGATTTTCCCGGCATCAATGCGACTGCGCACTTTCAGGAGCGCTTCCAGAATGCCAACCCGCGCGGCGGGGTTTTGGAGCATCGCTTGCAACGCGTCGCGGCCCCCCGGCTCATCCGAAAACTGGGCCAGGCGGAGAATTTCTTCCGGCCCCGGGGCACGACCAAGCTGCGGGAGCAGTTGCGCGACGCGCGGGGCGCTGGTTTTTGGTTCGAGCGCGAGCGTGGCGACGAGGCGATTCTCAACGGGCAGCGCCTTCGCCGCAGCGCTGTCGAGAAATCGGGCGACGGCGACGGGATGTTGCTCCAATTCGAGCCGAACCAAATAACGCTCGAATTCGCGCTCGTAGGCTTCGCCGGACTTGATGGTCTTGCCGCTCTGGGTGCTCTTCATCGTTGGTTCTGCGAGCGGCACGCGCGCCAACTGCACGAGCAACCCGACGGCGCTCATCGTGGCGGATGAATTGGACAACGAATCACCCGCGCCCAAATCCTGGCCCAACAGCGTGCCCGTCGTGCGAATGACTTCCGCCCGCACCTCGGGGTCCGCATCAGTGGCCAGCGCCGCGAACGCCGCGATGGACGGGACAATGGGCAATCCATTGTCGCGATGCGCCCGGATGGCTTCGCGCCGAAGGTTCCGGTTCGCGTCACCGAGCAAAGGCTTCAGCGTCACGCCATCAACCGCGTGCAAACCTTCCAGCGCCCACAGCGCCGCAATGCGTTTCCCGGCCGTTTGCGATTGGTCGCCGACGAGGCGCTTCAGCTTGGGGGCCAGTTCCGGCATCGGTCGGTCGGCAATGGCCTGCCAGGCGAGATGGCTCTGAGTGGTGTTCTCACCGCCGAGTTTGGCGAGGAGTTCGTCGCCGGGGAGCTTTGTAAAATCGGGGACGGCGAGCGGGGTCTGGTCTTTGTGTTTCACGCGCCAGATGCGGCCGCGCTTCTTGTCGCGCTCGGGGTGGTTGCGCGGGACTTCGTTGTGCGAGATGATTTTATTGTACCAGTCCACGACGTAGAGGCAGCCGTCGGGGCCGAGCCGGAGCGCCACGGGGCGGAACATCTCGTCGCTGGACTGAATGAAGTCCGGCAGTTTTTGCAGGCGATAGCGCGGCCCATCGCGATGGATTTTGATGGCCTGGATTTTTCGGGTGATGGGGTTCGCGACATACATCACGTCGGCGTAGGCTCCGGGCCAGGTGGTTTTGTCCGAAAGCGCCAGACCGCTCAAGCCCGTCCCGCCCATTTGAAAATCGGGCGCAGTGCCGGGAAACTCGGGGGCGTAACTCTTGAACTGCGCGTCGGAGCAGCCCGGGTAGTTCGCGTATTCGTGGAACGGCATCGCCGGGTAGCCGTAGTCGTTGGCCTCCTGAATCCAGGTTTCGCCCTCGGCCGTCATCGCCAGCCCCCAGATGTTGCACGGGCCTTGCGATGTGATGTCGAAGTCCGAACCGTCCGCGCGGAACTTCGCCATGCGGGTCTGGTCGAACTGCTGCTCCTTGCCCGTCGTCGTCCGGACCTTGCCGTAATTGAACGCCCCTTGCGCCATCCAGATCCAGTTGCCCGGCGCGCGGGTGAATTGATGCGGGAAAAGATGCGAATCCTGTACGCCGAAACCGCTGAGAATCACGTCACGTTTGTCCGCCCGCCCGTCGCCATCGCTATCGCTCAGGAACACAATCTCCGTCCCGTGCTGCACATAGACGCCATTCTTGTAAGGTAAAATGCCCAGTGGGATCGCCAGCCCATCCGCGAACACGCGCGGTTTCGTTGAATAGCCCGCCGGCGATTTTGGGTCGCGGTCGAACACCACCACCTTGTCCCTCGCTTTGCTCGCGTAAAGCTCCTTGGCGAATGCGGGGTTTTCGTTCGCGTCCACGGGATATTCGAGCGCGGTCATCGTCCAGAGATTGCCGTGCAAATCCCAATCCACGGCGACGAACTTGCCGATGCCGTCCGACTCCTGGGCGACGAGTTCGATTTCAAAACCGGGCGCCAGCGTGAAACGCGCCTGCTCCTCCTCCGCGGTCACCGGCTCGCTCTGGCTGGCCGTCTGGGCGATTGCCCGATCGCTGCCGGTGTTGTCCGTGGTTTGCTTCGGCGCCGGTGCGCCGATGAATCGCTTTTCCGGCGGCGTGGGCGGCAGTTCTTCGACGGTGATGTTCCGCACCTGCACGAGCGCCTGGCCGCCGCCGTGGACTTGGATGCCGAATTTTCCCCAGTCCGGAATGTCCGGATCTGGCTCGATGTAATCGGTGCCCAGCACGCCGTTGAGCCAGGTGGTCACGCGCGGTCCGTCGGCGCGAATCGCGTAATCGTTCCAGCCTTGCGGATCCGGGTTGAGCGCCGGACGGAGCGTTTTCATGTCGGAGGCGGACATCACCTTGTTCCGGCGCGATTCGTCGTAGAGGCAACCGTACCAGGCCGGCTCGCCGTAATCCGCCTGGTAACCGGCCATCTCGGAATTGTTCGGCACGCGCTGCGAACGAAGCTGGAAACCAGAATTGAGAAACCCATTCGTGCCAAGCAGCCGAATCTGGAAACGCACGATGAAATTAGTGTAGGCCCGCGTACTGGCCAGAAACTCATTCTGCTTCACGGTCTCGGCGAGCGAGCCGCCCGTCAGCGCGCCATCCTCCACACGCCAGAGTTTGAGATCGCCCTCCCAACCGGCCAGCGTCCGCCCGTCGAACATCGCAACCGTCCCGCCCGACGGCGGAGGGGCTTCGGTGGCTGGAGTATTAAAGGCGAGGAATACGACACCGGTCGCGCCCAGAAAGATTGCAATTGATTTCATTTCGCTACGAATCCCCAAATCGGGCGGTGGGTGGAAAAAGCATGGCCGACAGAATGGCGAGGCCGGCCAAAAATTCAATCAGGATCAACCCGCGAAAATCCAAACCTCCCAGATGAACCCGCTCGCAATCGTGAAGGGTCCGCCGGTTCAGCATGGGGTGTAGCTTTCATGGGGACCAAGTCGTTATCGTCGGCCCTAGCCTGGAGAACCCATCGTCGCCCTTGCTGCTGACGGCAATTCCCGGCACTGACCCTTGAAGCCAACTGCGAAAATCCGCTAGCGGTAAACCGCTTGTTGAACCCGCCTCAAGTCCAAGGTCGAATCTACGCCGTAGCGTTTGACGGCCGAGTTCAAGTCCTGTTCCACCGTTATCGCCCGCCAACTCCAGCGTTCCGCATGTCCGTCGGCGAACGCGAAGACGCCGGACTTGCCGTGCCGCGCGGTGGGCGAATTCTGCCATTCATTGGGCGTGGTCGCATTCACGGCAAAATAACCATCGTCGAGACACAGAAGGCTTTCGTCCAAAAAGGTGATGGCTTCGGACGGGGAAGGATTCTTGATTTCGACGAGTTTTTCGTATTGCGGATATTTTGGCCCCAAAACCCAACTCGTATCCGGCGAGCCGTTCTTTCCATTGCCTCCCCCCATCCGGCCTTCCAGCGAATAGTGGCGCACGAGTTTCACCGTTTTCATGTAGGCCGGGGTCGGGGGACCGCCTTTGGCTGTTGGACATTGGTACACACCATCGCTCGGGTTGTATGGATACAGAAGGCCTTTTCTGAGCGCCAAGACATTGGTCGCACCGGGAAGGTCATGCACGCTTCCCAGGCTGCCATCAATCCAAGCGCGGGGGTCGCCCGCCCAGTTTGGCACTAATTTATCATTGAAGTCTCCGGTGTACATAACCCAGGCAATCGAGAGCTGCTTCTGGTTGCTGACGCAGGTGATGGACTGGGCCTTGAGCTTGGCCTTGGACAAGGCGGGCAAGAGCATGGCGGCGAGGATCGCAATGATGGCGATGACCACCAGGAGTTCGATGAGGGTAAAAGCCCGCCGCCGCGCGCGTGGGGAATAATTCTGGCTGGAGCGCAGGTCACCGCGCTGATTCTGACACTGGTTAATCTTGCCGCTGATCGTGTTCATATTATTCCTCACATTTCGGACTTGCGGGCCTTGTTTTCGCTCGCTGTCTTTGCTCTAACAATCAGCTTTTGGAAACCCACTTGCAAGCCCAGATCGCCTTCACCTTAAGTTTAAAGCATAACTTCTGGCCTGATGAGGCCAAGTTGCTGGAGTAACGCGTGCGCGCAGGCTTCCGCGAAGGCGGCATCGTTGATGGCGCAATCCAGTTCCACCACCGGGATGTTCGGTCGCAAGGCCGTCTTGAGCGCGGTGTAGAGCGCCCGATCGGCGTTCGCATCGTGGAATGGACTGCCCGGGGCGCTGATCACACTGCCGCCGCGCAATGGCAGCAGCACGGTCACGGGGCCGGTGGAGCGGTTCAGTTTTTCCGCGAGGATGCCGCCGAGTTTCGCACACTCCTCCGGGGTCGTGCGCATCAGCGTCACCTGCGGGTTGTGCTGATAAAATTTCCGCCCAGCGAACTTTGCGGGCACCGTGTCCGGCGCGCCGAAGTTCACCATGTCGAGGCAACCGGTGGAAACCACGGCCGGCACGCCCAGCCGCGCCGCCGCTTCAAGCCGGGTCGGCCCGGCGCTCAGCACGCCCCCGACGAGTTCGTCCGCCCACTCGGTCGTCGTCACGTCGAGCACGCCCGCGACGAGGCCGGTTTCGATCAGCGATTCCATGGTTCGTCCGCCCGTTCCGGTCGCGGCGAACACGATGACCTCGTAACCGGCGGTTTCGAGGATTTTCCGCGCCTGCTCGACGCACGCGGTAGTGTTGCCGAACTGGCTCGCCACGATGATCGGCTTGTCCGTCGCGACCGGCATCGGCATCTCGACCATCCCGCAAATGGCCCCCGCAGCGCGGGTGAGAAGCTGGCGTGAAATTCGATTCAACCCCGCCACGTCCACCACGCTCGGAAACATCACGATGTCTTTCACGCCGACGTACGGAGCAACGTTGCCACTGGCGAGCGTGGACACCATGAGCTTTGGAAAACCGATGGGCAACGTCCGCATCCCGGCCGTCGCGATCGCCGTGCCGCCACCACCGCCGAGCGAGAGCACGCCATCAATCCGTTTCTCGGTGACCAATCTGGCCAGGATGATTGGCGCGCCCCGCGACATCGCGGTCACGGCATCACCGCGATCACGTTTAGCCACAAGGGTTGCCAGATCCACACCTGCCGCCGCGGCAACTTCGCTCCGCGTAATGTCGGGTTTGAGTCGGGGTTCTTCCAGCGTACCGACATCAATGATGAGAACGTTGTGGCCGCGCTGGCGGATCAGATCAGCCACGAAGCCGTGCTCCTCGCCCTTCGTGTCCAGCGTTCCTATAACTGCAATCGTTGTCATGGTGGATTGAGTCGCTAAACCGAAAAGCCCTCACCCTGACCCGCTCCCGTCCGACGGGAGAGGGAACAGCGAGCGAACGTCTGGTGATTTTCTGATAACTGTCCGGCCAATCCCGCGCCTTGGTTTGCGGAAGAGACGGCGGATGATTCTCCCTCTCCCATCGGATGGGAGAGGGCCGGGGTGAGGGTATGTTTCGACCGTATAATCACCGCTCAAATTATTTTGTCGCCCTTCGCGCGCCGCCTATTTCGTTTCCTTGCCCGCCGTCCACAACACGGCGTTCCGCAAGAGCTGAATGTAGGCCGCGTGATCATGGGCCGCAGCATCGTGGCCAAGCGTGAGACCAACGACCCGACCCTTTGCCTGCTCAACGATGAAGACCTGCGGATAATCTTTGTTCTTCGCCTTCGAGTGGGCGGTGGCGAGAACCTTTATGGGTGTGCCCTGCGCGTCCGCTTCGAAATAGTACAATTCATCCTGGAGCGCGAACTTCGCGGGAACGCCCCGCATTACCGGATGCGCCGGCTCGGTCACCCCCACGTCGAACTCGCCGTATTTGTCGTGGCCGCGCGAACCGCCGCCGATGAGCTGGCGATTGAATTCCGGCCAGTCAGCCCAGTTGTACCAGAGACCCGGATGCAGACCGATGATCCCTTTGCCGTTCTGCACGTGGCGAAAGATCGCGGCCTTCGTGGCGGCGTCGGTGAACGGCTTGTTGTTGCTGATGATCAAGACATCCACCCCGGCGATCACCTCGGCAAGACCGCCGGTCGTCTCGGTGTAGTTGGCGCTGATGCCTTCTGTCTCATTGAGCGTTTTTAGATCGGCAACTCTGAACCAGCGCTGATAATCGTGACTCGTGCCACCGCCGATGATGAGCGTCTTGATTCCGGCACGCCACACGAAGGCCAGCGTGGGCGAACCGGCGAGACTGACAAAAGCCGGGCCGGAGGCCGGCGCTCCTTCGGCGATTTCCGCCGTAATCGCGACCAACGTCGGCGCAACTTCGTTGTTGTAGCTGGCGATCGTAAGTTTCTCAATCACCCCGCGCTTCGTGAGCGATTTGGCGAAGTAACGAACCTGGCGTCCGTTGTTGAGCAGTTGGTCCAGGTTGTCGAGCGCCTCGGATCCCGGCACGTCAATCTTCGCCACGTAATCGGCAATCTCGACGCCGTTGCGCAGCACGATGTCCTCGGTCGCGCCGCCAGCGTAATGCACGGTGATCTTCAGCACCGGCTCATCCTTCCGACCCAGCGGGTACCCCCAGCCCGCGGCGCCCAGGAAATGCAATCGGGTGGCCGACCGTCCCACCTTCACCTCGACCTCCCGCGGATAATTCCGGGCAATGCCAGCACCCCCTTGCAGCACGAGCACGTTGTTGCCCGTGGGCGCGCGCTGCGGACTGACGATATCGAAGGGCACGTCGCGGTGCTTGAGGGTGCCCCACTTTTTGAACCGCAGCGATTCGTCGCGCGATTCCAGCGTGATGTAAATGCCGCGCGAGGTGTTCGCCGTGAACGCAGCGGTCAGATCGAGGATGCGAAAGCGCCGATCGTCGGCGCAAAGATAAGTCAGCAGATCCCGCATCCCTTCGGCGCCCAGTTGATCGAAGCCTTCGGGCATCAACGAGCGCCCGGTGTTGCGGCGGGATTGGATGTTGTCCTTGCGGATCTCCGTCTCGGCGGTCTGGTTGCGCAAGACGACCGCGCTGCTGTTCTCGCGCAAGACAATGCCGTCGTAACTCAGGTCATCCTTGGTCTCGATGCTCACGGCGTTGAAGTTCGGTTCGACGACCCGGTTCGGGTCAATGATGTGGACGAGCAAGTCTTCGGGACCGTGCGCGCCCATGCCGTTCAGGTTCGGGGCGAAGTCCGCGCCCTCGGTCTTGAACTTGTGACAGGGCGCACAGTTCTGCGTGAAGAGTTTCGCCCCGTTGGCCAGGCTCCCAGGTTTGATGACTTCGGGACGCAGCTTGGCGATGAGGGCATCCTTCTCCTTTTGCTCGGGGCCTTTAAGTTCCTCGATCACCACCACGGCGCGTTTGGCGACGGCGGCATCGGCGTGCGTGCGCAGACGATAAAGGTTCGCCAGGCCCAACAACGCCGGATCGAGTTTGCGATCCGCGAGCGCCTGAACCATGGCCACCGACCAGTCGGCGCGCTTGAGCAGTTGGCCGAAGGCCGCCTCGCGCAGTTCCGGGTCGAGCTGGGGCAGCGCGACCAGCAGGGCTTGTCCGGCGGCCGCATCACCCGTCGTGCCGAGGGCTTCGATCACCCGCCGCTGCAAGCCGGGGCTGGCATCACTGCCAACCAACGCCGCCACCGCCGCCACGATGCCCGCGTCGAGAGCGCGCACGCCGAGAAGATTCGCCGCAATCTGTCCCCGCTCGTCATCTGACAACGATTTGTCCGCGAGCCGAGTCTCGGCCTTGCTAACTGCCGACTTCGCGGCATCCCCGACCTGAGCGGTAAAATTCCAGCGGGCGATCAGCGGCAGCACGGCCCCGGCGGTCTGGTCCGAGGCAAGCAACTGCTTCAAGGCGCCGCCGAGGGCGGCGTCCGCTGATGGCTTCACGTCTGGCTTGAGGTTCGCCGTCAACGCCTGCAAAGCGATGGCCTTGAGCGCGTCGGTGGTGGCGGGCTGGCCGGCGAGGGCGACGACCAGCGCATGGGCGGAACCAGGATTGTTCTGATTGGCTACCTGCCGGGCGAGTTGTGAAATCATGCCGGCCACGAGCGCCGGGTCCTTCGCGGCAAATGCGGCGTTGAGAAACAGCAAAGGGTCTTTGGCGCTCACCGCGAGGGCGGCGGCCTCGAGGTGCGGATTCTTGAACGTGGGCCAGGCCGCGACAATCGCCTCAGCCAGTTCGCTCGTCGGCGTGACGGTCGTGCCGGCCACCAGCGCGGCCAGGCGCACGCGCTGATCCGGATCGGCGAGCAACGCGCGCACCAGCTTCGGCGGCGGTTCCACCCCGGAGTTGTCTTGCTCGGCGGCGATGCGCATGGCGTTCTTGCGGACCACGGCGTCCGGGTCGCGCGCACCCGCAAGCAACTGATCGCTATCGAGCAGGTTCAGATTGTGCAGCACCCACAGCGCCTGCATCCGACCGTAAGCGGTGGGAGCATTCGCGGCTTGGCCCTTCAACGCCTCCACGACGGAACGCCCCGCGCCTTCACTCAGCAACCGGTTCGCCGTCGCGCGCACCCAGCCGTTCGGATGGTCGAGCAACTCGACGAGTTTCGCGGGATTTTTCGGATTAAGCTCAAAAGCCGGCAATGCCTGCGCCTGCTGGTGCTGGATGCGGTAGAGCCGCGTGAAGTGATGATCGCGATCGGGCCGCGTGGAGGCGTTGTGCGCGCCGTGCGGGTTGCCGCGGGTATCGTTGTGGACGGCGATCTGGTTGTAAAAATCCACGAGGTAAAGCGCGCCATCCGGACCGACGCGGCTGTGGATGGGCTTGAACCAGTAATCGGTGCTGGTCAGAAAATGGGTGTCCTTGCGGCTGGCCTCGCGCCGGCCCTGATAGCTGACGCCCGCCGGATCGAGGAACTCGTGGTGCATCAGCCAGACCGTCGGTTCGTGCAGAAAGAACGACCACGCTGGCCCCTGCCACGGCGCCGGCCACGCGCCACCGTCGTAGATGGTCGCACCCGAGGCCGCCGTCCAGGCCCCGACCCAGTCAATTTGCAGATACGGCTGCCGCGTTTCCTGCCGCGCCGGGAAGACTTTGTTTTCTTCCATGATCGGTTTGACCGCGCGCACGCCGGGGACGCCCGCGCGGCTGATGATTTTTTCCGGCAACACGACGTGCAGGATCGGTTCGCCGCAGGTGGCGGTGCTGAAAAAGATTTCGCCGTCCGGCGCGATCTCGCAGCCCCAGGTGTTGCACGAGCCGGCGGCGACCTGTTCGAGCGCCGAACCATCCGGGCGGAAGCGATACAAGCCCGCGCTGATGCGTCCGAATTTCTTCGCGCCGTCGGCGGATTTCACGTCGCCCGAGCTGTAGCCGACCGAGCCGTACACCCAGCCGTCCGGCCCCCAACGCAGGTTGCTGGTGACCGCGTGCGTGTCCATCGTCCCCCAGCCGGTAAAGAGCACTTCGGTCTTGTCCGCTTTGCCGTCGCCGTCGGTGTCGCGAATCCACAACGTCTCCGGCGCCTGCGAAACGATCACGCCGTCCGTGTAGAACACGAGCGACGTGGGCAGTTCGAGTCCGTCGGCGAAAACAGTTTTTCGGTCCATGATCCCATCGCCGTTGGTGTCTTCGAGCATGGAAACGCGGTCGTGGGCGGGGCGCGGCTCCTTGTTGCCGACGGGAAACTTGTCCGGCTCGCGCACGCGCCAGGGTGCGATTTTGGAGTCGTTCTTGTGAATGTCTCGCCCGCCGGGATATTCGGGCGTCTCGACGACCCACAACCGGCCCTGCGGATCCCAATCGAGCGACATGATTTTTTCAGCGACGTTCTCATCGGCAACGAGCGAGAGGTTGAACTCAGGATGCAGGTTGAACGTCTTCATGGCCTCCTGTGCCGGGAGCGGGCCGCCGGGTGGGTAGCGGAGCGAGGCGAGTTCCTCGGGTCTGCAAAACTCGTCGGCGTTGGCGCGTTTGCCCGCCCACGCGATGCCGCGCAACAAAACCGTGCGATACTGCGGGGTGTTGAACACGTCGTATTCGTGGCCGGGCAGGCTGACGAAGGCACGATACGGGACGGCGCCACCGGCCAGGGTTTTTTCATACGTCCAAACCTGCGGAGCAATGATGTGAACATTGTGAAAGCTGGCGGCGAGCACTCCGATATCCGGCGCGAAGTCCAGGTCGTAATAAATTTCATCCTTCCAGTCGAAGTTCGACAACCCACGGGTGATCGGGTGTTCCGTGTCCAGCCAGCACAGGCCGACGTCGCCTTCGAGCCATTTGGTCGCCTTCTCCTTGGGCAGGTCGGCGGCTTGCCAGCGCCAGGCCCCGCCGATGATGGACTTGCACCACGCGTACTGATCACCACTGACGACGCCGTCGTGAATCACCACCAGACCGCCCCCGCGTTGCAGAAATTTTTCAAAATCCGCCCGCCGTTCGCCCGCGATCTTCATTCCATCCGCCGCGTAGATGATGAGCACGTCGGTCTTTTCAAGCTGCGTGGCCTCGGGAAAATCCAGGTCGCCCTCCACCTTCATGCCGCGCTCGCTCAGCAGTTTGGTCCATTCGGCCAGGTAGCGCGGATGATCATGCTGGTTCGGACCGTGCGTTTTGACCCCGCCGCGAAT
Source organism: uncultured Bifidobacterium sp. (assembly GCA_964355895.1). Taxonomy (GTDB): domain Bacteria; phylum Verrucomicrobiota; class Verrucomicrobiia; order Limisphaerales; family JADLHS01; genus JADLHS01. The sequence goes on along the minus strand of CAYHFK010000075.1, from coordinate 1,397 downwards.
GAAGACGCGGAGTGGTTCGGCGGCGCGGGCGGAGAGGACGCCGGCGAGCAATGTCGCGGTTAGGAGGATGAGGATTCTATTCATGTGAGATTGGGTGCATAAGAGGCCGGCTTGAGTGACCAGTAACCGACCGTTTGCGCGGTAGCGTCTTGCGGTCCTTCGGTCGTTTTCTGGAAAAGGCGTGGCTCATGTTCAAGCACAGGCGGGCAAACCGTGTTTCTGGCGAAGTGAAGCCCAAGGCTCTTGCGTGGAGACATCCACGATGCCCGGCTCCGCTGCGTTGGCCGGTGCGAGAATGGCAAGAAATACCAACCGCTCGCGGAACGGATTGTAAGTGCCATGCACCTCGCCCTTGGGGATCAATACCATCTCGCCCGGGCCGAGCACGCGGTGTTCTTTGCCAATCCATTGCTCCGCGCGGCCGGACAAAACGTAAATAATCTCTTCCCGCGTCGGATGCGTGTGAAAGGGGTGCGAGTGGCCCGCCTCCATGTTGGCCCGAACCATCAGCAACTCCTTATTCGGCACCACGTCGAAGCGGCAAAGCCATTCCTCCAGCGCCCATTGGGAGCGAAAATCCACCTTCTCGGCCGCGGTCACAAAACGACGTTGCTCGATGCTCATAAACTCGTAGGACAGGCGTCGCGCCTGTCTCTGACTTTGCCGAGGCTTTCTCCAGGCACGGAATCGGCGCGGCCACGAATTGTCTCGGCACCCGGAAGGCGATGCCCGGAAGATGGAGACAGGCGCGACGCCTGTCCTACGCGCATGGCGGTCCCCTTCTGGCCAAACTGGAAGATTCTTTGCTTCATTTCTGCTTCGCCGTGCCAAACGCCCTCGCCGCCGGCGCGCGCAACCTCTTGAACTCGCGGGTGAGGTTGGTGAGTGACGCCTCGACGCCCATGCGCTCCAGCGAACTCGCGCCCACGAAGCCCACAGCGTCGGTATTCTGCATGACGCGGCCCGCATCCGCCGGCGTGTTGATCGGGCCGCCGTGACAAAGGAAGAAAATGTCTTTCCGCACCCGGCTCGCGGCATCAATGATTTCCTGCGTGCGCTGGATCGTGAAGTCCCAGGTGACGACGGCTTTCTTCACGCCGATGCTGCCACCGACGGTCGTGCCGACGTGTGCAATGATCGCATCCGCGCCGGCCTTGGCCATCTCAACCGCCTCCGCCGGCGTGGCGACATAGACGACGGAGAAGAGGTCCATCCGCCGGGCGAGCGCGACCATCTCGTATTCTTTCCGCACGCTCATGCCGGTTTCTTCGAGCACGTCGCGGAAATGGCCGTCCACGATGGTGTGCGTGGGAAAATTGTTCACGCCACTGAAGCCCATCTCCTTCACCTTGCCGAGCCAGTGCCACATGCGCCGGCGCGGATCGGTGGCGTGAACG
>CAYHFK010000074.1:4460-16995 GCA_964355895.1 uncultured Bifidobacterium sp. | reverse complement strand
CGTGCGGCGTGAGCGCAACGCCCATCGGCACGCGGCGCAACCGCGTGGCGAGCGCCGCTTCGGGATCGGGCTGGACGTTCAAGTGTTCGCGCAGCATCGGCGTGTCCGTGATGCCGGGACAGACGCAGTTGCAGCGGATGCCGTCCGCGGCGTAATCCAGCGCGATGGACTTGGTAAGGCCGACCACCGCGTGCTTCGTGGTCGTATAGACCGGCGTCAGCGCCTGCCCGACGAAGCTGCTGATCGAACCAACGTTGACGATGTAGCCGCGTCCGTTCCGGCGCAAATGCGGAATCGCGTGCTTGGCGGCGAAGAACATGGACTTCACGTTGACATCCATGACGTGATCCCACTGCCGTTCGGTGTATTCGTGCAACGGCTTGATGTGAACCATGCCCGCGTTATTGACCACGATGTCCAGGCGGCCGAAATGTCCAACCGTTCGCCGGATGGAATCGCGCACCTGCCGTTCGTTGCTCACGTCACAAGCGATGGGAAGAGCTTCGCCGCCCTCCGCCTTCAACTCGCCAGCGATGCGCCGGCTCAACGCGAGCCGCCGGCCGACGAGCGCGACCCTGGCGCCCTCGCGCGCGAACAACCGCGCCGTGGCTTCGCCAATGCCGGAGGTCGCTCCGCTGATCCACGCGACTTTGCCTTCGAGTCTGTTCATAACACTCTAACCTGCATTCTTCACAAACTTCCGGTCCTGCGCGCTGTTTCTCATTAACACCCCGCTTCAGCGGGGTGGGCCGGCCGCGGTGGACTCGAAAACCGTTTCAACGGTTTTCCCGACACTCTCCAAACCGTTGAAACGGTTGGCAAAACGCCCTGCCCGTCGGCACCCCGCTGAAGCAGGGTGTTAATGAGAGGCGAGGGGTAATAGTTGGTTGTCATTTGTGAATTATCCGGGCAAACGAAATTGTGCAACCCGCGCCCACTTTGCCTGGAACCCTGGCCGCTCGAAAACTTCGGGGTTGACCACGGTGCGCGGCTTCACGCCGAACGAAAGGTCCACCATCACCTGGCAGGCGGCCCGCCCGATGTCGCGGAACAACTCGTCCGTCCACGCGATGCTATGCGGCGCGAGCAGCACGTTATCGAGATCGGCGAAACGAGACGGTGTCGTGACCGGCTCTTGCGCGAAGCAATCCAGCGCCGCGCCCGCGATGCGCTGATTTTTGAGCGCGGCGTAAAGTGCGTCCTCGTCCACGATGCCGCCGCGCGCGGTGTTCAGCAGATACGCGTCCGGCTTCATGAGCGCCAGTTCCCGCGTCCCGATCAAGCCGCGCGTTTTTTCGGTGAGCGGACAGTGGATGGAAACGAAGTCGGCTTGCCGGAGCAACTCCTCCAGGCTGACCAGACGCGCGCCGGCTTTCGCCGCCATTTCGTCGGTGGCGAAAGGATCGAACGCGACCGGTGGTTTCATGCCAAAGCCGCGCAACAGTTCAATCGTCTTGCGTGCAATGCCGCCGAGACCAATCACGCCGAGCGTGCGGTCGCGCAATTCGCGTCCCATGTACTTCGAGCGCTCGTCCCACTGTCCGGTGCGCACGAGCCGGTCCTTGATGCGCACGTTGTGACTCAACGCAATCATCCAACCGACGGTTGCCTCGGCCACGGGCCGGTCCACCGCGCCGGTCGTAATGGTCACGAGCACGTCGGCGGCGGTGCAGGCTTTGACGTCCACGGAGTCATACCCAACGCCGAACCGCGCCATGACGAGGAGATTTTCCGCTTTCGACACGCTCTCAGCCGTGACCGTTGGCGTGAGCACAATCACGCCTTGCGCGTCGCCGACCTGGTCCGCGCCGATTTGTTTGCGATGCTCCTGGAAAACGCGTTGCTCGATATGCGGCTGTTCCGCCAGCAACGACAGACCGATATCCCGATACTTCAGCGTGCCGGCGCTGTCGTAGAAATCGGCGGTCAATGTGACGATGAATGGATGCATCTCAATTCTGGAAGAGTGCCAACTTTGCAGGAATCCCAACGGGATTCCATCCGTTAGCCCAGGGTTGCGAGGCACGAGCTACCCTGGGACGGACGTGTAAGAATGATTTCAACCCCAACGGGTTTGCATCAATTGGAAACATTCGACGAAGGCTGCAACCCCGTTGGGGTTGTGGGTCTGTTTGTGTGTTCACCCAGGGTAGCTCTTGCCTCGCAACCCTGGGCTGGATGATGCAATCCCTTTGGGATTGATCTGCGGAAAGCAGGCACAAATCGTGAGACGTGTTAACATCGAGTTTCCCCTCGCTCATCGCCCTGGCTCCTTCCACGGATTGCCCGCCGCCGTGGCGCAGCGCTCATCCACGATGATACGTTCGGGCGATGGCCCGGCATAAACCCAGATCATGGCCATTGGCCCGTTGCTCTCGTTAATAAAATAGTGGACCCGCCCGCGCGGCTCCAGCGCCGTGGCGCAGTCGGCCATCTGATAGCGGCGGCCTTCGACGATGCAGGTGGCCGCGCCCTGAACGATGCAGATGGATTCGTCGAAGTCGTGAACGTGCGCGGGCAACCGGCCGCCAGGTTGAAACAAGCCGTAGCCGCCGCTAATGGGCATGCCTGCCATCAAGTCGCCGTTGAAATAGTCAATGAAGCTTGCGCCCTTGCCCGGCTCAAAGCGTTTGGCGGTTTGCAGCCGCGTGACCCGCTCGGCGCCGTCAACGCCCGTTGAATCGGCGTCCATCGCCCGGCGGGAGAAAAACCGGTCGGTGAGGGTCCGGCTGGGCGAGTCGGTGGCCATGGCGATGTGGGCCACGGCACTGCTCTGCGACGGAATCGGCTGCGCGCAATGGGCCAGGCCCGGCGGCACGGTGAGGTTGTCCAGGGCATTCAGCGTGTAACGCCGGCCTTCCACTTCGATCAACAGCGACCCCGACAACACCGTGACGGATTCGGCAAAGGCATGAGTGTGATACGCCAACTCCGACCCCGGGCGGAACGTCACCAGACCGGTGGTCAAGTTCCGCGCGCCGTTGAACCGGCCCACCAGACACTCGAAGTCCACCCCAGGCGCGATCTCCATCCCGGACCCGTGACCGACGGCGGTGACGGTTTCGCTCCGGTCAGGCCGCAGCGACTCGGGCGGGCGCTCCAGCGGCGGAAGCGACGGGGCTTCCCGCTCGGGTTGGAAAGTGGCCACAATGCGGCGGTCACACCCCGCCACCGCCAGGGCTTCGCGCAGACTGCGCAACAACAGTCCGCTGTCCAAACCCAGCCCCAGCATTTGGAAACCCTCCCGCCGCCGCTCCAATAAATTCTCGTTGCCGGTGGCGACCACGCCGCAGAATTTGCCCGCCGCGCACACCGTGTTCTTGAGCGCCAGGATTTGCCCGGCCACGCCCGGCCCTTCCCATTGACCGCGAAATCCCGCGCTGGAGGAATAATCCGCCGGACCGAAAAAGAAAACTTCCACGCCCCCGACCTGCAACAGCGAGGGGAGATTCAGCCCGCCCTTCACCGATTCGATGATCGGAATGACCAGCACGTTCGCGTTGGCTTCCTGCGTGTGCTCGGCGAAACATTGTCCCCAGCAGGTCGCCCGCTCGGCGCCGATGCCGCGAATCCCCTCGGGCGGATACGTGGCGAACGCCACCGCCTGCCGGAGTTGCTCGGCCGTCTCGATCCACGGCACGACGACGCCGTCCGCGCCAATGTCCAGGGCGCGTTTGATGAGGCCGGCGTTCAACTCGGCGACGCGCACCAGCACGACCGTGTCGCTGCGCACGGTGGCGCGGAGGTGTTCGAGGATTTCCTTCCAGTCGAGATGCCCGTGTTCGGCGTCAACGACGACCCAGTCGAGGCCGAGGGCGACGGCCATTTCCGAAATGCTCGCCGACTCCAGCGTGACCCAGAGGCCGTAAACGGCTTCGTCCGCCGCGAGTTTTCCCCGCAATCGTTTGAGGGCGGAAGTTTTCATTTGGCATTAACAGTAGCAGCGGACGTGAGTCCGCTCTGAATGTTCGTGTTAGAAGAAGAATGAGCGGACTCACGTCCGGTGCTACGATGTTCAGGGAGCACCGCCGTCGCCGTGCTCTCCTTCGCGAGATAATTCCCGTAGCCGATGACCACGGTGGACGAAATCAGCACGACCAATCCCAATCTCATCATCCAATGGGTCCGCCCGCTGACGCCCTTCCACTCGGCAAGAAAAACGCCCAGCAGCGTTCCAAAAATGATGATGCTGGCCATGTGCAAGGTCCAACTGGAGAAATCGTACCGGCCCATCTTCGTCGTGCCCATGCCGTAAAAGAAAAACTGCAGATACCAGAGCGTTCCCGCCAGCGCGCAGAAAAGATAGTTGGCGAGCAACGACACCCGCGCGTTGGGCGGCGCGGGATTTTCCGGAGCCGCCGCTGGTTGCTCGCACTTCAGGTAGTCGCCAAAAGTTTTATTGCGCAGGTTCAACGCGAAGCACCAGATGACGTTGGTCGTAAAGCCGCCGGCGAGCACGATGATCAGCACGGGCAGGTTTTTCCACAGGTCGGAAGCGCCATTGGTCACGGCAAGTTCGGCAATGGGTTTGCCCGCCGCAAAGCCGTATGACATGCAGGCGCTCATGATGCCGCAGACCGTCGCTACCCAGACGCCTTTCTTGAAACTGAATTCCTTGACGCTCGCCGTTTTCTCCTTCTCCGGCAGCTCCCGTTCCTTGGCCATGCCCGCGAAGCCGCTGATGACGATGCCCAACATACACACCACCACGCCGCCCATGACGACCAGGCCGGAAGTCGTCTGGAGGACGCCCAAAAATTCTCCGTTGAAAATCGGTGGCAGCAACGTGCCAAACGCCGCGCAGTAACCCAGCGCCATCGCCGTGCCGAGCGCAAAGCCGAGGTAGCGCACCGTGAGGCCGAACATCGCGCCGCCGATGCCCCACAACACACCAAAGAAGTAACTCCAAAAAAGACTTTTCGCGGGAGCGTTGGCCAAAGTGGTCAGCAGGTTGGGCACGGCCAGAAAGGCCATGATCCACGGCACCACCAGCCAACTGAACACGCCACCGACGATCCAGTAACTTTCCCACGACCAGTGTTTCACCTTGCGGTAAGGCAGATAGAAAATCGCCGACATCAAGCCGCCGGTGGCATGAAGCAATACGCCAAGGGGAGGATTGGGGATCATAATGATCGTGGAGCGCGGCTGTGTCGAAGACCAGCCGCAGCGATGGGGCGTGGCAACCTCTCATTAACACCCTGCTTCAGCGGGGTGACAGGCAGCCGAACGACGTGAGAAACCGCTTCAACGGTTTCGTCAGAATATGAAAAACCGTTGAAACGGTTTTTCGTTCCCCTGGCACGCTTTACACCCCGCTGAAGCAGGGTGTTAATGAGAAGCCGGCTCGCATTGTCTGGCTGTGTGGTTTTCATTTTTTCACGCCAACGGACGCGCGACGGTTTGGTTGCGGAGATAATCCGAAAGGGTTTCCGGTCCGAGAACCCCGCCGCCGCATCCGCTCAGATTGCAGCCGGCGTAAGGCAGGCCGTGCGCGAAAAGATTGTGGGCGTTGATCCAACTGTTCCCTGCCACCAGTTTCTCGGCGACGCGGTTCGCGCGGTCGAGGTCGCTGCTCCAAACGCTGTTGGCGAGGCCATAGGCTGACGTGTTGACGAGGTCAACCACCTTGTCCTCATCGTTGAAGGTCATCAGGTAAGCCACCGGCCCGAAAATTTCCTCGCGCGCGCAGATGTTGTCGGGGTCGCCGGTCAGCAGCGCCGGTTTGACGTAATAGCCGTGCTCGTGGCCCTTGACTTCCGCGCGTCCGCCTTCAAGCAGAAGCGTCGCGCCCGCCTTCACGCCCTTGTCGAGATACCCCAGCACCCGCGCCCGCTGCTTCTCGCTGACGACCGGGCCAATGTTCGTATCCGGATTCGCGCCGTAGCCAACCTTCATCGCGCCGAGCGTGGCGGTGACTTTCTTCACGAATTCATCGCGGATTTTTTCATGCACCAGCCAGCGCGTGGCCGTGCAACAGACCTGCCCGGCGTTGAGCGTCACCGCGCCTGCGAGCGCGTCGGCCACGGCACTCACGTTCACGTCGTCAAAAACCACAGCCGCGCCTTTACCGCCGAGTTCCAGCTTCACCGGCACCAAATTTCGGCCGCACGCTTCCGCGATGAGGCGACCCACCTCCGGCGACCCGGTGAACGACATGCGTTTGAGTCCCGGATGACGCGCGAGCGCCGCGCCGGCGGTGTCACCGAAGCCGGTGACGACATTGACAACGCCCGGCGGCACGCCGGCTTCTTCCGCCAGTTTCGCGAAGTAGAGCGTCGAGAGCGGCGTGTCTTCAGCAGGCTTGATGACCACGGTGTTCCCGGCGGCCAGCGCGGGTGCGACGCCCCAGCCGACCAGCAGGAACGGAAAGTTCCAGGGAAAAATAAAGCCGCACACGCCATAGGGCACTCGCACCGTGCGCGCCTCGAAACCCGACACTGCAATCGGCTCGCGGCGGCGCGTGTGCATCGCCAGGTCGGCGTAGTAGCGGAAGGTCTGCGCGGCGTGCGGCACATCGAACGCGGCGGCTTGGCCGCGCGGTTTGCCGACATCCAGCGATTCGATTTGCGCGAGGACTTCCTGATGTTTGGTGATTAAATCGGCGAGGCGATGGAGAATCACCGCCCGGTCGTTGACGGGCATCGTGGCCCAGCCGCTTTTTCGGAAGGCCTCCTGTGCGGCGGCGACGGCCGCATCCACGTCCGCACTATCGCCGGCTGACACTTTGGCGAGCACCCGGCCCTCGCCCGGATCGAGCGTTTCAAAAGTTTTTCCGCTTTGGGATTCGACCCAGCGTCCGCCGATGAACAACTTGAGCGGCTGGGCCGACAGGAACTTGGTTACTTCAGGTTTTAGTGAGGTCATAACTGGTTCTCCGGTTGAATCGTTTTGCGATCAAGTGCTACGCGTTTCCGCGCGGTTGTGCAACACTGGGATTCATCGCGATGTTTCATACCAAAGACTGCGGCGAAAGTGAAGTGGACAGAATGATACGCAAACATTCCGCACTACCATGCGGAATGTTTGCTGCCCGCCTCGCCCGTTTGACAAAGCACGATGCAGTGGTCTAGTTTGATCAAGGTGAACTTGATAAAACAGTTATTCAGTCGCCATGCGCATGCGGATCGCGCAGCGTCTTCCACCTACAATTGGCCCGGGCAGTCCGGCAAGGAGTATCCCTTCACGATCTATCCGCTGGACACCGCCTTCCGCCCGTTGCCCGGTGTTTACCTCTATGCCAAACAATTGGCGGACGGCGATTGGTCGCCCATCTACATTGCGCAAACGCGGGACCTGCATCAACGGCTTGAGGGACACGTGACCCTCCAGGATGCCATCACGAATGGCGCGACGCATCTCCATGCCCATTATTGTAACGCGGGCCAGGGGGCGCGCTGCACGGAGGAAAAGGATCTCATTCACCGCTGGCAACCCGTGTGCAATGACGTGTTCCAAAGCTGACTTGGCGCCGGTTCGACGACTCTGACTCTGGACCACTCGGTGAGGGGGGTGTTTGTACTGGGCAGAGATGGAGAATTGCGGGTTGTTCGTCCTGAGCCTGAGCCGGACGCGGTGCGGGGTGTCGACAAGAAAGGCGACAACAGCAGCGTCGTTACCGCCGCAGACACCCGATCCGAGGGAATCCTTGTTCGGGGAATCCGTCAAAGATTTTCCGGCCATTCAATCATTGCGGAAGAGGCCGGATGCGACCTGCGCCATTCAGAGTACACATGGGTTGTTGCCCCCCTTGACGGCACTTTGAACTACGCCGCTGGCATTCCGTGGTTCGGCGTTCTGATCTGCGTGCTCTGCGGCAAGGAGCCAATCGCAGGCGTCATACATACTCCTGTCAGCGACGACATCTACACGGCCGAAGCCGGGGCCGGTGCGTACAAGAACGGAATGAGAATCTCCGTGGCGCACGGCCGGAAGCTAGCGCGGGTGAGGTCTCCGCCAACCGATAAAGAAAAGGGCCGTCTTGACCTCTTCATAACCTTCACTCCCGCGACAGCAGGCGAACCGGCCCGAGCAGTCCCGAGATCGGCGTTCCCCGGTAAGGCGAAGGGCTGGTCTGGTAATGATTCGCAAGGGTGTTGTACACCAACACCTCGATCGTATTCTCGCCGCGTTTCAGAAGTCCGGTGACATCCACGCGCCACGGCGGGGCGACCCGCACGCCGACCTTTTTGCCATTCACATGAATCTCAGCAGTCGCGACCACACGTCCCAAGTCCAGCGTAACTTTCGCTTTGGCCTCTTCCTTGGTGAGCGTGAAGCGGGTGGTGTAACGCGCGCCGCCCGAATAGTTGGTCAGGATTCCCATCTGCGACCAATCGCCCAAGGCCATCACACCCTGGCCGTCCGTCTCGACGACCACCGGCTCAGGAATGACCGTGCCACCGCTGAAGCCGGTCTTGGGTGTGATACGTAAAGCCACCACTGCCGCCCGCGAGGCTGAGTGCTTCGCGACAAAACGGCCCTGTCCGGCATCGGTCATCGGCTCGCCATCGAGCCAGGCCTCGACCTGACCCAGCGCCTGCACGCGAATTGCGGAAGTGCCCGGCGCGGTGACGAAGCGGAACCATTCGGCAGATGGCCGGCCCGCGGACACGTCGAATGGTATCACCCCGGCATCGCCGTACCAACGCATCGCCAGCGGTTGGCGAGTTTGCGGCCCGGAAGCGCCTTGATACCGCATCACAAAGTGACCGCGCCCGGCGTGCTCGTAACGCACCAGCACCGGATTCGCGCCCACTTGGAGCGACACGGCTTGGGCGAGATCCTTCACTTGCGCACCGTTCACATACAATGCTGCGGGGGTGATGATCGGCGAGGTATGACTTGCATCGGCGGGGGCGCTACGACTGACGATCAGTGAAGCCTTAGCCGGCCGCTCCATGGTGGCGCTCGTCCACAGGTAATAGCGACGACCGCCGGTTTCCTCCTCATAACGCGTCTCGTTCAAGCCCCCGACCTTCTTGCCCAGACAAATGAAGTCATCGGTCACCGTGCGCTTGAGACCATGATAGCCCTGGTGGCCCGAGTCCCCTTCCTTGCCGTAGCGCCAGGAAAAATCGTACGCCAGCCAGGTCATCGTTTTCCCCGATACCCTGACCGGCACCGTGGGATCTACCGTCTTCAGCTTGGCCAGTTCTTCGTCAAGCTGGGTGGCCTCCACATCATTTGACACCGGACCGAGCACATAAAACTGCGTGCCAAAACCATGCAGTTTCTTTTCCCAATCCCGATCGTCCGTCATGGGCAACATTGCGGTCTTTGCCAAAGTCTCCGTTTCCCGCGCCCACGCAAAGCGCCGGGCTTCAAGCCCGATCTGCTGGCTATCAGCGGTGACAGGCATGCGGAAATCGCCGCAGGAATTATCCATGGTGGGTATGAACGCCACATTCCATTCATCCGGCAACAGCTTCACCATCTCGGGACGCTCATCTTTCGGCGGCGGATTGCGATGTCTTTTGCCCGGTGTAAAGACCACCACTTGCGCCTCGTTGGTTTGGAGCGGCAGTTGAACTTGTGTGCCGGTAGCCGTTTCGGTAACTACCCGCAAGTTAGTCGTCCTGCCGGTCCAGGGATCCCAAAGCTCCACCGCCCCCTTGGCGCGGAACTCCACGACCGAATCCGGTTTGGCATCCATGACCAGGTAAACATCGCGGGGACCGGCCTTGCGATGCAGCGCGCGGACCGTCTGATCCACCCCGCGGACATCCGGCACAAAGGCGGCGCGAATGGTTTCCACCGCATCAACCGTCTGCGCAAAACGGCACCCGGGTTTGAAGGCGCGTTGATTCATCGCCGTCAGTTCAATGTCATCACGCCCCGCGCGGTCGGAGGCGACGGGCAACCCGCCGACGCTATAGACATGACCGCCAGCCTGGGCGAAGGCGGCGGCTTTCTCGACGCTTGGCCAGCGCACGGCGTTCATGTCCGCGAAAACCAGCGCCTGGTACGAAGCGCCGGCGTCCTTTACGACCAGGCGACCGCTCTCAACTTTCGCCCGCACGAGCGAATCATTGTCAATGAACTCAAAGTTGATGCCAGCGGCCATGAGGCGCGTGCCAAGATCAAAGGCCGTCTGCTTCGCCTTCTCGCCGTCTTTGTCCCCATTCATTTCGGCCTCGTAGGGCGCGACAGGATAGACGACCGCAACATCAGCCACAAAATGACCCTGACTGAGGAGGTAAGAAAGCCGCTCAAAGTAGCGGAGGAAATTATCCATGTGAGCCCAATACGGCATCCGGAAATGATAATCCGGCGGCGCCCATTCCCAGTAGGAACCATACGTCGTGTAGTAAAGGCCGTGGAGGTTGAGGAGCGTGCAGCCATAGAGATAGTTCTCCCGCGTGGCGAACATCAGTAGTTCTGGCGCGGCCCCCCAGCCCAGGCTGTGATAGCCTTCGAGCCAGACACGCGGACGTTGATAAAGATTGGCAATGGAGGACGACACCTTGCCCTTGATGAGATCCGCCTGACCGCCTGGGGTGTCGTGTCCCGGCGCCGAATACCAACGGGTCACCCGGAAGTAATCGCCAAACTCATGCGGATCCTTGCCCCGCCCGCCCGAGTCGCAGGCAAATATCATATTGCGCGACGCATGCCAGTTGTAGATCGGCTTGAAGTAACGCTCCTCCATCAGCGCCATGCGCACGTCCGCGTAATCCATCCGCACCTTGGGAGTAATGCTCCCCATGTCATTCCACATCGCGGGCAGGACTTCCAACAGGTCATAACCTTTGCGCTGGCGGAACTCCGTGGCGAAATCCGGATTCCAAGCAAACTTGCCCACGCCGATGGTCAGTTCGTCGTTGAAGAAGTAGTTCAGGCCCTTGGAGGACTTCCCCGCATTGTGATCCTGAAACTTTTGGAAGAAGCCATGAATGACGGTGACTCCAGATCCGGGCAGGAGCGGGTTCAGCGTGCCAGGTTGGCGAACGGCATGAAACGTCCAGATTTCCCATTCACCTTCCGGTGCGGGCCAAGTGAGCTTGCCGTCTTTGAGGAACGCCGCGAGGTCCACCCCTCCGCGCTGCAGTTCGCCGTTCACAATTCGATAAGCCCGCACCGCAAATTGATTCGACGAGCAAAGGAAAGTTTTGGTCTCGCCGCCGCGCAAGCGCAGATGCGCGCCCGTCTCCAGTTGGACCGCATTCAATTCCGGCCGGTGATAAAACAACCGGTAGAAAAGATTCGTCGCGCCGGCCGGCCAATCCTGCGTGTAGGTGCTCAGGCCGATGCCCATGTTCAACTTGGCGCACTCCGCGGAAATCTTCGAATAGACCTTCCACCAATCCAGGGAAAATATCGCCGGCTCACCCTGCTGGGTCAGCCACCCGGGCGTGTCGTAGTGAGAGTAATTGACCTGAACGCCGCTGATGCCCTTTTTGTGAAGTTCCCGGATCTGACCGATCATTCGATCCACGTTCAGATCGTCACCGGTCCACCACCAAAACGGCACTTCGCCATAACCCGGAGGAGGATTCTTGAATCCCGGCAACACGTCCAATCCTGGGTCGCGTGAGGGAAGTCCGGGGCCTCCCGCAGAGGCGCTTCCCAGCCAGCTTGCCATGCCGACGGCCATTATCAGCTTTTTCATCGGCAAATTGTAGCAGGTTTGAAAAGCACGGACTATAACTCAGTCGAGGTATGCCGTGGAGTTAGGAGGAATGGGGTGGGTTGGCCTCCATCCTGAACCCATTCCTGATCTTGCAGCTTGTTGTGGTTCGCGTCGAAGTCCTGCAAAGCGCGTCATTCATCCCGAGCATGAGGGTCATCCCGGTCGGTTTCCAGGCGAGGTCGTGGCGCTGCAACCACAAATCAATCCCGCCGCCACCGCCGCCTGGAAATGGATCTTGATATTGGCAACTCCCTCGCCCCATCACGACCTCCCCTCGGGAGGACGCGCTGTAAAATAGAGAAAGGCCGGACAACGGGTCCGGCCATTTCACACACGGCACTGAAAACGCAGCGCCAGATAACAATGACTACACGGCCCGTGAAGGCTGGCGGATTTTGGGCGGGGCTTTCGGTGAGGCCGTAAACCTCGCCGTCCTCGGGCACGCACTTGACGCGTAGTTGCCCGCGCACTTCCATCTGTTTCCGTGGTTTGGGCGCAGCGAACCGGGACAGAGCGTGACCATGCACGGCCGGCTCTACGTGCTCGCGGGCGGACCGCAGGGCGCGTTCGACGGGCGCAGAAAGACTTCCCCTGAATTCCACCCGCCCCCGGCGACAAGGCTACGGCCCGGAATGCACCGCCGTCCGCCGCGGCGTGGGTGCAAGGCATCGCGATGGCGTGAACCGGGCGATTGAACCGCGCAGCGTCAAAAGCAAATTCCCATCCGTTCGAAGTGGACGATACCGGCGAGATGAAGAGGACGCTCCCGGCGGCCGACACCAGCGTGAAGAGGTTCCAACTCAACGACGCGCAGAACTATGGTGAAGCCAGGCGCGAGATCTTGCGCGATCGGTTCCGCGCGGTCCCAAGGCAGTCGCCCGGACGGTGAGTTCTTGCCCGACG
>CAYHFK010000074.1:0-4360 GCA_964355895.1 uncultured Bifidobacterium sp. | reverse complement strand
CGCTGTGATGTTCCACTTGACACAAACGGCGCGACCCGTTAGCAAGCCTGCATGAACGGCACCGCAGAGCAGCGGGCGGAGTTTGAATTGCTCATCCTTCACACGGGCCACTCAGGCGCGCCCATTCAACTACCAAACCGGTGCCGGGCATGAAAGGAAACCTCCGATGATCGAACTAGGATTGCACACGGACAACTGGCGACCCTTGAGCATGGGCCATGACGCCGCGATCGCAAAAATCGCCGCGACCGGAATCAAACACATCGAGTTTTGCGCCATCCACGGCCAGAACTTCATCGCCGCGCTGGGCTATGACCCGGGCGTGTCGTTGCAGTCCAACCCGCGCGCCCTTCGCCGCGATCTCGACCAGCACGGGCTGAAGGTTTCGCAGATTGACGGCTCGTATCCCATGATGGGGCCGAACGGTTCGGCCTTCGGCGTGCAATACGTGCAGCAGACCATTCGCTTCGCCGCCGAGCTGGATTGCCCCATGGTGGACACGGTGGACGGCGCGTTCGAAACGCCCGGCCTGTCGCGCAAGGAAGTTTTCCGCGTCACCTGCGACAATTATCGCCAGGTGTTGTCGTGGGCCGAAGATTACGACATCGTCGTGAACGTCGAGCCGCATGGTCCCTACACCAATGACATCGAGTTTATGCAGCGGCTCTTCAAACATTTCGAGTCCGAACATCTCCGCTGCAATTTCGACACGGGCAACACGTTCATCGCCGGCCATCATCCGCTCGATTACCTCAAGGCGCTGCGCAAATACGTCGCGCATTGCCACATCAAGGACGTCAGCCCGGCCCTCGCCGCGGCACTGCGCGGCGAGGAGACCGGCATCGGCAGTTCGGAAGTCTTCGTCGGCGGTGGGGTCAACGCCGACAACATTCGCCAGTGCATGGAGTATTTGCACAAGACGGGATGGGACGGCGTGGTTTCCATCGAGTGCAGCGGCACGGACGAGAACACCCGCAAAAGCGTCGAGTGGATGCGCGCCTTGGTGAAATCTCTGAAACGCAAGTAAACCAGTGACCCCTTCGCAACCATGAACAAGGACGCTCCTGCTCCCATCAATCGCCGCACTTTCATTACGACCACCACCGCGGCCGGCACGCTCACGCTGCTCCGACCATCAACCGCCTTCGGTGCGGAGGCCAACACACCTGTCGAGCTCGGTCTGATCGGCTGCGGTGGTCGTGGCAAATGGATCGCCGACCTGTTCGCGCAGTCCGGCAAATACAAGCTCGTGGCCTGCGCCGATTACTTCCAGGACAAAGTCGATGCCGTCGGCGATCAGTTCAAGATCGAAAGGACGAGCCGCTACACCGGCTTGTCAGGTTACAAACGACTCCTCGAAAGCAAGCTCGACGCGGTGGTGATCGAGACGCCGCCTTACTTCCATCCCGAGCAGGCGCTGGCTGCGATCGAGGCTGGCAAACATGTGTTCCTCGCCAAACCGATCGCGGTGGATGTGCCCGGGTGCATGACCATCGCCAAGGCCGGCAAACTGGCCACGGAGAAGAAGCTGGTGTTCCGGGTGGATTTCCAGACGCGCGCGAACCCGCATTTCCGCGAGGCCGTCAAACTGGTTCACGACGGCGCCATCGGCAAGCTCGTCATGGTCGAGGCATTTTACCCTTGGGCGGGAGGCGGGCGCGGCACGCCACCAGCGACGCCCGAAGAACAGTTGCGCCATTGGTATTACGTGCTGCCCATCTCGGGCGACTTCATTGTCGAGCAGAGCATCCATTCACTCGACGTCGCCACCTGGGTCATCAATGCCGATCCCATCCGCGCCTGCGGCACCGGTGGTCGCACCGTCCGCCCCAAGGGCAGCATCTGGGATCACTTCGCTGTGCATTACTGGTTTCCGGGCGACCTGGTGATGTCGTTCACGTGCATCCAGAGCATTCCGTTCGTGAAGGACGAGATTCGCGTGCGCGCCTATGGCTCGGAGGGGATCTTCG
Source organism: uncultured Bifidobacterium sp. (assembly GCA_964355895.1). GTDB lineage: Bacteria > Verrucomicrobiota > Verrucomicrobiia > Limisphaerales > JADLHS01 > JADLHS01. The sequence continues at coordinate 2,390 of CAYHFK010000074.1, read as the reverse complement.
ACGCGGATTACTACACCGGCGTGACCATGCGTGGGAGAGAGGAAGGCGTCCGCGCCAGCGTGGGTGATCTCTACAAGGACGGGACTGTCGCCAACATCAACGAATTTCACGACACCATTGTGAAAGGCGACTGCGCCAATTCGACCGTTGCGCCGTCGGTGCGCTCGAACCTGACCGCAATCCTCGGCCGCGAGGCGGGCTACCAAGGCGGGGAAGTTACTTGGAACGCCCTGCTGAAGGAGGACCAGAAACTACAGCCAAACCTGAAGGGCTTGAAGACATGACAATCTCCGACCGCAAAAAGCTTGCGCTGCCGCGCGCGCGCCGATAAAGCCAAGATCATGGCCACTGAATCTTTCCTTCCTTTGCGAAGGCGTGCGCTTGATGAAGTGGAGGTCATCTGCCGCTCTGATTTCGGAATCGCGCTGGTTCTCGTTGGTTGTTTCCTTCTGGCGCCCACGGCCATCGGTGCCGCCTTTGACGCCGCGCCGTTCGGCCTGCCGCTACCCGAGAGCAACGGCGTTATGTGGGAAGACCCGCGCGAGATTCATCGGGTCGTCGTCCACTTCGCCGGTACGCCGCCCGCGCCGGAGAAGATCCGTCTCGAATACTGGGGCAGCCGCTGGCCGGAGCAACGATTGCCCAAAGACCGCGAGCCGGGCGGGGGTGACATCGGCTGGATGGAGCTGGGCAATTGGTACCAATACGAATGGCGGACCGCGGACGCCGAGGCGGTCACGCGCGGCAATGCGATTGAATTCACGTTTCGCCCGGTCAACGCGAAAGAGTTTCCGAAGGTCAAGGACTACCCGGCCGCGTTCCGCTTCACGCTCAAACTTCGCCTTACGGCTGACGCACCGTTGCCGCGCATCGAGAAGCTCGAAACCTTCACGGATTCCTCGGTCGAAGATCGTTCGGTTCGTCTCGCGTTCGCCCAAGCGCCGGGCGCGAAGCTCGAAGTCACAGCGTTCAACGGACAGGTCGAGCAAGTGGAGAAAGTTTCATCGGCGCAATTCCGAGCCGGCCTTCGCGCCACGGTGAATTCCGATCCGAACACGTTCGACCGCACGCTCGTCACGATCCGCAACGGCGCTCAAACCTTTACCTTCAAGTTTGACGACCTCGCCCAGGGGCCGCTTTTTTTGCCAGACTTTGGCGTGGCCATCCTGCTGGATGGCGACGCGCGCGATTACGCCACCGTCGCGGCCGAGGTGAAGGCGCGCGGGGCGAAGACGCTCTATGATCGCGTGGCCGAACTGCCCGAGCAAACCTGGCGCGCGGCGTGGGACGGCGTGCCGCGCAAGAAGTCCGACATTTACTTTCCGCTCGGCCTCGAAGGTGGGCGGGAACGATTCCGGCTCGAACCCAGCGGCAGCACTTCGTTCCGCTACAACGAACTCTTTCTAAAAAATCGCCCTGGGAAGGACACGCCCCGCCTTGAACTGGAAAAGCGCGGGGTCAGTTTCACGTTTGGCCTGCCCGCGAAGCCGGTCTTCCGCACGCTGGCCGAAGAGAGCCTGCCTGTGGTTCAGACACACTGGGACGTGGACGGTGTGCGCGTCGAGCAAACCGCCTTTGCTACGGCGCTGGACGGCACGCAAGCGGATGGCCCGCTCCCCGCGGGCGACACCTTCACCATATTTATCGCACGCTTCACTTTCACCAACGCTACCGATGCGCCGAAAACGGCAACGCTGCCGCTCACGTACAAGACCGGCGATGAAACCATTCGGCTTCGCGCCGACGCCGAGGGACGGCTTTGGAATGGCGACAAACTGCGCGGACAGCTCTTGACGGACTCAGCGCCAGTCGCGGAGCTGGACCATCTGAAATGGTCCTGGACTTTGGCCCCGGGCGAATCGCGCCAGATCGTACTGAAAATCCCTTGCGTCATTCTGACCGAAGCCGCGGAGCGGGCCGCGCTCCTCAAGCTCGACTTCGACCGGGAGCTTGCGGCCGTTTCCGGCTACTGGCGTCGCCGCCTCGCCCAAAGCGCCAAGCTCCTCACCCCCGAGCCGATGCTCAATGAATTCTACCGTTCGCACGCGATGCATCTCTTGGTGAACTGTGAACGTGAACCGGGCAGCGACCGGCGCTTCGCGCGCGTCGGCTCGTTCAGCTACGGCGCCTACGGCAACGAATCGTGCATGATGGTCGTGGACCTCGACCGGCGCGGCTACCACCGGGAGGCGCAGGATTGCCTTGACGCGTGGTTGCATTACCAAGGCACGGTTGCGCTGCCGGGTTCGTTCGCGTCGAAGGATGGCGTCCTTTACGGCGCGGGCGGTTACGAGGCCGGCGGCTACAACCAGCACCACGGTTGGATCCTCTGGATGCTGGCGGAACACTACCGCTTCACGCGCGATGAACCCTGGTTGCGCCGCTCGGCG
>CAYHFK010000073.1:8174-17002 GCA_964355895.1 uncultured Bifidobacterium sp. | reverse complement strand
GGGACCGTTCAAACCAACGCTGCGATTCCAATTCCCGTGTCAGCCGCCGCCAGAACCCGCGCCGGTAGTTCAACGCGCGATTGCGGAAGCTCCGGACGCAATAATGTGCCGGGTTTTGGGGTGCTGTCGGCAGTTGCCACAGCGCGAGAAACGTTTCCTGCACCACGTCCTCAGCTTCCGCGTGGGTAAGACCAAGCGCGCGTCCATAAAGGATCAGTTCGGTCGCTGTCGTGCGATACAGCCTTTCGCACCAGGCGCTCGTTGGGTCCGTGTTCACTCGTCAACCCATAGACACCAAGTCAGGCAGATTTGTATAAAAAAGTTTGTGAAATTCCAGGGAGCGAGAATATTGCGAAAAGTTGTGGTTCAACCCGCACACGCTTGAACGATGAATTTGTGTCCGACCTTGCCTGTTCAGCGGTTATTGTCCTCACTGGCTGGCGCATCGTGTTTTGGGCCTTGTACCAAGATGGGAGGAGGAACAGTCAATTTATGTGTTGTGCCCCTGCGTGAGAAGCGTAGCCTTGGCTTAGCAACAACCAGCCAAAATTCACTTATGAAAACCAGCAGGCAACCATTCGGTATTTTCTTGATCCTCACGTTCGGCGTCTTGTTTCAGACTCACGCCCAAAACCCTTTCACAAATGGTTTGGTCGCGTATTACCCGCTCAACGGGAATGCGAATGACGCGAGCGGTAACGGGAGACACGGAACAGCAATCAACGGAGTTTCCTACCTTCCCGACCGTTCCGTTTCGGTCGCCTATTTTAACGGAAACTCCCAGTACATTTCCCTGCCAAACACGATCTCCAATTACCAAGATTTGACCGTAACTTTTTGGGTGAAAACGAGCGCCTCTGATCCCAACGGATTTCCTTACGGATTATATCTCGTCTCACGGGACATTTCTGGTTACTATAATGATTGGAATCTCTGTATGGGGCTGGGAAGAAAGATAGAATTTGACAATGGCGGCAATGTGCTGGCTTCTCCCAACGACATAGCTTCCAACCAGTGGGTTCAGGTCGCCTGTGTTGCGGATTCTGCCAGCCAACTGAGAAAGATTTTCTTGAATGGACAGCAGGCCGCCTCAAAAAGCTGGTCGCCCGCCCCCTTCGTCAACAACTCTGTACCAATATTGCTTGGTGCTTCAATCTCCGACACCGCCTCCCACGCTTTCTTCACGGGCCGCTTGGCCGACGTTCGCTTCTACAATCGTGCCCTTTCCATATCCGAAGTCCAACAGTTGTATGCTTACGAGTCTGCTTATCCTTGCACTCCTCATGCAGCAACCGCCACGGCAATACTGGTGAACAATTTCGTTGTTGATGCGACCATTACTGACGCGGGTTGCGGTTACACGAATGCCCCAACAGTTCTGATTCAAGGTGGCGGTGGCACGGGTGCAACAGCAACCGCGACAATCAGCAACGGTTTCGTGACGGTCATCAATATCACTGACGCCGGATGTTGCTATACTAACCCGCCGAAGATTGTCATCGGTTCCCCGCCCTTCGTGCCAACGGTTGGCATTGCTGTAAGCAAGGTAAAGGTGACACAGAACGTGGTGCTGGGCAGAAAATATGTCCTGGAGGCTTCGACCGACCTTGTGACGTGGACGGCCACCGGCCCCCCGTTTACAGCCGACTCGGAAACCATTGTGACGGAGTTTGACATTGACGTGACTGTTCGCTTCTTCCGCCTCCGCGAGGTTCCGTGACGAAATAGATTCTGTTTGCGCCCGGGTGCCAAGATCTACCCTGCGTGTTCCATGATCCGCGCGGATCGACCGGGTCTGAATGGCTGGTGCATCTCATGGTGGCCGCGGATTGATCTTAGCGTTGCACGCGCGCGCTCCCGCCTCGCATGAGCTTTTCCACTTCGTCCTTGTCCGCCATCGAAGTATCGCCCGGCGTGGTCATGGCGAGCGCGCCGTGGGCGGCGCCATATTCCACCGCCTTTTGCGGGTCACCCGTGGTCAGCAGGCCGTAGATGAAACCGGATGCAAAACTGTCGCCGCCGCCGATGCGGTCCAAGATTTCCAGATCCGGATACTTGCGGCTCTCGTAAAATTTGCCGTCCATCCACGCGATGGCGGCCCAGTCGTTGACCGTCGCGGTCTTTGCGGCGCGCAAGGTCGTGGCCGTGGCTTTGAAGTTGGGAAATGCCTTCACCGCCGTCTCGATCATTTTCTTGAACGCGGATACGTCAATGTGTTGAAGGTTTTCATCCGCCCCTTCGACGTGGAAGCCGAGGCAGGCGGTGAAATCTTCCTCGTTGCCGAGCATTACGTCCACATGCCGGGCGATTTCCTTGTTCACTTCCTGCGCGCGCTTTAGTCCGCCGATGGATTTCCAGAGCGACGGGCGATAGTTGAGATCGTAGCTGACCATCGTGCCGTGTTTCCGCGCGGCCGTCACGGCTTCGATGACGAGCTGCGGCGTGGTGTCCGAGAGCGCGGCGAAGATGCCGCCCGTGTGCAGCCAGCGCACGCCGAGCTTGCCGAAGATGTGATCCCAATCAAAATCGCCCGCCTTGAGTTGGCTCGCCGCCGTGTGGCCACGATCCGAAACCCCCACCGCGCCGCGGACGCCAAAGCCCCGCTCGGTGAAGTTGAGGCCGTTGCGCGTGACGCGGCCCACGCCATCGAACGGTCGCCACTGGATGAACTCGGGGCTGACGCCGCCTTGCAAAACAAAATCTTCCAGCAAGCGCCCCACGTCGTTGTCGGCAAATGCGGTGGCGATGGCGGTGCGCAAACCGAAGCACCGGCGCAATCCGCGCGCGACGTTGTATTCGCCGCCACCTTCCCAGATTTTGAATTCGCGCGCCGTGCGGATGCGGCCTTCGCCGGGATCGAGCCGGAGCATGATCTCGCCGAGGGAGAGCAGGTCGTATCGGCAGTCGGCAGCGGGTTTGATTTTCAAGGTTGCCATGGCGAACAAATTTGGAAGGAAAAGCCGGTGGAAACAATGAATTTCAAGTCTGAAAATTGATTGGCCATCGCCGGAACATCACGCGCCGGGAATATTTCTTGGCTGCTAATTCGTGGCCCATTCGCCACTGGAGTTGCCTAAACCAATGCTGTCTGACCGGGAACAATCTTTCCCAACACCACCGCCCGCCGGGCGCCGGTTACGGACGGGACGTTGCCGGGTTGGCCGGCTAAAGTCGCATGCGCCAGAATTGCGAAAGCCAGCGGCTCTTTGGCCGAACTGTTAATTCCAAAATCTTCATGTGGGCCGAGGGTGCCGATGCCGATCCGTTCCCGTAACATCCGCACCAGCGTGGGGTTTTTCGCGCCGCCGCCGCCAAGGATGATTTGCAGCCGGGGCAACGCTCGTTTCGTGAGTTTTGGAAAGACGAAGCGCCGATATGCATCCGCGATGCTCTCGGCGGTGAACGCCGTGGCCGTGGCCACCGCATCCGCGTCGGCCAAGCGCAATCGGCGCGCGGAGGAGAGCAGGGAACGGACAAACATTTCACCAAACTCCTCGCGGCCCGTCGTCTTCGGTGGGCGCCGGCGGAGGAACGGGTGTTTCAGGCAGGCGGCGAGCAGTTTATCGGAGATCCGCCCGCGCGCCGCCCAACGTCCGTGGCGGTCGTAATTCAGTTTGCCGCCACTGAGCGCACTGACGACCGCGTCCATGACCATGTTGCCGGGGCCGGTGTCGAAGGCGATTACTTCAGTCAGTTTCGCGCGCGGCGGGAGGAAGGTGAGATTCCCGATACCGCCGATGTTTTGGATGATGCGCGGCCGCGTGGCGTGCGTAAACAGCGCCCAATCGGCGAATGGCACGAGCGGCGCGCCCTGGCCGCCCGCCGCCACGTCGCGCACGCGAAAGTCGGCCACGGTGGTGATGCCGGTCCGCTCGGCGATGACGCCCGGTTCGCCGATTTGCAGGGTGGATGGCGTTTTCGCGTTCGGCAAATGGTGAACGGTCTGCCCATGCGATCCGATGGCGGTGATTTTCGCCGGCTTCAATCCAGCGCGACGAATCACGGCGAGTGCCGCGCGGGCGAAGTGTTCGCCGAGGACAAAATTCAGTTCGCAAATCTCGGCGACGGTTCCGCGCAGACAGGCTGCGAGCGCGCGCCGCCGAAACGCGGGTAAAAACGGCTGATGCACATGCGCCCGCACCACGGCCTTCAGTCCCCGTCCGGCGCCGGAGATTTCGGCGACGACGGCATCAATGCCGTCCGCGGACGTGCCGGACATGAGGCCAACAAACAACTGACGGCCGGGTCGGTCGGTCGGGGGCTTGCGCATGGGATGACATTAGCGGAATGGCGGTCGTGCAACAAGCGTTAGCGGGTGCGACTGGAAGTGGCGGTCAGCGGCGCCGCAGGTTGTCGTCAAGAGCGGCAGAGGGCTGCCGCAGTCCAGGACGCTACGCACGGTTCGTGCGGCCCCGACCAACGCTTCGCGTCTTGGACTGCGGCAGCCCTCTGCCGCTTTTCCCAAGCTGCTTCCAATCCGCATCTGCGTTTGTGCCTCGTTTGACAAGCCAGCCGGGTTTTGCCATGCTTCCCCCGCAGCCTAAGTCCGGCGGCAGTCGCTGGACGCGGGGGAACCAAAGCCCGGGTGTACCGGGCCGGGGCGAACGGCGACGCGAGTTGCCGGGGTCACTTTCAAGACCCAGCCCGTCAGCTAACCTCGTCGGCAAGTGAAAGGGCAATCTGCCGGAACGCTCCCCGTTTCCCAGATTTCCCGCCTGACAACATGCAAACTGAAAATGGTGCGGGCCGTGAATCTGAACCGTCGAGCGGCCCAACGGACGCTCCTCCCAACGCATCGCATTCCAGCCCGCTGGTGTATGTGGCCTTGGGCGCGCTCGGCGTCGTCTATGGCGACATCGGCACCAGTCCGCTTTACGCGTTGCGAACTTGCTTCTCGCCCGTGGGCGGCGTGGTGGCCACCCACGACAACGTCCTCGGCCTGTTGTCGTTGATCTTCTGGTCGCTCATCCTGATCGTCTCCGTGAAATACCTCGCGTTCGTCATGCGCGCGGACAATCGCGGCGAAGGGGGTATTCTGGCGTTGATGGCGCTGGCGTTTCCCGAGCGCGACAAAGCCGGCGGCGGCCGCGCGACCTGGCTGTTGATCGCGCTCGGCGTGTTTGGCGCGGCGTTGCTTTATGGGGACGGCCTCATCACGCCGGCCATCTCCGTGCTGGGAGCGATCGAAGGTTTGGAAGTCGCCACGCCCGTACTCAAACCCTACGTCGTGCCGCTGACGATCCTGGTGCTGGCGGGATTGTTCAGCGTGCAACGCATCGGCACGGGCCGCGTGGGCAGCATGTTTGGCTGGGTGATGTTGCTGTGGTTCATCACGCTCGCAACGCTGGGCATCAACCAGATCGTCCGCGTGCCGGAAGTCTTGTGGGCGGTGAATCCGATTTACGCCATCAACTTTTTTTCGGCGAACGGCCTGACCGGTTTTCACCAACTCGGCGCGGTCTTTCTCGTGTTGACCGGCGCGGAGGCGCTCTACGCGGACATGGGCCACTTCGGGCGCAAACCCATTCGCTGTGCGTGGTTCGGGCTTGTGCTGCCGGCGCTGTTTTTGAATTACCTGGGTCAAGGCGCGCTCGTGCTGCAAAACCCCGAAGCGGCGGGCAATCCCTTTTACCGGTTGGCCCCCGCGTGGGCTTTGTATCCGCTCATCGCCCTCGCCACCGCCGCCGCCGTCATCGCGTCCCAGGCGCTGATCTCCGGTTCGTTTTCGCTCACGATGCAGGCCGTGCAACTTGGCTTCGCCCCGCGCGTCGCCATCGAACACACGTCCTCCTCCACGCGCGGCCAGATTTACATCCCTTGGATCAATTGGGGCTTGATGATCGCGTGCATCGGGCTGGTGCTGGGCTTTCGCACTTCGGACAATCTGGCGGCGGCTTATGGCATGGCGGTGGTGCTGACGATGATCATCACCACGCTGTTGCTGTTCTTCGCGGCGCGCCGATTGTGGGGCTGGAGCGGACTGAAGGCGGGCGCGATCTGCGTGGTTTTTCTCGCGGCGGAACTTTGCTTCCTTGGTGCCAACCTGACGAAGATTGCGCACGGCGGCTGGCTTCCGCTCGTGGTGGGGGCCATTGGCTTCACGCTCATGTCCACCTGGAAAACGGGCCGCCAGCGCCTGCGTCAGCGGTTGATCAACAGCCTGCTGCCGATCGAAGATTTTCTGAAGGACGTGGAAATGACCCAGCCACCGCGCGTTCCGGGCACGGCGATTTTTCTCGCCGGCAATCCCGACGGCACCCCCGCCGCGCTCACCCACAATTTCAAGCACAACAAAATCATCCACAAACGCGTGGTGCTGCTGACCATTCTGATCGAGGAAATTCCGTTCGTGGAAATCGAACGCCGCGTCAGCGTGGTGGAGTTGGGGCAGGGATTCTACCGCGTCCTTGGCCGTTTCGGTTTCATGGAAGAACCGAACGCGGAGGAAATCTTGAAGCTCTGCAAGCCGCACGGCCTGAACTTCCGGGAAATGGAAACGACCTTCTTCCTCAGCCGCGAGACGATCATCGCGAGCGATCGGCGCGGGTTGGCGCGCTGGCGCAAGCATCTCTTCGCCTTGCTCGCCCGCAATGCGCAACCGGCGAATGCCTATTTCCGCCTGCCGCCCAACCGTGTCGTCGAACTGGGTTTGCAGGTGGAGATTTGAACCCGGTTGCGCCGTGGGTGTGGGCGTGACCCCGCCGTTCGTCTTGCGCGTGCCGGGTGCAGATACGATCTTGCGCGCCGTTTGATACGCGTTTAACAAGTCCGCGATTGATTGCCGGTACGTCTGCCGGTAAGCTTCAGTGCCGGGCGGTTTCAGTGCCGGCCTTGCCTCATCAGCGGTTATCAGCGCGGATCAGCGGTTCCAAATCGGTTTTCGGGTTCAACTGATTCAGCAAGGCGCGAGTGTCCAAGTTTTGACGCCGACCGGGCTTCGCACGAGTGCGAGCGGCCTTGGCATCAACTGGCATAGCCACCGACGAACTGCGAGTGAACAAAGATCGTCAGCGAGCTTCGTCCGATGAACTGCGAGTGGTAAAAGATCAACAACGAGCGGTGTCCGCCGAAGGCCGAGTGTTTCAAGATTGGCTCTGCGTGTCATAAGATTGGAATCGAGCGGGGGACGACGAGGTTTAAGTGTTCATCGATTGACTGCGGGTGTTCGCAAATTGGAATAGTGCGCACGGAGATAAGGTGGGAGGCAGGTGAAGAGCAAAAATCGGGTTAATCAGCCCTTCCAAATTCTTGTTCCCGGCGCTGGATTCGTATATTTCAAAGGCATGATTGAGACGAAACTGGCAGCGAACATTCCTTCCCATACTCCGTCGCAATTGATCTCCTACATCAACGTCAAACTAGCCTTGCTCGGTTGCCCGCCGGTGGCGGTGGCCGACGGCGCGGAAGCGTCGGACCTCGTGGCGGCGTTCGCGGCGCAGTATCAGGAAAAGGACCGCCTGCTCGGCCAGTATCTCTGCCCCGCCGATCAGCGCATCCAGACGTTTCTCTACGACTACCTGCAGGATGTGCCGGTCCCGCGCCTGCCGTTGCGCACCTTCACGCTGGATCGCCCCGGCCTGGCGCGCGTGCTGTCGCTACCGGTGGATCGCGACGACTTTTCGTCCGACATCATCCACTCGTATCGCGTCCAGCAGGGGGTGTTGCACAATCCACGCAGCGACCGGCGCACGACCCTGGGCATTTTCCACATCGTGGAAGGCGGGTTGCCAATTCCGGACGACAAGCTCGGCGTCCCGCAAGCTACCTTTGCGAAAATGCTCAACCTCGCGCTCAATCCGCCGCGTGAACTAATGCGCCTGCCGTTCACGGCCACGCAACCGCAGCCGGCGGAGGGTTTCGTCTCCGTGCTGCTGCGCCCGATCGTTTGCCCGGAAGTTCCCGGTTTCATTGCGGAGAAGACGATGGAAATCCGGTTCTTCGCCCCGGGCAATCTGGTGTGCAACCTGGATTTCGTCGAAAGCATTTTTGGCAACGCCGGCGATCCCTTGCTGCCGGAGAACGATGCCGGCCTCGACCCGGAGCACTGGACGGGGCACACCGGCTGCGTCATTCTTGCGCCGCACCTGATCACCGCCACAAAGAAATCCGTGGGCCTCCCGCATTGGGATCAAGCCACGGAACGGCAGCGCCGCGACGGCATGTGCTGGCGCGAGGAGAACGAATGTTACAATAACGGCGGGGCGTTCAAGCTCACCTGCCGCGACGAAAGCGGCGTCATCGTAACGCTCATCGCGGACAACTATTTCGGCTATTGCAAGAAGGAGGTCAAAACCCAGATCAGCTACGCCGCGAATCTGTTCGGCTTGTGCGAGGAGGAACACGCCGGGGGCGCGCTGGTGTTTCCGGCCTACGATCTCGGCGAGGAATTCAGCGGGGATGTCCACGTGAAGCATTTCGGCCACACCTTTGCGGAGGTCGCTTCATTGTATCGGGATTTGTTGGCCGTGAAACCGGAAGGCTACGCCGTGGACAAAAAATTCCCGGACATCCTTTACGTGCCGGAGAACGCACGGTTTGATCTGCACGCGCAACGGGTCTGCTGGACGAACGCGAACGGCGAGCAGGCGATCAAACTGTTGCCCGGCCAGACTTACGTCCGCCCATCCGGCTACAAGGTGCGGATGGAAAAGCCGGGGCTGAACCGCGCGTGGCGGTTGGTGGGCGTGGCCGCGGAGGGCGCGTTGTGTCACAAGCCCAGCACGGTTTCCGGAGGGGGCAAATCGGAGATTTCCAAACCCATCACGGATGCGGTCCTCACCGGGCCGGTGTTCGTGGCCGATCTGAAAATGGATTTTGCCAAGGTCGCC
>CAYHFK010000073.1:0-8074 GCA_964355895.1 uncultured Bifidobacterium sp. | reverse complement strand
AAGGATTTTTATCCCGCCGCAAAGATTCAGACGGAAGACGACATCACAGCCTCCGTCGTCGTCCCGGCGGACCGGCTCAAGTATTTGTCCGACGCCGTGAAGTCTCCGTCGCTGAAGTTCGTGACCAATTGCGAGCGCCGGCTGTTCCAGCGGCCCGACGACGCCATCCATCGCGGTTACGACAAGCAGACGGAAGCCGATTTCGCGCGGCTGGATAATTTCTTCTCGAACTACGAACCGCTCAAGGGGGCGGACGCTCGCGAACTGGTTGAGGATGCCATCGGTTTCAATCAATACACCGAGCCGATGCAATCGCTCATCCGTCACGCGGCGGAAGGCAACGGTTCAAAGTTTTTCGTGAGCTCCGCCCACCCGCGCCTCGTGGCCGGCAAGCCGAGCAAGAACCCGCGCTACCTGCAAATCCGCTCCGATCTCCAACACCCGCGCGAAAGCCATCTCGCCGCCATGTCCACCCGGCTGCGCCGTCAGGTGCCGCCGGGCCAGCCGATCCATAATCCGGTCACCGCCGTGCTGCCTGGGCGCCGCAACAATCCCCCGGAAACCGGCATCCGCTCGCTCGCCGTGTTCAACCCAATTCATTATTTCGAGTTGCCGGAGTTGTTCATGGAATTCATTTGTAGCATGACCGGCAAATCCCCTTCAACGACGGGGGCAGGTTCGGAGGGCGCGCTGACCAAGGGACCGTTCAATGCGCTGCCACCAATCATTGACCTGAACAACGCCCTCGTTTCCTGGCTGCTCACGGGCCATAACGGTTTCGTGACGGCGGCGGGTTGCGTTGGTCCGCGCGTCCGCGTGGATCACGACATCAGCCTGCTCGTGCCCGAAGTGTGGTGTCGCATGACGCCGCAGGAGCGCGATCCGAACTTTCTCATCGCCAATCATTATCTCGACCGGTGCGAAGATCTCGAGCACGGCGGGAAGAAGGTGCTGGCGAGCCGCCTCGGCCATCGCATCAACATCCGATTCGTTCAGGCTTTCTTCGGGCGCGTGTTTAATCATCCGCATGCCGTCTTCACGCCGGAAATGTTGCGCCCGGAGTTGCAGGATGCCGACGTTTTCGCGGACGGCATGGACAACATTGTGGCCACGCAGAAGCGCGTCGCGAAAATGTATTTCGACGACGGAAGTATTGCCCAGGCGTGTCCGCCCCTGCGCGCGCTGCTCCACATCATGTTAAACGACACCTGGGAGGGCAAAGGACTCAATCATCCCGCGGTGCGGAAACTGTTCACCCGCGAAAACATGATCGCGAGCGACTGGTATGCCGCGCGGCTCAAGGCGAAGCAAGCGGTTGACCGGGTGCTTTGGCGGCGCCACACCGAATACCTCGACAAGTTTTTGAAACGGGCCAGCCATGCCGCTGAGGCTGACCGGTTGGGCATTGCGGGCCGCTTGACGGGCGCGCGTCAGACGCTGGCCGAAGTTGAAGCGGCGAACTACTGGCAAACCCTTTCCGGCACGCTGGGCGCGGAACCGATGGAAGCTTACGCGGTGGGGAGCTAGCGCCTTCGCTTTGGCAATCATGTCGTGCGGGACGCCGGCCAACTTGGCGAGTGCCGAGTTCTTTGCGTTGCGCTGCGCGATGAAGATTGGCGACGCGGAGTGGGCGCGGCCAAACGCGTCAACTTTCTGCGCGACGGCGCAGTCTGGCCGGCGGCGATCAGCCTTTTGGGAGTCAATTATGCCGCTCAGACAGTGTTTCGCCTTGTTCCACCACCCTGCCATCGCCATCCTTCCCACCACGATCAACAAGTAAATTCCTGTCGGTCAACCATGCCATGAACAAACCGCAAACGCTGCTCGATCTTTTCAGTACCCAGTCCATCCAGATTTCCCTGCCGCTGTTCGTTGCCAACTTGTTGCTGTCCGCGCTGCTGGCCTGGATTCTCGGCCGGGTCTATGTGAAGTTCGGCACCACGCTTTCCAATCGCGAGCAGTTCGCCCGCAACTTCCTGCTCGTGACCACCACCACGATGCTCATCATCACCATCGTGAAGTCGTCCCTGGCGCTCTCGCTCGGCCTCGTCGGCGCCCTCTCGATCATCCGCTTCCGCGCCGCCATCAAGGAGCCGGAGGAACTCAGTTACCTTTTCCTCGCCATATCCGTTGGGCTGGGGTTTGGCGCGGAGCAAACAGTCATCACCACGCTCGCGTTTTTCGTCATGCTCGCGATTGTGGCCGGGCGCCACTGGGTGCGCCGACGCGAGGAGCGGCCCAACCTCTATCTCACGATCACCTGCCCGGCCCCCACCCAAGCCGGGCTGCCACAAATTCTCGCGGCGCTCAATTCCCACACCACCGCTGCTGGACTTAAACGCTTCGACCAGACACCGGAGTTGATCGAGGCTTCCTTCCAGGTCCAATTCGACAGCGTCGCCCGCCTCGAAGCGTGCTCCCAGGAACTTCGTAAACTGGGCGACGGCGTTCGCATCAGTTACCTTGAGCAGAGCAACCTCAGCCTCTGATCACCGCGTGAGCATGAGCGGCGTCCCGGACAATCACCGTTACGAGCGCAAGTTTGCGATCCCGGGCGCAGCCCTCGCCGAGGTCGAACATCACGTCCGGCATCACCCCGCGCTTTTCTTTCCAGAATACGCGCCGCGGATCGTCAACAACATCTACCTCGATTCACCCGACCTGCGGAACTATCACCAGAACGTGGAGGGCCACAGCCACCGGGCCAAGCTGCGCGCGCGCTGGTATGGCCAGCTTTTCGGCACCGTGCCGCAGGCGGTCCTCGAGCAAAAGCGCAAGCGCGGCCACCTGGGGACGAAGCATTCGGCCCGACTCGCGCCGTTTGAATTCGGGCATGAAACTTCCGCTCACAGCGTGCGTCGCTGGCTGGAGACAAGTGCGCTGCCGGAGAACCTGCACCACGAAATCCACCAGGCCGAGCCAACCCTCGTGAATCAATACCGACGCCAATATTTTCGCTCGCGCGACCGCCAAGTGCGGCTGACGATTGATTCCAATCTCGTGTTCTTTCGCTTCCAGCGCCAGGCGAATTCCTTCCTGGCGCGGATCGAAGTTCCGGCGCTGGTCGTCCTGGAATTGAAATACGCTGACGCGGCGAGCGAGGAAGCCGCCTCGGTCGCCAACCATCTCCCGTTCCGCCTGACGCGAATGTCCAAATACGTTTTCGGTCTCAATGCGGTTGGCGGCGTGTGATCCTCGCGCCCATGCCCAACCAAAGCCAATCCCGTTGGACCTTGCCCGGCTGGGCTTTCGTTCTGGTTCTTGCCCTGGGCGCGATCGCCTGCCTGGTGGTAGCAGCACGCGCCCGGCCCAATACGTCGCCGTCCAGCCACCTGTTCATCACCGAGTTGGCCGCCTCCGGTCTGGCCGATCTTTCGGACGAGGACGGCGACAACGTGGATTGGATCGAAATCACCAACTTCGGCGACGAACCCGCGGCCCTCGCCAACTGGTGCCTGACCGACAACTTCCGAAACCCGGCGCGCTGGCGTTTTCCGAACGTCATCCTCGCACCCGGGCAGCGCCTGATCGTATTCGCCTCGGGCAAGGATCGCCGCGATCCCCGCCGACCGTTGCATACGAATTTCAAACTCAACGACCGTGGCGAATACCTCGCGCTCGTGAAACCGGACGGGCAGACAATTGCTCACGAGTTCTTGCCAAAGTACCCGCGTCAACGCGGCGCCGTGAGCTTCGGCCTCCGCGAAGGCCTCCGGCTCGGCGACGGTCGCGCGGGGGTCCCTGCCGGTGCCTACACCTATTTCGAGCAACCAACTCCGGGTGCCACCAACACGGGCGAAGTCCGCGGCCTGATCGCCGATTTGAAGGCCAGCACCGCCGGGGCCGTGTCGGATTCGACAGTTGTCCTCACCCTGACCACGCGAACGCCCGGCGCACGGATTCTTTACACCACCAATGGATCGCCACCCACCGAGGCGATCGGGTTGCTGTATCGCCGTCCGCTGCGTATCGCCACGACGACCGTGCTGCGTGCTGCCGCCTTCCGACCGGGTTTTGCGCCAACCGAAATCCTCACGCGCTCGTTCATCTTTCCAGAATCGGTGGCTCATCAAACCGGTGCGGGATTCCCGAAGTTCTGGGGAATTACGAATGGCCAGCCCGTCGCCGCTTTCTACGAGATGGATCGTCGAATAACTGGGAGTCCGGATTATCAGCAAGACCTGCTCGACGGACTGTGCGCGTTGCCGAGCCTTTCCATCGTCACCGATCGTGACAGCTTGTTCGATCCAACGCACGGCATCTATGCGCATCCGATGGAAACGGGGCGCGATTGGGAGCGGGCGGCTTCGGCGGAAATGATCTTTCCGGACGGCCGACCAGGCTTCCAGATCAACTGCGGCCTGCGCGTCCAAGGCGGCTGGAACCGACGGCCCGAGGAGTGTCCGAAACATTCCCTCCGCTTGCTCTTCAAGAAACCCTATGGCGCCGTTCATCTGGACTTTCCGTTGTTTGGCCCTGAAGGAGTCCATGAGTTCGAAACCGTCATCCTGCGCGGTGGTTGCAACAACAGTTGGCTGCATTGGAGTGGCGAGGAACGCCACCGCGGCGATTACCTCCGCGATGAATGGATGCGCGAAACGGCGGCGGCGATGGGCCAGCCTGCCGCCCGCGGACAATTCGTCCATCTCTACATCAACGGACTTTACTGGGGACTTTACAACCTGGCCGAACGACCGAGCGCGCCATTCCTGGCCGGCATTCAAGGCGGAAAATCGTCCGATTACGACTCGCGCAACTCCGACAAGGCACTCAGCGGCGACACCAACACGTGGGACCGATTGTTCACGATCGTCAACGCCGGTGTGACCAACGCCGCCGCCTGGCAACAAGTCACCAGCCTACTCGATGTCACCAACTTCGCCGACTACATGATCGTGAATTACTACGGAGCCAACGCCGATTGGGATCGGGCTTCCAACTGGTATGCCGGCCGCCGTCGCGACCCGCCCGGCCAGTATCAGTTCCTGGTCTGGGATGGCGAACGAACCTTGGAGCAGGTGGCCGACGACCGGATGGATTTTGACGATGACCAAAGTCCGTCCCGGCTGTTCCAGAAGCTCAAGGAGAACCCGGATTTTCGCGCCCTCTTTGCCGAACGAGTCCGGCGGCACTGTCTTGGCGAGGGTGCGCTGACGCCGCCGCGGGCGGCTGAGCGTTTCCGCAAATTGGCAAATAGCCTCGACCTTGCCATCGTGGCCGAGTCCGCCCGGTGGGGGAGCTACCGCAACGATTTCCACCGCTACAAGGAAGGGCCTTACGAACGCTACACGCGCAACGAGCATTGGCGGCCGGAAATCCAGCGACTGCTCAACGATTATTTCCCACAGCGGACGGAGGCTTTTCTGAACATACTGGAGCGACGCGGGCTTTGGTCTCCGTCAGTTGATTCAACGGCTCGCTAAACCTTCCGAACATCGCGGCGACATCCGTTATGATCGTGGGTGAGCAACCCGAGTAATAGCCAACTGACGTCGCTCTGTTCGTCCCGCCGGTGGCTGCCATCGGCGGCATAAAACACCCGCCAGCTGCAAGACCATTCAGCGCGGCGCTCGCCCGCAGCCTGCACGCGGGAAACAAACGTCACTTGGGATTCACTCGTCCCGTGTGCTGTGGATTGCCCCGGAACATCGGCCAGGGCGTCGTGGCGAGAGGAACATGCCTTTGGAGCGCAGAAAAATCCGGCCAGGTGCTCATCACGTAAATCGTGCCGTTGTCCGCCACCAGCGGCGCTGAATAACTCGCCCCGAACAACCAGTAGTTCCATACCCACTCTATTTCAGCGTTGTCACCGGGCACCGTCATCACAAACGCGTCGCCGCCGGTGAACACCACATGGCCATTGGCCAGGACGGCGGCAGCCGTTTCTCCGAACAAACCCGGCTGCGGATGCCAGAAGGGGCGCTGCCATTTAAACTTTCCGTCCGGCGCGATCGCGCAATGCGTTTGGTTCACGGACACAAAGATCGTCCCATCCGCCCCCAGCACCGGCGATGAACCGGTGATGCCGCCCGTCCGCAATTCCCAGCGCCGGGTGCCGTCCGGGTTCAATGCGTGAAACAGCCCATCCACGGAGGCAAAGTATGATTCTCCGCTGGCGCCAATCGCCGGCGAGCAGGTGATGGCGCCGTCCGTGGCGTAATCCCAACGCTTCGAACCATCCGGATTCAGGGCGTAAAACTTCCGGTCGTGCGAGCCAAAATAAATCACCCCGCGGGCGTCAATCGCGGCGGACGAAACCACCGGCCCGCCCGTCACGAATTCCCATTGCTTCGAGCCATCCGGGTTAAGGGCATAAAACTTTTTGTCCCAAGACCCGAAGTAGATGGCTCCATTAGTTCCAATCGCCGCCGAAGTATCCACCCAGCCGCCCGTTTTGAAGGCCCACTGCTTCCGTCCGTCCTTGTCCACCGCATACAGCCGGTGATCCCGACAGCCCACATACACCGTGCCGTCGCTGCCGACGGCCGGGGAGGAGGTAATCTCGAATCCGGTCTGGAACCGCCAGCGCTCCGAGCCTTCGGGGTTGAGGGCGAACAAATCCCCAGCCCAACTGCCAATGTAAATGGTGCCATCGCGCCCCAAAGCCGGCGACGACCGGCTGCCGCCGTCAATGCGAAATTGCCAAAGGTTGGTCGCGCCGTAATACTTTTCCTCTGCGGCGATAGCCTGCAACCCCGTTAAACTCAACCCGGCGAGCAAACAGCAGTGCTTCAAGCGGTTCAAGCGGCAGTTGGCGACTCCAGCCCAACTCGGGACGGCGCGGGCCGAAAGCGTGATCCTAAGAAAGACCTGAATTCTGGTAATCACAATGCCCGTCAAAAACAATGGCGAAAGCGCACTCATTCCACAGGCTTGAACAGCCCCAGAACGGAGAGGCCATGAAATGGAAACAGTTTTCGGAAGATCCCGGTTTCCAGCCGGATGGTGGCTTTCGTGCCGAATACCCGTTGGGCGACATTGCTAAAAAAGGGAAGCTGGGTGGCATCCGTACCCCACGCCACCAATTTCAGGCCGCAGTGGTTTTCCGCCAGATTGAGGAAATGCCAGTGATCCCAGGATTGCAGGTGGCCTTCGTTCACGGCGCTGAGATCAATCGTTCGACGGAACGTGCGGTGCAGGTAGCGGAGGTTGGGAACGGCGATCACGACATGCGATTTCGCAATGTTTGCGATGGCGCTGAGAACCGATTTGGGATTGTCCACGTGCTCGAGCACATGAAAACAGGTGACCACATCAAAAGATTTACGGCCAAACTGTGCCAATGGATCCGACACGTTCAGTTCGCACGCTTTGCCATGACGCGAGGCCAGTTCCACACACTTGGGGTCCACGTCCGTCCCCCGAGCCGCAAAGCCGGCCTCTCGGGCCAAGGAGAGACACTCACCCCGCCCACAGCCATAATCCAACAGCGTCTTGCCGCGTGGATCGCAATGTTGGAGCAGCAGATCAAGCCCGCGCCTTTTCCACAGCGTTTCGTAATAGTGAAACCGGTTGGTGTGTTCGTTGATCTCGTAAGGGAGGTGATGGATTTTCATGATCTCATTTGTTCAACCTCCGGCCGGGCGCGGTTGTCCCCGACCGCCAGGATATCTCCGCCAAACCCCGCCTGCGGCGTGTCACCCGCTGGGCTGGAGTCGGCCGCAGAGCGAGTCGAAGTCATTGGTCGTCGCCATTGGTAACGCCCATTTTTTTTCAGCAAGCTCATCACAATCCAATCACGCTTCAAACATAATTTCCGGCGCAATGTGCATCAGAAAAATTCAGGAACAAGGCAAAACACGATCGCTTTGGGCCAAGCGTGCAACCTACGTGGCCGAGCCATCCACGAAAGTCCAATTCATTCTGCTGCCGGCGGTCAAATAATGCCTGTTTGGAAATCACACATGATGAATGTGCAGGCTTGACGCTCATTTCGCCCGCTATGCAAGCTGGCGGACATGGTTGATCCCCGTACCGTTGTGAGTTCCGAGCCGCCGACAAGGAGTTTCCGCTCCCTCGTCTTGCGACTTTGGAATTCCACGGTCGTCTGGTCGTGGGCCTTCAACGGTCTCCG
>CAYHFK010000072.1:15916-17007 GCA_964355895.1 uncultured Bifidobacterium sp. | reverse complement strand
GCCGGCCGAACCACCGTGAGATCGCTCGCAAAAGTTCCCCGCTCGTTGAACATCGCGGTATAGACGATGCGCCCGATCGGCACATCCACGTCATTGCCACAGAGCCGTTGCAGCGTCGCCAGCGCTTCGGCGCCACTTACCTCGAATTTGGCGAAAGTGGATTGATCGAAGAGCGCCGCGCTCCCGCGACAAGCCTTCACCTCCGATGCCACGTAGGGCGCCCAGTTCTGCTTCTTAAAGGAATACTGGATCTCCGGCGTGATCCCGGCCGGCGCATACCAAAGCGGTCGTTCCCAACCGGCGCTCTGGCCGTAGCAGGCGCCGAGCGCCGAAGTCTGCGCATGCAAGGGCGAGCGGCGGGCATTGCGGGAAGTCTCCATCTCGCGGTTCGGCCACGCCATTTGATAATGCAGCCCCAGCACCTCGGCAGCGCGGGTCGTGAGATAGCCGCGCTCATTCTGGAGCGGCGCAAATCGCCGCACATCCACGCTCCACAAATCCATCGGCATCTCGCCGCCTGCCAGCCAGTCCACGGTGTATTTGCCGACGCCGCCGGCGCTCGCAATGCCAACGCTGTTGAAGCCCGCCAGCACAAAGAGCCCTTCGGTCCGCGCCGGAGGTCCCATCAGGAAATTGTTGTCCGGGGTGAAGCTCTCAGGTCCGTTCACAAATTTCGGAAACCTGGCCGTCCGGAGCGCCGGGATGCGGTGCTTGCCCGCCGCCAGGGGTTCGGCGAATTTTTCCCAATCATCGGCGAGCAGACCGAACTTGAAGTCTCCCGGCACCGTATCGCCCACCTGCCACGGCTTCGAGCGCCACTGGAACGCGCCGAGTTTGATGGAGCCGTCATCCAGCGTGCGGAAGTAAATCGCCGCGTCGGGATCCCGCGCACAAGGGAGATCGCGGGCGGCCCCCGGGATCGGCTCGCTCAACACATAGTGATGTTCCACGGGATAGAGCGGAAGATCCACACCAACCCCGAGGCCGAGTTGCCGCGTCCACATGCCGCCGGTGAGAATCACCCAATCCGCCTCGATCTGTCCCGGCGTTCCATCGCTCGACTGATACTCGACACCGGTGATGCGCGTGAA
>CAYHFK010000072.1:0-15816 GCA_964355895.1 uncultured Bifidobacterium sp. | reverse complement strand
TGCTCCAGCAGCACCACATCTTTCCAGCCCGCCTTGGCCAGATGATACGCCACCGAACAGCCGACAATCCCGCCGCCGACGATCACGACGCGCGCTTGGCGCGGCGGCAATCCGGGCGGCAGTTCGAATGAGGATTGAACGGGGGTGTTGGTGAGGAGCGTGGCGGGCATAATTGGTGGGTGGATTCTAGCGGTAGTGAGACAGATTGATCACCAAAAAAATTGCGGTGACGGAAGAAAGAGTCATGGATGGCAACTGGAGATTCTGCTCAGTTGCCCCGGGCGGTTGGACTGAGGCCGGCAAGGTTGCTCGGCGCGCGGCGATGCGGATGGCGACGGGAAGCTCATCAGGATGCGGACGATGGTCGCATTCCTGGGCGGCCACGCAATCGTTGCGCACCAAACAGCCACCGCACAAAGATGCGGTTGGAGGGGCAGGGCGAGCCGGCCTACGATGTCATTCAACTTGTGACCCCTACGCCGCAACTTGCCACGAAGTCGAAACCTCAAATTGTCTTGCCTCGGTCACTGGCGAACGGCTGAATGTCATTAAATCGGCCATCCCAACCAAAAACTTCCCATGCAAAAACCGCGCTTAAGCTTCTGGCAAATCTGGAACATGAGCTTCGGCTTTCTCGGCATCCAGTTCGGTTGGGGCTTGCAGATGGCCAACATGAGCCCCATCTACAAATATCTCGGCGCGTCGGATTCCCAAATCCCGCTGCTCTGGCTCGCCGCGCCGCTCACCGGTTTCATCGTGCAGCCGATTATCGGGGCGATGAGTGATCGCACTTGGGGACCTTTGGGTCGCCGACGACCGTATTTTCTGGTGGGGGCGATCTTGAGTTCGCTCGCGCTGATCGCGATGCCCAACAGCAGCACGCTCTGGATGGCGGCGGGGTTGTTATGGATCCTGGATGCCTCGATCAATGTGAGCATGGAGCCGTTTCGCGCGTACGTGGCGGACAAGCTGCCGGAGGAACAGCGCGGGACGGGTTTCGCGATGCAAAGTTTCTTCATCGGGGTCGGGGCCGTGATTGCGGGCATGCTGCCGTACATTCTGAAGAACTGGTTTCACGTCAGCAGCGACACCAGCGGGGCGAACGCGATTCCGCCCAACGTGAAAATCTCCTTCTACGTCGGGGCGGTGGCGTTTTTCAGCGCGGTGTTATGGACGGTGCTCACGAGCAAGGAATACCCGCCGGAAGATATGGAAGCCTTTCGGCGCCGAAAGGCGGCGAGTGGTGGCCCGGCGCATTTCGCCCGGGAAATTCTCGATGCGCTGGCCAAGATGCCCGGCACGATGAAGCAGCTTGCGCTGGTGCAATTCTTCACCTGGCTCGGCCTGTTCTGCATGTGGCTGCATTTCTCGAACGCTGTGCCGGTGGTGTTTGGCAGCAGCGATCCGAAGTCGGACTTGTTCAAGCGCGGCGCGGAGTGGGCGGGCGTGTGTTACTCGGTGAAGGACGCGGTGACGTTCATCGCCGCGTTCGGGCTGATGGCGCTGTCGCGAACGTTTGACCGGCGGCGGATTCACGGCGTGTGTCTGGCGCTGGGAGGATTGGGTTTGCTGGCGATTGGATTCATTCACGGCGAGGAGCAAAAGCATCTGCTGCTCCTCGCGCTGGCGCTCGGCGGCGTGGCGTGGGCCAGCATTCTTTCCATGCCGTACGCCATCCTGGCCGGCGCGCTGCCGGCGGAGCGGATGGGCGTTTACATGGGCATCTTCAACTTCTTCATCGTGCTGCCGGAAATTCTGGCGGCGCTCACGTTTGGTCCGATCGTGAAAAATTATCTGCACGGCAATCTCGTTCACGCGGTGATGGCCGGTGGCGGGTGCATGTTGATTGCGGCTTTGCTCGCGCAATGGGTGAAGCTGCCGAAAGCGCCGCGGGCGTGAAAGTTTGAAGTTCCACCTTCAGGCGGCTGCTGGCAGACTCCGATTGAAAATCGCCGGAAGGCGGGACTCCAAACAATCGCGGCGTGACCAATTATTAAAGTGTTGGGAAAATCCAAAATGCTTCTGGCACGCGGGGGTGCTGCGGTGCAGAGCGCGGTGCTGTGTGAACGCAACTTGCCGGGGCGGAGACCGGCGTTCCGTGGCGGCGGCGTGCCGGGTTTGGCGGCGTTCATTCTCCTGGCGTTTGCGTTTGCGGCGCCGGCCACCATTCTCTGGAGCGATGCGGGTGCGCGGGTGATCCACAAGACGCCCGAGGGCATTGACATTCTGGGCGGCGCGGTAAAACGGGATGACACGGCCAACGACGCGCTCTATTTCAAGTTTTATATTGACCCGCTTTCGGACGCGGCCACGGAGGAATACTACGCGTTGTTCCAATTGTTTGCCGACAACGACTATCGCCTGGCCGTGGGCAACGCGCCGGATGCCTGGGGGTATTCCGCATGCTTTGCGTCGGAGACCGGGCCCTCGAATCGGCTCGCCGGAGAATTTGACCTGAAGTCCGCGCAACCCGAGGCCGCCGGCCTTGGCCTTTTTAAACCATACGAACTGCCGCGCCATGACCAGAAACGGACCATCATGTTCAAGGTCCAATACGTCCCCGGCGGCGACGACCTCATAACCGTTTGGCTCAGCCCGAAACTCAACCGTGGCGCGACGGACGAAAACCAACCGGAAAGCCTCACCACGAAGTTCAAGGCGAACGCGTCCTTCAATCAAATCCGGCTTCGCCACGGCGGCGGCGGCAACGGCTGGATCTTCAGCGACATGGCGATTGCGACGTCGTTCAGCGACTTCATTGTGCAGCGTTTCTGGCAGACCTGGTGGTTTAACGGGGGGGTGGTGCTGGGGCTGCTGGTGGCGGTGGGTGGCGCCGGGCGGTTCGTCGGAAAGCGAAAAATGCAACGGCGACTCAGACAACTGGAGCAGGCGCACACTGTGGAACGCGAACGCACACGCATCGCGCAGGATTTGCACGACGATCTGGGTTCTTCGCTCACGCGCATCTCGTTGTTGAGCGATCTGGTCAAGGCGGACAAGAACGATCCGGCACAGGTTGAAACCCACGCGAACAAGCTGGCGCAATCCGCCGCCCAGACCGTGCGGGCATTGGAGGAAATCGTCTGGGCCGTGCGGCCGGGCAGCGATTCCCTGCAAAGCCTGGTGGAATACATCGCGCATTTTGCCAACGAGTTGTTCGAGGACGATCAGGTTCGCTGTCGGCTCGACTTGCCGCATGATCTGCCCGCTCGACCATTGCCGCCGGACGTGCGCCACAACATTTTTCTCATCGTGAAGGAAGCGTTGACCAACGCGCTCAAGCACGCGGGGGCCAAAGAAGTCCGGGTCAGCGCGAAGGTCAGCGGGCCGACTTTGGAAATTGTGGTGTCAGACGATGGTCGGGGTTTCGCGGCTAACGGCGCGAAGTCGCCCGCCAAAGGCAACGGACTGGGCAACATGCGCCGACGGGCGGCGAGCATCGGCGCGACGTTGACGGTGGAAACCACCTTAGGGCAGGGGACATCTGTGCGACTGGTGGTGTGTTTTCCTGGCCAGATTGCGCCGTGAGAAAATTTGTGACCGCAACAATTTTTACGCATACTCATGCGGTTGCGCTCCCAGCGGTGGAAGTGGCATGAGTAGCGCATGGGTGCGAACTTGTTTGAGGAAATGCAGATCAAAGTGGCCATTGTAGATGATGACGAAGGCATCCGGACGAGCCTCTCGTCATTGATTCGCCGCAGTTCCGCGCTCCGGTTGACCGGCGATTACCCGGACGCCGAGACAGCGGTGAAGGAAATTCCGCGCCGCGCCCCGGACGTTGTCCTGATGGACATCAATCTGCCGGGCATGAACGGGGTGGAATGTGTCCGCCAGCTCAAGACGGCGCTGCCGGCCGTGCAATTCCTGATGCTCACCGTTTACGAAGACAGCGATTCGCTGTTCAAATCGTTCAAGGCGGGCGCCAGTGGTTATCTGCTAAAGCGCACCGCTTCGGCGCGGCTGGTGGAAGCCATCCGCGACGTTCACGGCGGCGGTTCGCCGATGACGCCGCAACTGGCCCGGCGCGTCGTCCAGTTCTTTTCCCGACCGGGCGAAGGGGAATCGCCCCTGGCGAAACTCACGCCGGGCGAAAAGGATTTTCTCGATCAACTGGCCAACGGCTACGCCTACAAGGAAATCGCCGACCGCCTGAACATCAGCATTGATACGGTGCGCAGTTATGTGCGGACGGTTTATGAAAAGCTGCACGTTCATTCGCGGACCGAGGCCGTGGTGAAGTATTTGCGGGGATGAAGCTCGCAGAAACATTCAACATCGAACATCCAATAAGCGATGCGCGCGCCCTGCGGCCAGTGAACGTTGAACGTTGGATGTTGAAAGTTCCCCGCTTACCCTTTTGATCATTGAAACGACGCCCGCCTCATTCCAACCGCGCTCCCGCCACTGCCGCGCCCCGGCCCGTTTCCCGCCGGCGATTGTGGCTCTTTCGCAGCGTGGCCCTGCTCCTGCCCGTGCTGTTGCTCGGGTTGGGGGAGATCGGATTGCGGCTGGCGGGTTACGGTTACGCGACCAGTTTCTTCCGCAAAACCCGTGTGGGCGGACAGGAGTTCCTCGTCAACAACGACACCTTCAGCTTGAGATTCTTTCCGCCCGAACTCGCGCGCTGGCCCGGCACGCTGATGATTCCGACGCCGAAACCGCCGGGCACGACGCGCATTTTCATCTTCGGCGAGTCCGCCGCGATGGGCGATCCGCAACCCGCCTACGGCGCCAGCCGTTTCCTCGACGTGTTGCTGCGCGAGCGTTTCCCGGAACAAAAGTTTGAGATCATCAACGTTTCGATCACCGCCATCAATTCCCACGTCATCCTGCCCATCGCCCGCGAATGTGCGAAACAACACGGCGACATCTGGATCGTTTACATGGGCAACAACGAGATGGTCGGACCGTTCGGCGCCGCGACCATTTTTGGCCGCCAGGCGCCGCCGCGGGCGGTGGTGCGGTTGACCCTCGCCCTCCAGCAGACGCGGGTGGGGCAGTTGGCGATGGCGACCCTGCGCAAACTCGGCGGCCAGTCCAAGAACGCTTCCTGGGGCGGCATGCAGATGTTTTTGCAAAATCAAATCCCGCCCGACGACCCGCGCCGCGCCGCCGCGCACCGAAATTTTGAAGCCAATCTCCGTGACATGGTCGGCGCCGGTCTGGACTCCGGCGCCAAAGTCATTCTGAACACGATGGCGGTGAACCTGAAGGATTGCCCGCCGTTCGCATCGCTCGGCAACAGCAATCTGCCGCCCGCCGACCAGGCGCAGTTCGAGAAACGGTACGCCGAAGGGCGCGCGGCGGAAAAAGCGGGCAATGACAACCAGGCGGCGCAGAGTTTCGAGCAGGCGGCGAAGCTGGATCCCAAGTTTGCGGAACTCCAATTCCGCTGGGCCGAATGTTTGTTGCGCTTGCCCCGTGAAATAAACGGTCCGGGGGCGCTCCAGCCGGCGGTTGGGGATATTTCACGGGGCGAGAACAACGCCACGGCCCGGGCGCACTACCAGTTGGCTTGCGATGTGGACGCCCTGCCGTTTCGCGCGGATTCGCGGGTCAACGAAATCATCCGGCGCGTGGGCGGCGAGTTCGCGGGTCGGGAGTTGAAGTTGAGCGATGCGGAGTCCACGCTGGCCAATGCCAGTCCTCTCGGAATCTCGGGACAGGAAGTGTTCTTTGAACACGTGCATTTCAGTTTTCCAGGCAACTACCTGCTCGGTCGGCTCTGGGCGGAGGCGGTTGCGGGTGCGCTGGCGTTGGGGGCGGGAGGGAACCACACCAATGGCTGGGCCTCGCAGCCCATTTGCGAACGGGATCTGGGCCTGACATTGTGGAATCGTGGCTTCGTCATGGATTCGTTGATCAGCCGGATGCAGCGCCCACCACTGAACACTCAGTTCAATAACCCGGCCCGGCTCGCGGCGTTTCAGGCCGAAAGCGAACTTCTCCGCGCACAACAGGACACGAATGCCGTCATGCGCAGCGGCCAGGAATTGGTGAATGCGATCCAGCGGGCGCCGCAGGACCATTTTCTCCACGAGGGGCTCGCCAACCTTTATGAGGCAGTTGGAGATCGCAAACGGGCGGTCGGCGCTTATCAGAAGGTGCTTGATCTACTGCCACATGATTTTTATGGAAAACTGCAGCTCGGTCGTTTGCAAGGTGAGTTGGGACAACCCGCCGAGGGGGAACTTTTGTTGCAGCAAGCGGCCCGGCAACGCCCCGGCATCCCCGAGGTTTGGACCGAACTGGGCGATGTCCAGATGGCCCAGAAGAAGTATGCCGCCGTGCTGGACAGTTATGCCCGGGCGATCAAATTGCGCCCGCAGGAAGCCAGCTACCTTTGCTACCAAGCCAACGCACTGGACAAGTTGAACCGGCGCGTGGAAGCCATTGCCGCCTACCGCCGGGCGATCCAACTTCGGCCTGATGTGTCGCAAGCCCACTTTGAGCTCGCCGGGTTGTTGGTGGCGGAAAATCAAGTGACCGAGGCCCTGCGCGAGTACGCCGAGGCGATCCGTTTGAATCCGCGTCATGTTGTGAGCCGGATCAATCTCGGCGTCGTGCTGGTCCGGCAAAACCGTTTGGACGAGGCGCTCCAACAATTTGCCGTGGCGCTGCAAATTGATCCCCAAAACGCCGCCGCCGCGGAATACTTTCGCCAGGTCACGGCGCGGCGAGATCAGAAGCAGTAGTTTTTCGCGCGGCCCGCGCCGCCAGAATGGGTCGGTACAAACTTTTGTTGCATCTGCAACAAAAGTTTGTCGTGGGCTCCGAGGGAAGAAAAAAAAGAGGATGGGGCAACGCGTTACTCTGCCGGCAACCGGAAGAACCGGCTGGCACCCGCCGCCGAGAGCAAGACCGTCCAAGGGCCGGCTTGATTGATGACCGCGTTCGTCACCGGCGACCACACCGTCGGCGGCACAAGGCTCGTGGTGCTGTTGAGAACCAGAGCGCTGGCCGAGGTTGGCCAGGATAGCTGCACGGTTGGCAGGGAGGCGCTCACCGAGCGCTCGGGAAAGGGCGCTGTCGAGGCTTGGGTGGAGTTGGCGCTTTCGCCGTACGCGTTGATCGCCGTAACGATGTAATAGTAAGAGCTTCGTTCAAAACGGTAGCCGCGGACGTGAGTCCGCTCTAATTTCCGAACCCTTTGAGCCGCCTCACGTCCGCGGCTACGGGGTTTTGAAACGGCCTCGTAAGTCGTGCCGTTCGTGCCGTAGTGTCGGCGTAGCTGTTACCGGTGACGCCAACGGCGATCGTGTTGCAAGATCCGCGGTTGGTGGTCGAGCCGTTTGATGTTGTAGCCGGTCGCCCCGGAAGAAGGACTCCAGTTGAGAGAGGCCTGCGTATTGGTCGCGGTCGCGGTCAGGCCGCTGGGGACAGCGGGGACAACGCTGTCAAACCGCAGCCAGTTTATGTTGAAACTGCCGGAGACCACCATCAGCCTGAACGAAGTCATCGGCTGCGCATTGGTGAAGCCGCGCGCCGGCAGAGTGGTCCACGACTGCCAGCCGCCGGTGGCCAGCACATTGATGATTCCGGTGACGTTGCTGCCGGCCACATCCAGATAGAAGCTGCCGCCGGAACTGCCGGCGGCGATGCGCGCCGAAACGGCGTACGGTCCGGGCACGATCGGAGTCACGGTGTATTTCAGCCAATCGCCGGGCTCGAGCCAGCCCACGGCGTAGCCGATGGTCGGCGGCGCATCACTGCCGGATTCGATGTCCACCGAGTCGTTGCGGTAAGCCCCGCCGCTGTTGTAGGGGCTGTTGGTGGACTGGTCGTGATAAGCCTCGCCCGGCCGGCCCAAGTCGTAATCGGCGGCAAAAATCACCCCGGGAACAGAATTGCTCTTGAAAGGCAACGTCAAGCCCTGGGTGTTCGGTCGCAGGAGGGCGTCAAAAACATCTGGATGCACGACGCAGTTCTCAAACCGTGCAGCTTGCGCCAGTGCCAGCAGTCCGTTGACCGCGGCATCCGTGGACGGCTTGGGACCGGTATTGCGCCAGTAATTGAGAATGGCCTGGTAGCCCGCCGGCTTCTGAATCGCCACCGGGCCGGAGATCGTGCCGATCTTTTTCCACGGCCACCACGCCCAGCCGATGTTGGCTTGCTCCGCATAACGAACGACCTCGCGAAACCATTCATTGGAGTTCTCCCCGGTTTCGCCCAACCAGAGCGGCATATTCCACTGGTCGCGCAACGACACCCGACCTTGCAGGGATTCCACGGTCGGCGCATCCCAATACTTGTGGAAACTGATGACCAGGTTTGGATCCCACGCCGGAAGAATGCCGTTGTAGTTTCCGCCCCAACAGTTGCCCTCGATCACGATGAGGTGGTTCGTGTCCACCTGCCGGATTGCGGTGGTCAGATCCATCAGCAGTTGCCGGAGCGGCGCATTGGTTTGATCCGAGCAACCGTTGATGTTCGCGTTGTTCTCGAAGGTCCAGTTCGGTTCGTTCATGAGATCGTAGCCGCCGATCCACTGTCGGTTCGCGTAACGACTTGCAATCTCGCGCCAGAGGGCGATCAATTTGTCGCGGTTGGCCGCGCTCTCCCACAAGGAGGGCGCGGGAGGATTGTAATCGGCGATCGGCTTATCGTGCCCCTGACCGCCCGGACAGCCGTGCATGTCGAGGATCAGGTAGAGATGGTTGGTTTCACACCAACGCAGCAAATCGTCCACGAGGTTGAAACCTTTTGCCAACCAGGTGTTCTGTCCGGGCACGGGCTCTTGCTCGACGGGCAACGTGAACAGGTTGTAGTGCATGGGCAGGCGAATGGAGTTGAACCCGCTCGCGGCCAAGGCAGCCACGTCCGCCTCCCGCATGGAATTGGTCAGCCACGCGTCGTAGAACGCGGTCAGATTGTTCGTGCCTACCAGTTCCGCGATCTTGATTTTCAACTGCTGTTGGTTGTCCACGATTCCCGACACGTCCATCATGTAAGGCTCTTGCAGCATCCAATTTCCCAAACCCATGCCCCGGAGAATCACGTTCTGCCCCTGCGCATCCACAATCTGCTTGCCGGAGGCGCGGAGAAAACCGTCGGTCAGATCTCGCTGTTTGGTGACCTGGATGTAATTGAGATTCTGTCCGCCGACCCGAAAATCCAGCCGGAGTTCTCGCTGCCCTCCGCGGATCACGAGGTTGCTGACGGTAACTGTCTGCCAGGTCTGCCAGCCACCGGTTAGCGGCGTCACAACCGTACAAAGCGGCAAGCCGTCGAGCGCGACCTGGATGTTGCCGGGACCGTTTCCCGAAGCGACGCGGAAGGCCAGTTGGTAAACCGCCGTCGTTTGCACGTTCAGGGTGTAGTTCAACCACTCGCCGGAACCGATCCACCCGACGTTGTAGCCGCCGACCGTGTCCGAGGTCGCTTCGATGTCCACGGCATCCGTGCGGTAAACATTGCCCGAGTTGCCGGCGGTATCGTCGAAATAGGAAACCGTCGGTCCGTTGGCATCGTAGTTTTCAGCCTCGACGCGTCCGGGAACCGGGATGGGGCGCACCACTTGCGCCGAGGCTTCGCAGAGCGCGGTCAACCCGAGAACGCACACCAGGAGGAGACGCCACCAGCGCACATCAAACCTCAGCGGGTTCGGGCAAGTCGCGAAACCCGGCACTGGCGCTTGCTCGGCGGATGGAATGCTTTTGGGGCTTCGTTGAACCGTGAACGGCCACCGAGGCGTTCTATGGGCATCGGGGTCAACTTGATTTGTTTTTCTCATCATTGAGCAGTGGCTGCAGGCCGCCACGATTCTAAGGGCATTGGTTCAAAGGGGGCATCCCTCGAAAGAGGGGTGGGAGTCCCTCGGCAAGGTGCGATGCCGAAAGGGGTAGGGGAAATCAATTCAGCTTCTCCGACGCACTGTCGGCGCCGAATCGGCCGTCCGGCGGTGGCGCGGATTTCACAAGTGAATGATTCCCCGCTGAATCGCCGCCGTGACGGCTTCCGTCCGGTCCGCCACGCGGAGCTTGCCGAGAATACTCTTCAAATGATCTTTCACGGTGTACTCGCTGATGTTGAGCACATCGGCAATTTCCTTGTTCGCCAGCCCCTTGGCTAGTTGAAGCAGAACCTCCAGTTCGCGGGGCGTCAGGGCTTCAAACATTTTCCGGCGGGCGAGGCGGTGGGCGACCTCTTTGGGAATCCACCGTTGCCCCGCCGCCACGGCGCGCAGCGCGGGGATCAAGCTTTCGCGGGTGGCATTCTTCAACAGGTAGCCATTCGCGCCCGCGCTCAGGGCTTTGTGGATATCGTCGTCCCCGTCAAAGGTGGTGAGCATCAGAATGCGCGCTTCGGGAAACTGGTCGCGAATTTCCCGCGTCGCCGCGATCCCGTCCTTGAGCGGCATGCGCAAATCCATCAACGTGAGATCCGGTCGGAGCTGCTTGAACAGCTCCACCGCCTGCACCCCGTCGGCGGCTTCGCCAACGACCTGCAAGTCCGGTTCGGTTTCCACCAGCGCCGTCAATCCCATGCGCACCACGTAATGGTCGTCGGCAATCAGGATGCGGATGGAATGTTTGCTCATAGCTGGGATCCCAACTGGCTTCCGATCAACCCGGAGTCCGGCGGGGGATCAATCGGGATCGTCACTTGAACCGTGGTGCCCTTTCCGGGTTCGCTCGCGAGGACGACCTGGCCGTGCAACCGGTTCGTCCGCTCGGCGATTCCCAGCAGGCCGAAGTGACCTTCGCGGGGGCCGGCTTGTTGCTCCACCGCAAACCCGACGCCGTTGTCTCCGATCGTGAGGATCACGTTTTTCGGCCCGTAGTCCAGGGTGATGGTCGCGTGCGTCGCCTTGGAATGTTTGATGATGTTGGTCAATGCCTCTTGGGCGACCCGCAACAGATTTTCCTCGATAATTTCGGCCAGGGGCCGCACCCGGCCCACGGCTTTGACTTGCACGGCGATGCGCGTGTCCTCCGTGAGTTGCCGGCTGATCTTGAGTAGCAGGCCGGCCAGGTCAATCTGTTCCGGCGAGCGCGACCGCAAATCCCAGACGGAACAGCGCACTTCCGCCTGGCTCTGCGTCACGAGGTTGCGCGCCAGTTCGAGGTGATGATTTGCCCGCGTGGCATCACTCGGGGCAAACCGCGCGGCCGTGTCCATTTGCAGCGCGATGCCGGTGAGGGTTTGCTCCAGCGTGTCGTGGAGTTCCTGGGCGAGGCGGGTGCGTTCGCTCAGCACGGCCTTGAGCTGCCATTCCGCTTCCTGCCGCGCGGTGATCTGCAACTTCAGTTGTTCGGAGCGTTCCTTGACGCGTTCTTCCAAATGGTCATTGGCGTGTTGCAAACCGATCTGCGCCTGTTCCTTTTCGCGGATCGAGACTTTCAAAGCGGCATTTCTCCGCGAGACCATGACGATCCAGCTTAACGCCACGACCAGCACCGTGAACAAGCCCGCCAGCCCGAGCAGCAGGCGCTGCGGCGTCCACCAACTCGGCGCTTGCAGGATGCGAATGTTCTTCGGATCGGGCAGCAGGACGAGGAGCGATTGCAGCTTGCCGTCCTCCGCAATCTTCATGAGGCAAACGCCGCTGACTTCCACGAGGCTGCCGATGGGCACGGCCATTGGGTCGGCGTCAACGCCGGTGGCCGGCCCTTCCACGCTGGACAGGAAGTTCGAGCTTTGGAGGGTCAGAATGGTTCGTTGCCGGGATTGCCCGCCGCCCGGACGGCGGACCCACCGCTCCGTGCGGTCGAGGACCCGCCCCTGGACGCTGACCAGGTCCGCGTGGCGAAAACCGCCCGACAATTCCGGGATGGTCACCGCCTGGGTGGTCGGCGTCCGGCGCGGTTCATTGGTCTTACGAAAGACGGCATCTTGCAGAACCGGCAGGAATTGCTCGAAATCGGGAAAGCCCACCGCTTCGACCACCTCGCCCGGCGCGACCGTTGTGAGCAGGCGGCTTTTCACCTGCATCCCGCCGGTCGCATCCTGGAGGAACAAGTCTTCGCCCGGACGCTGATAGGTGACGGTGCCTTTGACGTGAACGCGCCGGCCCAGCTCATGCTCGCTCCGATATTGCGCGAGGCGGCCCAAGGGGATCAACCGCTCGGCAAACGGATCGCCCGGCTCGGTTTGCTCGATCACGAAATCCGCCGCGCGCGGTACATGCAGGGTCACCGTGATCAAGTGGCGGAGTTTGCCACTGTAGAAGGTGGCGGCGGTGCCGCGGATGCGCACCTTGGCGCCGATGAGTGTTTGCGGATCCGCTCCCGCTGGCGGCGGGGCATTGACATCCAGCCGATAGCCACCGGAGGTGACTTCAAAGACCACCACCGCTCCCCGGGGCCGAAACGCGCGGATAATGCCGGAAATCTCCACGCGCTGGCTGTCTTCGATGCCGGCCATGAGTTGCTCGATGGGCACGGGCTTGGCCGCCGGTAAGGGCGCGGCCCCCAGTTTGCGCCAGCGCGGTGCAGTGATGATCGGCGCAAAACCACCGGGGTGGCTGATGCCGGCAATTTCGACCAAATCGCCCGGCTTCGGTTGGTTTGTGCTGATGTTTTCCACGAACACGCCCGCCGTGGCGTCCTGCACGAAAAAGCGCCCGCCCCACTCCGCGTCCGGTTGGGCGGCGGTCACCACCCCTTGGATCGCGACGCTGTTGCCGAAAGCGCGATCCGCGGGCAGCGCGAGGATCGCGCTGGCATTGGTCAGAACAATGTTGGTGGATTGACCCGGCACCAGCAGCGCCGACCCCCACCCCACAAATAGCATCCCCGTAAATACGACGGCAAACGGGCGCGGCACACCGGCACGGTGCGGTCGGCGGGCGGGGACCAGGTTGTATTGTTTTCGGCGGATGCCAAAGTTAAGCCCGAGGCTTTGTGCGCGTCCACTGGTTTTGCATCGTCACCCCCCTCTTAAGAGGGATGGTGGCGGATTCAGGGGCAGCTAGGATAACAGTCGTAAAAGCAAATGATCACCGCACTCCATGAAAAGGGGCTGGCCAGCCTGTATTTCATCGCCACCGCATTAACATGCGGTAGCACGGGTGCGAATGCCCGTTCTACCCTCTGTTCATTGCGAAACAATTCCGCGGTGAACCGCCTAACAACAAAAACAAAAACCATACGTAATTATATGACCATACCAAAAACCCTACGAACCCTGCTGGGCGCGGGCTTGCTCCTCGGGACGAGCCTCGCAGTACGGGCTGACGATACTGTCACCTTTCAGGTGGACATGAACAACTACACTAACAGTGCTGGCCAGCAAGCCGCCAGCCTCGTTGATGTCCGTGGCGGATTCAACGGCTGGAGCGGTGGCTCTGGAGCGACGCTTGTCAACAACGGAGCGAACGTCTATACAAACACGTTTAATGTCGTCGGCGCCGCAGGCGCCAAGTTTCAATACAAATTTACTTTTTCTACCCCCGCTGGCGTCACGTGGGAAGATGACAACCCGCCTCCCGGTGCCGGTCAACCTCCCGATGAAGGCAACAACCGCGTGCTCCTGCTGGTTGGGGGTGCGCAGCCTCTGCCGGTGGTTCCGTTTTATGCTCCTAGCGTGACGCTTCCCATAGACCTTCCCAACAACAGCGTAACGTATCGGGTGGACATGACGGAACAAGTCCAACTCGGCAACTTCCTCCCCGCACTCGGGGACACTGTCACCGTTACGGGATCGCTCCTGCTCTGGAATTGGGGTGCTGGCTCTATCTTGACTAACGATCCTGCTCTGTCAGGCGACGCGAGTAACATTTACTCTGCGGTGATTGACGTTCCCGGGTACCCCGGTGCCGCCGGAGGTGAATATAAATTCCGAATGAACGGTATTTGGGAAGAGACCGCAGACGGGCCAAACCGGAATTTTACGATCGTCGGCGGCGGCGGTAATCAGGTGCTGCCGGTCTATTACTATTTCGACCAACCGATCGGCCCGGCGACTAATCAAAACGTTACGTTTCAAGTGGACATGACCCCGCAGGTGCTCACCGGCGGCTTCACCAATGGCGTGAGCGCGGTGACCGTTTCTGGACTATTCAACGGCTGGAGCAGTGGCAGCCCGATGACCAACGACGCGGCTCTCTCGGGAAATACGAGCAACGTTTATTCGACGACGATTTCGATAGCCAACCCCCCCGGTTCTGTGCCCACCACCACGGTCGGCCTGCCGAACCGATACAAGTTTCGGGCTGACGGCGGCTGGGAATCGGCCGCGATCTACGGCGTCGGCAATAACAAGGACCGCCGGTTCTTTGTAACTGGGGGCGATACGGTTCTGCCTTTGGTGACCTACCAAGACGCAACGCTGTGCGATGTTTTGGACCAAGCCGTAGCGGTCACTTTTGTGCTGCAGTTGACCAACGGTACTGCGGACAGAAATGGCGTCCCCTTCGTCAAGACGAACGACACGGTTTGGATCAACGGTCCAATGATCAACCCTAGTTGGGCAGCTTGGAATACGACTGACACTATTCAGATGACCAACAACCCGCCTGGCAGCGACTTTTACGAAACGACCATTGTCATTGGGGCCGGAAGTTCTCGGGCTGTCACTTTCAAGTTCGGTCTCTATGACCCTGTCGATCCCGGCGTCCATGGCTTCCTTGACAATGAGGCCCCGCAGTTTGCGGATCATGTTCAATATGTCCGTAACACCGGCCCAACCTCTACATTGTCGGTGGCTCAG
Organism: uncultured Bifidobacterium sp.; assembly: GCA_964355895.1. Taxonomy (GTDB): domain Bacteria; phylum Verrucomicrobiota; class Verrucomicrobiia; order Limisphaerales; family JADLHS01; genus JADLHS01. The sequence continues at coordinate 1,161 of CAYHFK010000072.1, read as the reverse complement.
TTCGGAACAAACTTCACCTCGACCCTGGTGGAACCAGCCTTCGGCAATCTGAAAGCGGGCACGCCTGTCAGCGGCAATGTGCCGATCACCTGGCTGGGCAGCCCGTGCGTGACGTTGCAGACCCGGACCAGCCTCACCGCTGGTTCATGGACGGACCTTCCAGCGACGGACGCAACGGGTTCGACCAATTATCCGAATACCGGCGGCACGCAATTATTCCGCCTGCAGAAGAGAGCGATCCGATAAGCGTAAAGCAAGAAATGCCCACCCTGACGGATGGTCGGGGTGGGCAAAAAAACACTGCTCCCCCGAGCCAAACCAACATGCGAAATCGAAAATCCGCCTTCACCCTGATCGAACTCTTGGTCGTCATTGCCATCATCGCCATCCTCGCGGCCATGCTGCTGCCGGCGTTGAGCAAGGCCAAGACCAAGGCGCAAGGGATCTTGTGCATGAACAACACCAAGCAAATCATGCTGGCGTGGCAAATGTACACCGGGGACAATAACGAACGCATCGTCATGAGTTATCATGGCGGCGCGGCCGCAGGGGGATCGATTGCCAGTGACCCCAAAGCGGCGCCGTGGGTGGTGGGATGGCTGGATTGGACTGCAAATGCAAACAGTGACAACACGAACATTCTTTTCCTGATCGACGACAAGTATGCGCGGCTAGGAAGGTATGTGGGCAAAAGCAAGAACATCTTCAAGTGCCCGGCTGATAAATACGTGAGCGCACAGCAAAGAAGCCGCGGTTGGAGTGAACGCGTCCGCAGCATTTCCGGCAACATTGGCGTCGGCGATGGGAATGCCACAACCGGCCCGTTTGACAGCCTGTACAAGCACATCAAGAAAACGTCGGACTTTATTTATCCGGGGCCGGCGGAGACGTGGGTGTATCTGGATGAGCATCCCTGCAGCATCAATGACGCAGGGTTTTTCAACCCGGGTGTCAGTGCGTGGATTGATCAGCCGGCCAGTTACCATAACGGCGCGGCGGGGTTTTCTTTTGCCGATGGCCATGCGGAAATTCACAAATGGGTGGCCTCGCTCAGCACTACTCGCGCGGCAAGGGTGGATACGACCTTTAACGGGGTTACTGCGACTGGGGTAGTGCGAGGAGACAAGGACATCAGTTGGATGAGCTATCGTGGCGGGCGCG
>CAYHFK010000071.1:7097-17141 GCA_964355895.1 uncultured Bifidobacterium sp. | reverse complement strand
AGGGGCCCAAATCGCGGTTGTTCTCGGGCCGGGGAATCTCTCCCCGGGGGAGAGGGCCGGGGTGAGGGCGAGCGGCTGGAGCAAAAAGCCACGCCCGAACATTTATGACCAACCATATTTGCACCGGACCACTTCCCGCTGCGGACTTGTCCCGCCGCGCGTTTCTGAACCGCTTCGGGATGGGGCTGGGCGGGTTTGCGCTCGCGAATTTGATGAAGCCCGCCAACCTGTTCGCGGCGGCGGGCGGGGATCGCGGGATGCTTGGCGGCCAACTCCATTTCCCGGCGAAAGCCAAGCGCGTGATTTATTTGTTCATGGCGGGCGGGCCGTCGCAACTGGAGACATTCGATTACAAGCCGTTGCTCAATCAACACCACGGCGAGCAGTTGCCGGATTCGGTGCGCATGGGTCAACGGTTGACCGGCATGTCGGGGAATCAATCGTCGCTGCCGCTGGCCGGCTCGTTCTGCAAGTTCGGTCAGCATGGCCAAAATGGAACGTGGGTGAGCGAACTCCTGCCCCACACGGCAAAGGTCGCGGACGACTTATGCGTCGTGCGCTCGCTGTACACCGAGGCGATCAATCACGATCCGGCGATCACATTTCTGCAGACTGGCTCGCAGATTTCGGGGCGGCCCAGCATCGGTTCGTGGGTGCATTACGGCCTGGGCAGCGACAACGAAAATCTGCCGTCGTTCGTGGTGTTGATCACGCCAGGCAAGGTGGACCAACCGCTATACGCGCGCCTGTGGGGCAGCGGCTTTCTGCCGTCACAACATCAAGGTGTGCAATTCCGCTCCGGCAGCGAACCGGTGTTGTATCTCAACAACCTCGATGGCATCGCGCCCGAAAGCCGGCGGTTGATGCTCGACCGGTTGAAGGACCTGCACGCGCACGCCGCGGACAAACTCGGGGACACGGAGATGGATGCGCGCATCGCGCAATACGAGATGGCGTATCGGATGCAGAGCAGCGTGCCGGGCGTGATGGATTTGTCGGCGGAAAAGCCGGAGACGCTGGAACTTTACGGGCCGGATGCGCGCAAGCCGGGGACTTTCGCGGCGAATTGCCTGCTGGCGCGGCGCTTGGCGGAGAACGGTGTGAAGTTCATCCAGCTTTATCATCAGGGCTGGGATCAACACGGCGGATTGCCGAAAGGCATCGCGGTGCAATGCAAAGAGACCGACCAGGCCAGCGCCGCGCTCATTACCGATTTGAAACAACGCGGGATGCTCGACGACACGCTGGTGATCTGGGGCGGCGAGTTCGGGCGCACGAGCTATTCACAGGGCAAGCTGGCTGCCGACAATTACGGGCGCGATCACCATCCGCGCTGTTTTTCCATGTGGCTGGCGGGCGGCGGGGTGAAGGGCGGAATGGTTCACGGCGAAACCGACGACTTTGGCTACAGCGTGACGAAGGACGGCGTTCACGTTCATGATTTCCAGGCGACGCTGTTGCATCTGCTCGGCGTGGATCACGAACGTTTGACCTATCTCTCCCAAGGAAGGCGCTTCCGGCTCACCGACGTTCATGGCAACGTGGTGAAGGCGATCCTGGCTTAACTGTAGCCATGCAGTAGGACAGGCGTCGCGCCTGTCTCTAATCTCGGCCGGAAGGGTTCTCTCAAGGCTTCTCGATCGCGAGCGACGCTCACCAATTAGTGAGGCCAAGGGGATGATTATGGAGACAGGCGCGACGCCTGTCCTACGCGACCGGTCGCGTCCTCGCCGGCATTTCCGGTTGCATAAATACGGCTTAGTCCGGTTCTTTTGCACCCCCGCTGGCGGCGACAATGCCGAAACTTTCCCGCCAGTCCTCCTTCGTCCGCGCCTGATTCCCAAGTCCAAGGAATACGCCGTAACCCGTCCATGCTCCAGTTAACTCGCTTGGGTTCTGTGCGGTGTCCGCTTTACCGAACGTCAAGTTCCGTGCGGGATTGCCCCGAACCTCCCCAATCGACGTGCGGCTTTTGCCAGTTCAATTTTGGCAAACGCTTGTTGACAGACCGCAAACCCAGGATTACAACCCCAACATAAGAACAGAGATTGAGCGCAATCTGCGTCCGAGGACCTGTTAGCCGAAATCCGAATTTTATGCACTACGAGAAGTTCATGAAAATTGTCGAACGATCAGCGCCAGATCGCATCGAAGCCATGATTAGTACACACGTCCGCGTTGCCAAGAAGCAATCGCCTAAGTCAACAGATGCCATTCAGGTTCTGAGGTTCGCCAATTTCCTTTCCTCCGGGATATGTCCTCAGAAGTCCACCGAAAGGGAGATGGGGTTTTATCAGCGCACAGCGAAGAGATTGGTGCAGGCAAACATTTGGCCGGAAAACGCTCTGGACCAATTTCCATGACTGCATCATTAATGCTTCAATGACGCCACTGACTTTAGACCGCGCACGAGCAATCGTTGGATACGCTGAGAACGAGTTTGCGTCTGGTCGCCGTATCGAAGACGCGTTTACGCCATTTGCCGGAGGCGGTGCCTCCACCCGATTCGAAGCTGTTCAAGCTCTTTACATCGTCATTGCCGATTACTTCCATTCAGCATGCGTGCGTGATGGAGGATCGCCCGATGCGATGAAACACTTCGATAAATACGCCAAGCTTTCCGGAGACCTCTCGTGGCGGATATTGTGCGGCAATATCCGTGACCCGGCAAAGGTGCCAGACGCCTTGGGGAATCAAGAAACGGTCGAGTCGTTCGTCGGCTATCTCAAAACTTTAAGCCCTGCAAGCGCAGACTTCTGGCCTGAGGTTTACCAACGGATAGGTCTAGCGTATCCGTCGGAGCGCGTTTGGGAGCCAGAGGCGGACGCCTCGTCATCTGGCAAGAAACCTTGGTGGCGTTTTTGGTGATCGGCCAATGACCATTTCGCTCACATCGGCTCCGTCGCCTTCCAATGACGCTTTAGCGGATCGTCGCAATGTTTCTCAGGTTCGCATGAACAACACCGAGTGGATGACTTTCTCGGAAACGACAGTCTTTCTCCGAAAAACGACCAGGCCGCAAGAGAAGATGATTTCGATTCTCCACGAACGCGAGTCCTACATCGAGAATCTTTTGGAGGGACTGATCTTGGTTCCTCGGCGAACTGTGGCTTCAGAGCTTCAACACGAAGCTTTCTCTTTCGTGCCTGACGACTACAAGCGGCGTCTCGTTAAGTTCAAAAACCCTCAGTTCCTCGGCTTACCTCTGCGGAGATTTGCCAGCCTGAAGTGCGACAGCAGCGACCATTACAGTGATTCCAGTCACGAGACTGCGGCAGAGCGCCGCGAGCCCGCATGTTCCTATGAGCGCGTTTCCACTACTACTCTGCGTGCGGACATCCTTGACGCGTACTGCGGGCATCACCGCCTTATCCCGTTGTGGATCACCCATTCTTTCCGCTACTCCGAGAGACGACTTCAGGAGTTCAACATCCCTGCTGGGCGAACACCTTTTGCGGGAGCGACATTCTGCTATTTTCAGCTTTTCGGCGACAACGATGGAGGCAGCCGACCAAAGATGCGAAGCTTCTCGTTCATTTGCGGTAAGCGCCTTCTCAATCCAGCCGCCGTCTGAATCCCAATGGCCAACGACCAAAGCTTTGAAATGACCATCCCGCGAATGGGTCGTCCGCTTTGTCGTGTGAGGTAATCGCGCGGAGCATCCGTTCACTCCGTTGGTGACTTTGCGCGCGGACGGGCTGGTCCGCCGGTTTCCAGACCTGAACCTGAACGCGCGGACAAGGCTGTCCGCGCTCCAATCAAATCTGCGAATACGCCGTGGGCTTGAGGAGGACGTTCGTGATGTTCGTCAGAATCTCGGCGTTGGTGTAGCCGGGGGTCGTGCTGAGCTTTTTCCATTCGGGATCGGCCACAAACGTCGCCCAGTTCTTGTCGCGGGCAGCCATGTCGTCGAACACGAGCAGGTAGGTGAGGTTCGGCAGCTTCGGGCCAACGAGCGTTTCGCCGAAGAACACCGGCTGCAATCCGGCCCGTCGGAAGATCGCGATTTCGCCGACGTTGAACATCTCCACCTTTTTCTTGTTCGCCTTGCGGCTGTGCGCTTCGTAGGTACGCAGTTCAAAGAGGCGCGGCTTTTTCTCGGCGACCTGGGTGGGCACTTCCAGTTTCGGCAGGCCGGTGAACGCCAGCAACAGCGAGCTTTCCTTGCGGATGTAAGCGGGGTCGGTTGGTGGAACGTTGGCAAAGTCTGCCTTGAGCACTTCCGGGTCAGCTTCAAATTTCTCGCCCGCACTTGCCATCGCCGCCAGCGATTTGAACGGCAGCAGCACGTATTTCGTCGGTGCGTCCGGGCCGACTGCGAGGTCGAAGACGCCGACCGGGTTCACGCCCGCCCGATTCCACGCGGGCAGGGCCACGTCCCGGTAAAACTCATCAAAGCGCTTGAGCATCGGCCCCTGGCGCAGGTGGTAGAGCCGGAGTTCGTAGAATTCGCGCGCGGATTTGGATTCGGCTTCGGCGGCGGGAATTGAAAACGTGGAACTCATGGCCGCGACACTGGTGAGGGCAACCGAGGATTTCAAGAAATCTCGTCGTTTCATTTGCGAAACTGTGCCAACCGCGCAGCTCGTTGGCAACCATTCAGAACCCCATTCAGAACAAACGGTCGTGGGACATTTTCAAAGCAGCTTACATCGTCACTCAATCTCGATGCCGACCGGGCAGTGGTCGGAGCCCGGTACGTTGGGCCGAATGAATGCGTGTTTAAGCCGCGGGCGGAGGGCCGCGCTGAGGAGGAAGTAGTCAATCCGCCAACCGACGTTACGGGCGCGGGCGTTGCTCATCTGACTCCACCAAGTGTAATGCCCGCCCCCCGATTCGAACTCACGAAATGTATCCACAAAACCCGCCTTTACGAACGCACTGAAGCCCGCGCGTTCTTCCGGAGTGAAACCGTGGTTGTGCTCGTTGGCCTTGGGATGCGTGAGATCAATTGCCGTGTGCGCGACGTTAAAGTCCCCGCAGAAGATGACCGGCTTTTTCTGCTCCAGCTTTTTTAGATGGCGCAGGAAGTCGCGATCCCACTGCTGACGATAGACCAGCCGGGAAAGGTCCCGCTTCGAGTTTGGGACATAAACGTTGACGAGGAAGAAATCGGCAAACTCGGCCGTCAGCACCCGGCCTTCCTGATCATGCTCGGCGACCCCGAGGTGCGGCGTGACTTTGAGGGGACGTTCCTTGGTGAAGATCGCCGTCCCGGAGTAACCTTTCTTCTCGGCGTAGTTCCAGTAGGTCGTGTATTTGGCCGGCCAGAGCTGCTCGACCTGATCGGGGTGGCACTTGGTCTCCTGGAGGCAAAGCACGTCGGGCTTTTCGGCGTCGAGGAAATCGAGAAAGTTTTTCTTCAACACCGCGCGCAGGCCGTTGACGTTCCAGGAAATCAATTTCACGGCGCGAGGCTAGGCAAATTCCGCCGCCCGCGCGAGCGTTCGCGAGCGGCGGTGGGTTTTTTGTTGTCCCGCGCCCGTGCGGGGTTCAAGCTGGAGCAACATCCGCTCAGGGATGGTCAATAAAGGGGGAGCGGGGGACGGGCTTTTCCCGGCAGATTGACCGACAGCAAATGCCAGTGCCATCGCCGATGTCAGTTGTTGATTCGGAAACCGACGCGCCCGCTCAAAACCTGCGCGTTGCGGAGCTGTGTCCGCTGTGTCCGGATTGTTTTCACTGTGGCGTTCGCTGCCGCGCCACCGGCTTCACCCGCGGCGAAAAATCCTTCTGCTGCCAGGGCTGCCTGACCGTCTTTGAACTGCTGACGGAAAATGGTCTCGCCGATTATTACCAACTGAACGCGTCCGCCGGCGTGCGCATCAACGGCCCGGCGAAACCGGATCAATTCAGGTTTCTCGACGAGCCGGCCGTGCGCGAGCGGCTGGTGGACTTCGCCGACGCGCGGATAACACGCGTGACGTTTCACATTCCGGCGATTCATTGCATCGCGTGCGTTTGGCTGCTGGAAAATCTTTTCCGCCTCAAACCGGGTCTCGGATCGTCGCAGGTAAATTTTCCGCGCAAGGAGGTCGCCCTCACCTTCGATCCGGTGAAGGTGAAGTTGAGCGAAGTCGTGGCGCTGCTGACGTCACTGGGCTATGAACCAGAATTGAAGCTGTCCGCGCTGGATGCCAAGCCGCGCGGGAGGGGCGCGCGGCGGCTCTGGATACAACTGGGCCTGGCCGGGTTCGCGTTTGGCAACATCATGTTGTTCAGCATCTGCGCGTATCTGGGGCTGGATGCGTTTGCCGGGCCGGGTTTTCAAAAGATGGTGGGGGCGATCAGCCTGCTGCTGGCGCTGCCCGTGGTGACCTACAGCGCGTGGGATTACTGGCGCGCGGCCGGGACGAGTCTGCGGCAACGGCTGCTGAACATTGACGTGCCGATTGCCGCGGGGATCGCGGCCCTTTTTGCCCAGAGCGTTTACGAGGTGGCGAGCGGACGCGGCGCGGGCTACTTCGATTCGCTCACGGGGCTGATTTTCTTCCTGCTCGGGGGCCGGCTGTTTCAGCAGAAAACTTACGACCGCCTGGCGTTTGACCGGGATTATAAATCTTTTTTTCCGCTGGCGGTCACGCGGAAAATCGGTAGGGCCGACCGGCTGGCCGGCCAGGACGCGCGGCAGCGCGTCCCTACCAACGAAGAAACGATTTCCCTCGCGCAACTCGCGGTCGGCGACCGGCTGTTGATCCGCAATGGCGAATTGATTCCCGCCGACGCGCGGCTGGTGAGCGGGCCGGCGCTGATTGATTACAGTTTTGTGACGGGTGAGTCCGAGCCGGTCGCGAAAAAGGCGGAAGATTATCTTTATGCGGGGGGACGGCAGATGGGCGGCGTCATCGAGCTCGAGACCGTCAAGGCGGTTTCGCAGAGTTACCTCACGTCGTTGTGGAATCAGGATGCGTTTCGCAAGGGGAAGACCGAGGCGCTCAATACGATCACCAACAAATACAGCCAGCGGTTCACCAAGCTGGTGATCGTGATCGCGCTGGGGGCGGCGGCGTTTTGGGCGGTGGTGAATCCGGCGATTTCATTGAAGGCGTTCGCGGCGGTGCTCATCGTAGCTTGTCCGTGCGCGCTGGCGCTGGCGGCGCCGTTTGCCTTGGGCACGGCACAGCGCGTCCTGGCGCGCCGAAATGTTTTCCTGAAAAACCCTTATGTGCTCGAAACCCTCGCGCGGGTGGACGCCGTGGTGTTCGACAAAACCGGCACGCTCACGGCAGCGGGGGCGGGCGCGGTGCGCTTTCACGGTGCGTCCTTGAGCGAAACGGAAGCGACGTGGCTTTATTCGATGACGCGGCACTCGACGCATCCCCTGGCCGTTCGTGTCGGGGAGTCCATCGCCGGCGGCCATTTTCCCGAGCCGGTGCGGTCGTTTCTCGAAACGCCAGGCTACGGGATGGAAGGCAGCGTGGCGGGGCATGAGATTTGGATGGGGTCGGCGGCGTGGCTGGAGTCGCGCGGGACTGTAGCGGCAGGCATCTTGCCTGCCGTAGAGCCGGGCTTCCAGCCCGGCGGAAATGGCGTCGCTGAAACAGAGCGCGTAGTTAATCCGGCAACCGTCGCCAATCCGGGCGCCAATCCGGGCAGCAGGATGCCGCCCTCTACGGCAGGCAAGATGCCTGCCGCTACGGGCAGCGTGGTTCACGTGGCGATTGACGGGAAGTATCGTGGTGGTTTTGCGCTCACCTGTGCGCTGCGCTCGGAAACGGACCAATTGATCGCGGGGTTGGCCGGCAATTGCGAGGTCGCCTTGTTGAGCGGAGACAATGAGAAGGAACGGGGACGATTCGCGGCACTGTTCGGCTCCGGGGCGCGATTGTTTTTTAACCAGAGCCCGCTCGACAAGCTGAATTTCATCAAGCGGCAGCAGGCGTCCGGCAGGACGGTGATGATGGTGGGCGACGGACTGAACGATGCGGGCGCGCTGAAGCAGAGCGACGTGGGCGTGGCGGTGGTGGAGAACGTGAGCGCGTTTTCACCGGCGAGCGACGTGATCCTGACGGCGGGGATGGTGGTGCGGGTGGCGGAAGTGCTGCGCTACGCGCGGCAATCGGTGCGCGTGGTGCGATTGAGCTTTTTGATCTCGGCGGTTTACAACGCGGTGGGGGTGGCGATCGCGGCGAGTGGGAAGTTGTCGCCGGTGGTGTGTGCGATTTTGATGCCGTTGAGTTCGGTGACGGTGGTGGCGTTTGCGTGCGGAGCGGCGACGTGGTTGGGGCGCGGATTGGGCGGAGTGCCGAGCTGCGGCGCGGCGCGAAAGACCAAGGCCTATCAACCCGCCGAGCCGGTGCTCGGCGTTCCGATCGCTGCGGAGGTTTGGCCATGATCGTGATCTTCCTCCTCATCCCGCTGAGCATCGTGATCGCGGCGGGCTTTCTGGCGGCGTTCATCTGGGCGGTGCGCACGGGGCAGTATGAGGACACTTGCACGCCCGCGATGCGGCTCTTGCTGGATGAGCGCAAGACTCAGGCCGTGGAGGAAACACCTGACAAACGCAGAGACGCAGAGGTCGCGGAGAACCGCAGAGAATGTCAGCCACTGAAAACAACTGCGCCGGAAAAGATACCGCCTCTCGCTGGGCCCCTCTTTGCGGCCTCTGCGTCTCTGCGTTTATCCCGTTCGGACGGCGCGCACGGAGTGACGCGCCCTACCACGCCACCGTCCATCAAAGAGGAAAGTAACAAGGCGAAGTGCTGATGCTTTTTCACAATTTATGAACTCCAACATCGAAACCTTCAAATACGACAACCGCATTGTCCGCGCGTTCGCGATCGCCACCGTTATCTGGGGCCTCGTCGGCTTCAGCGCGGGGCTGCTGATTGCCTGCCAGCTTTTCTGGCCGGACCTGAACTTGAACCTGCAGTTCACCTCGTTCGGTCGCCTGCGTCCGCTGCACACCAACGCCGTCATCTTCGCGTTCGTGGGCAACGCGATGTTCATGGGCATCTACTACTCGCTGCAACGGCTATGCAAGGCGCGCATGTTCAGCGATGCGTTGAGCTGGATAAATTTCTGGGGCTGGCAAGCAATCATCGTCGGCGCGGCCATCACGCTGCCGCTTGGTCTCACGACGAGCAAGGAATACGCGGAACTCGAATGGCCGATTGACATCGCCATCGCGCTGATCTGGGTGGTGTTCACGATCAATCTGCTGGCTACCATCGTGAAGCGCCGCGAGAAACACATCTACGTGGCCATCTGGTTTTACATCGCCACCGCCGTCACCGTGGCCCTGTTGCACATCGTCAACTCGCTGGCGGTGCCGGCGAGTATGTTCAAGAGCTATTCGATCTACGCCGGTGTCCAGGACGCACTGGTGCAATGGTGGTACGGGCACAACGCCGTGGCATTCTTCCTCACCACGCCGTTCCTCGGCCTCATGTATTACTTCCTGCCGAAAGCGGCGGATCGTCCGGTGTTCAGCTACCGGCTTTCGATCATTCATTTTTGGGCGCTTATCTTCATCTACATCTGGGCCGGGCCGCATCACCTGCTGTACACGGCGCTGCCGGATTGGGCGCAATCGCTCGGCATGGTGTTCTCGCTGATGCTCATCGCGCCCAGTTGGGGCGGCATGTTGAACGGCTTGCTCACGCTGCGCGGCGCGTGGGACAAGGTGCGCGAGCAACCGATGTTGAAATTCATGGTGGTGGCCGTAACGGCTTACGGCATGGCCACGCTCGAAGGCCCGATGCTCGCCATCAAATCGGTGAACTCCCTGTCGCATTACACGGACTGGACCATCGCGCATGTTCACACCGGCGCGCTGGGCTGGAACGGTTTCATCGCGTTCTCGATGCTCTACTGGCTGTTCCCGCGGCTGTGGAACACCAAGCTGCATTCCGTGAAGCTGGCCAACTGGCATTTCTGGATCGCGCTGCTCGGCATGATGTTTTACGTCGTGCCGATGTATGCCAGCGGCATCGCGCAGGGTTTGATGTGGAAGCAATTCACCAAGGAAGGCTTCCTGCAATATCCGAACTTCCTCGAAACCGTTTTGCAAATCGTGCCGCTCTACAAATTGCGCGCCATCGG
>CAYHFK010000071.1:3958-6997 GCA_964355895.1 uncultured Bifidobacterium sp. | reverse complement strand
CCGACGATCACCAGCGTCAAGCCGTACACCCCGCTGGAAATGATGGGCCGCGACATCTACATCCGCGAGGGTTGCGTAGGCTGCCATTCGCAGATGATCCGACCGTTCCGCAGCGAGACGGAACGCTACGGCGACTACTCCAAGGCGGGGGAATTCGTCTATGACCACCCGTTCCTCTGGGGTTCGAAACGCACCGGGCCGGACTTGCAGCGTGAAGGCGGCAAGTATCCCGACGCGTGGCACTACAACCACATGGATAATCCCCAAGCTTGGTCGCCCGGATCAATCATGCCGCGCTATTCGTGGTTGTTGACGCAGAAAATTGACATGAACGCCGTCGCCCCGCGCATTGCCGCGCTCCGCAAAGTCGGCGTCCCGTATCCCGTGGGTTACGAGAATGGGGACGCGCAGAAGGACCTGCAAAAGCAGGCCGACGCCACCGTGTTCGGCCTGAAGGTTGGCTCGGTGAATTCGCAACCCGACCGTGAGATCATCGCCTTGATCGCGTATCTCCAACGACTCGGCAAAGACATCAAAGCCGAACCCGCGGCCCCGGCCGCCACGGCAACCAAATAACCCGGTCAAAACGTATGATTAAAAACGTGCTCAGCGAAATTGGCGGCGTCGGATTATACGGCGTCATTTCCATCAGCCTGTTCTTCGCGGTGTTCATCGGCATGCTCATCTGGGTCTGCGGGATGAAGAAGTCGTTTGCTCAAAGCATGAGCGCATTGCCCCTGAATGACGGCGAGAAAAAGTCCGACCGGAAAGGAACTTCCCATGAATAACAATCCCAACGAAGTCAAACTGCTCGAACACGAAGCCGACGGCATCAAGGAACTCGACAACCTGCTCCCCCGCTGGTGGGTGTGGCTGTTCAACCTCTCCATCGTGTACGCGGTGATTTACATGATCTATTACCACTTCGCCGGCGTCGGCGATTTGCAGACCGCCGAATACACGAAGGAGTGGAAGCGCGGCGAGGAGATCAAGAGCGCGTCCATCGCGAAGTTCGAGTCGGGCATCGCCACGCTCACACCGTCCGCGGACAAAGTGGTGCTGGGTGATGGCCAGCGCTTGTTCGCAACCTACTGCGCGCCGTGCCATCGTCCCGATGGCGGCGGCTTGGTCGGCCCGAATCTTTGTGACGATTATTGGATTAACGGCTCAAACTTCGTGGACAATGTGAAAACCGTCATCAACGGAGTGCCGGCCAAGGGAATGTTGAGCTGGCGCGGGGTATTGAATCCCGACCAGATCAAGGCTGTCACGAGCTACATTTACACGTTGCGCGGAACGAAACCGCCGAATCCCAAGCCCGCCGAGAATACGGTGACGGCGCCGACCGGGCCGAGTGCGTTTGAATGAAAGCGGCGAATTATGTTCAACGCTCGCCCTCACCCCAGCCCGCTCCCCCGGGGAGAGGGAGAAGCGATTGGACGTCGCGCGACATTCGGGCGACTTAATGTTGCCGCCGATTTCCGCAAATTCGCGAAGTGATGAACATCACAGAGTTGACGACAGATTTCACCAAGCAGCGGCGAATGATTCCCCCCTCTCCTGGGGTGAGGGCGGGTGTGACCACTAACTTTGAATGACCTCTGAACCGCCCAACAACAAATCCGCCGACCATGATCCCTTTCAGGCTTCGCAGGAGGCGGACTGGCAGAACTTTCGCGATCACCTGACGACGACCGACAAACTCGGTCGGCGCCAATGGGTCTATGCCAAAGAGCCGCATGGCAAATGGACGCAACGGCGCACCTGGGTGAGCGGGCTGCTCATCGGCATCATGTTTGCCGGACCGTTCATCAAGATCAACGGCAACCCGCTGCTCATGATGAATATCGTTGAGCGACGGTTCTCCATCCTCGGCCAGCTCTTCTGGCCGCAGGACATGATCATCTTCGCCGTGGCGATGCTCATCTTCATCACCGGCATCATCGTCTTCACGACGGCGTTCGGGCGACTCTGGTGCGGTTGGACGTGTCCGCAGACGGTGATGATGGAAATGGTTTTCCGCAAACTGGAGTATTTGATCGAGGGCGACGCCGTGCAACAACGCCTGCTCGCCGCCGCGCCATGGACGGCCTGGAAGTTCGCGAAGAAAACCTTCAAGCTCGGCATCTTCTTCGTGTTGTCCTTCATTATCGGCAACACGCTGCTCGCCTACATCATCGGCAGCGACGCGCTCATCCCGATCATCACCGATGATCCGCGCCATCACGTCACCGGCTTGACGTTCATGATGTTGTTCACGCTGCTGTTCTTCGCCATCTTCGCGCGCTTTCGCGAGCAGGCGTGTACGTACATCTGTCCGTACGGCCGGTTGCAATCCGCGATGCTCGACGAAAACACGATGGTGGTGGCCTACGACCACAAACGCGGCGAGCAGCGCGGCAAGCTGCAACGGGACGAACCGCTCGTGAAGCGGATTGCCGGAGGTCACGGGGATTGCATTGATTGTCACCAATGTGTCGCCGTCTGTCCGACGGGCATAGACATCCGCGACGGCGTGCAGATGGAATGTGTGCATTGCACCGCCTGTATTGACGCGTGCGACACGGTGATGGACAAGGTCGGCTCCCCGCGCGGGTTGATCCGTTACGCGTCGCTGAACAGCATCGAGAAGGGCGAGGCGTTCCGCTTTACGCCGCGCATGAAACTTTACGCCGTCGTGCTGACCGGATTGATCGCGTTGTTCCTAACGCTGGTTTTCACGCGTTCCGCCGTGGAAGCCATGTTCCTCCGCGCCCCGGGATCGCTGTTCATGAAGACGGCGGACGGCAAGATCGAGAATCTCTACACGTTGAAGCTGGTGAACAAAACGATGCGCGAGCTGCCGGTGGAATTGAAACTGGAGGGCGGGGCTGGGCAACTGGAAGTCATGGGCGAAAAGAATCTGGTCGTACCGGCCGGAAAACTCATCGAAACCTCCGTGCTGATCCAGCTCGAACCCACTGCGGTCACGGGCGCGACCACGAAATTGAAAGTCGGGGTGTATTCAAACGGCAAGCTGATGCAAACGGTGAAGACCGT
>CAYHFK010000071.1:0-3858 GCA_964355895.1 uncultured Bifidobacterium sp. | reverse complement strand
GTCGTGACGTTCGAGCCGGCGCAGCAGGTCATTGTCATCACCCTACTCACCGCGCAAACCCAGGGCGCCACGGGTAACCTTCATCTTTATCGCCCGTCCGACGCGCGACTTGACCGCAACGTGCCACTGGCGCTGAATGCGGCGGGAATTCAACGGCTCGATGCGAAGGAACTGCGCGATGGATTGTGGAAGGTTCGCGTGAAGTGGCGCTTCGATGGGAAAGATTACTTTGTGGATCAACCGGTGATTGTGGCCCGCTGATAATTCGATGCAAATTTGGACGGCATTCTTGCTTGGTTTCGCTGGCAGCGCGCACTGCGCCGGCATGTGCGGGCCGCTGGCGCTTGCGTTGCCGGCGGGGGACGCCGGTCGCTCGACGTTTGTCGCCGGCCGGGTCCTATACAATACCGGCCGCATCCTGACCTACGCCCTGATGGGCGCCTTGTTTGGTTTGCTCGGTCAAGGTTTCGCGATCGCCGGATTGCAGCGCTGGGTTTCCCTTGTTCTCGGCGCGCTGATACTGATCGGCTTGTTCGTTTCCCCCCGGTTCGCCCGCGCCCTTCCGGTGACCCGCGCCGTAAGCGGGCTGAAATCCGCGCTGGGAAAACTTTTGCAGCGCCGCGCGCTCCCATCGCTCTTCGGCATTGGCCTGCTCAACGGACTTTTGCCCTGCGGATTGGTCTATGTAGCTTGCGCCGGAGCGACCGCGACCGGGAATGTTTTGTCCGGCATGCAATACATGGTCGCCTTCGGCTTGGGAACCGTGCCAATGATGCTGGCGATTTCGCTGGTCGGAACGAAACTTCAGTTTGCTCTGCGCTTCAAGTTGCAACGGCTGATTCCGGTCAGCCTCGCCATCGTCGGCGCGCTGCTGCTCCTGCGTGGACTGGCGCTGGACATCCCTTACCTCAGCCCAAAACTTCCAGCTCAACCCGGCGCGACCGGCAGTTGTCATTAACGAAACCCGCACCGCCGACTTGAATCCGCCCGACCGCGCGGGCATCATCGGCGGTCGGGCTATGAAGAACATCTGTCAAACCGTCATAGTGGTTGCGCTGCTGGGGTCACTCGCAACGGTATTCGCAGTTGATTCCGACGGACCAATGTTGCCCTCGGTGGAAACCGTGCTGGAGCGGTTGGCGGAACAATCCCAGAAAGAGGAGGCCAACGAGCTTGAGTTCAAGCAGCGCTACCACTTTACCCGTTCGCGGGCAACCGAAGTTCGGAATTCCAAGGGCGAACTCAACAAGCGCGAGGTGAAGACCCAGGTGAACAAACCGGCGCCAAACCCTGAGAAAGCTGATGCCGCTACGGAAAGCCCTGCCAGCGGGCGCAGCAAGCCAGGCCGCAAAACGGACTTCGCCGTGGATCGCGATTTCTTGCAACGCTTCCAGTTCACCCTCGTTGGCCGGGAACCAATCAACGGCCGGCCAGCGTTGATCCTTGACCTCGTGCCCGCCGCAACAAGGCCGCCGGAGCACAATATCAAAGACCGGATCATCAACAAAATGGCGGGCCGGGTCTGGGTGGACGAGGCGGAAGCGGTGCTCGTCCAAGCCGACTTTCACCTGACCGAGAAAGTGAACGTGGTTGCCGGATTGGTCGGCAACATTGCAAGTCTTACCCTTTCCTTCAAACGCGAGCGCACTGCGGATGGGCTTTGGTTCACCCCCCGTTTGGAGTGGCATCTCGACGGCCGGGAAATTTTTGTCCGCCGAACCGTGGATTCGCATGAGGAAATCACCGAGCTGCAATTGGCGCGATAAAACCTTCGCTGCCGCGTTGACGCCCGTCACCGGGGCGAATAGGTTGCTGTCCGTCTAAAAATGATCGCGCACACTGTCCAAAAATCAGCGGTCGCCCCCAGCTTCCGGGTGGGGGATGAACGCCTCATCAAGCTGACCGAGAACGCCGGGAAAAAAGTTGGCGCGCTGCTGACCAAGCAGGGCCGGCCCAACGGCGTGTTGCGCGTCGCCGTCGTGGGCGGGGGTTGTTCCGGGCTGCAATACAAGATGGATTTGCAAGACAGTCCGGCGAACCGCGATTTTCTTGTCGAGTCCGCCGGCACGAAAGTGGTGGTGGACCCCAAGAGCGCGCTTTACGTGACGGGCAGCGAACTGGATTACGTGGACGCGTTGAGCGACGGCGGCTTCAAGGTGAAAAATCCCAACGCGGCGACGAGCTGTTCCTGCGGCGAAAGCTTCAGTGCGTGATGACGGACAACTTCGCCCTGCTCAACGCGCCGCGCCGGCCCTGGCTCAATCCCGATTCGCTCAAGCAAACCTTTTTCACCCTTTCGGCGGAGATTCATCCCGACCGGGTCCACCACGCGGACGCCGCGGAAAAGCGCACGGCCAATGAGCGCTACGCCGAACTCAACGCCGCTTACCAATGTCTGCGCGAACCGCGCGAACGATTGCGCCATCTGCTGGAATTGGAATTGGGCGCAAAGCCGTCCGACCTGACCCAGGTGCCGGAAGATTTGATGGACTTGTTTTTCGCCATCGGCAAAGAATTTCGCGCGGTGGATGCGGTGCTCGTTGAGAAAAGCAACGCCACCTCGCCGCTGCTCCAGGTTCAGTGGTTCGAGCGCGGGCAGGATGGGGTGGAAAAGCTCGGCGCCTTGCGGCAAACCGTTGCCGTCCGCCGGGATGCTTTGCTCGGGGAGCTTGAGCCGATGAACGCCGCGTGGGACGCGGCGGCGGCCCGGCCGCTGGCGCGGCTGCGGGAAATCTGGCGGCTGCTGAGTTTTTACGAGCGCTGGCTGGCGCAGATTCAGGAACGGATCGTGAAACTTTCTTTTTGATGATGAAACATTGTTTATTGATCGCCGGATTCTTGCTGGCACGCGTGGCCGGCGCTGCGGCAGAGACCTGGCCGGCGGCGTTAAGCCGGATGCCGCTTGGGGCTTCCGTCGCGTCATTAAACCAGACGAATTGCGCGCAGTTGCTGCTTGGCGGATTTCAGTCCAACGCCACGGTCAAGGCCTTGATCTTCATGCCGGGGGCGACGGATGAATTGTTTTACTTTCGGCGGGTGCAAGTGACCCTGACCAACGCAAATCCTTCACTCCTCGATGCCGTGATTGCCCTCACGAATCAGTCGCCGCTGCGGGCGACGTTTCAACCGCCATTTCTGCTCATCCATTCCGAGGAAGACGTGTTGGAGCTGGCGGCGACGATTCAGCACCCCCGGACGGTGGAGAAGTTGAAGGCGGGCAAACCGATTCCGCGCCTGTTGGCGGTGGATCGGGATTGGAATCAGTTGCTGGCCATGATCAAGAAACCGATCGGCACGACCCTGTGGCCGTATCAGGGCACGCGGGATTCGTGGCATTTCTACCGGCATACTTTCGCGGGCTGGAACCTGACGCCGTGGGAAACTTTGGAGGCGGCGGCGCTGGCCGGGAAAACCCAATTCACCGTGCGGCGCGGGACGGTCGTGTTCGAGGTGGACCCGCGCATCGGCGCGGTACCCCAGTTGGAAAAATTCCCCGGGCACTGACCGGGGCGGCGCCGGGAATTTTTCCCAGCCGACCAAGTGCGGATGCGTCAACCCGAGTGAAATTGCGGTCGCGAAAGACAAGCTTGTCCGCGAACGAGACAACATAATTTCCAATGGCGGAGAAATCCTGCGGCGCGCTCGGGTGGTATATCGCCTGCTTTTCCACGAGCCATGAAAATGAAACGTTCAACTCCAAAAGAGCAGGCGTTGCATTTCTCACCGTTCACGCCTCAGCGCGGGAACGAAAGTCCCTCCGTAAATCCGCTAATACGTGTTGGGCCGAAAGCCTGACGCTCTTCTCTACTGGGTTTGGTTTCTGGGGGCTGGCTCGCACCAGCCCCCAGTTTTTTGTCC
>CAYHFK010000070.1:14249-17211 GCA_964355895.1 uncultured Bifidobacterium sp. | reverse complement strand
CCTTCCAGAAATTCCAGGCTCGCACCCCCGCCGGTGCTCATAAACGTCACCCGGTCACCCAGCCCTGCCTGATGGATCGCTTTCACGCTGTCGCCGCCGCCAATGATGCTCTTCGCGCCGTTCTGCTGCGTGGCGTCCACCACGGCCTGCGCCACCGCATTGGTGCCGACGGCAAAGCGTTTGTCTTCGAAAATGCCCATCGGGCCGTTCCACAGAATGGTCTTTGCGCCGAGGATGACTTCGCGAAACTTTGCGGCCGTGGCGGGACCGATGTCCACGCCCTCTTCGCTGTCGGGAATGTTCGCCTCCGCGTTCGTGCGCGGGTTGGTCAAGTCCAGGATCGGGCGTCCCTTTTTGTTGAGTTTGTCGGTCTTGACCGGAGTCACGCAGATGTTATCCGTCGGCAACAGGAACTGGACGCCGCGTTGCTTCGCTTTTTCGAGCGCCGCGAGCGCCACCTCCGTCTTGTCCTTCTCGACGAGGGACTGACCGATCTGGAAGCCCTGCGCCAGCTTGAACGTGTAAGCCATCGCGCCGCCGATGAGAATGGTGTCCGCCTTGTCGAGCAACCGGTCAATGACCTTGATCTTGTCGGAAACCTTCGCGCCGCCGAGGATGACCACAAATGGCCGGGCCGGCTGGTCCAATTCGTCGCCGAGGAATTTCAATTCCAACTCCATCAGCAAACCCGCCGCGCACTGGCCGCCGCGTTTGGCTACGATGCGCGCCACGCCTTCGGTCGAGGCATGCGCCCGATGCGCCGCGCCGAAGGCGTCGTTGACGTAAATGTCCGCCACCTTCGCGAGCTTCTCGGCGAACGCGGGATCGTTGGCTTCCTCTTCGTTGTAGTAACGGACGTTTTCGAGCAACAAAATGCCGCCGGGGGGAAGTTCCTTGGCAAGCTTTTCAACTTTTTCGCCGATGCAGTCGTCCACAAAATTGACTTTGCAGCCGAGTAAATCCGCCAGGCGCGCGGCGATCGGCCGCAGGGACATGGTGGCTTCCCGCTGGCCTTTGGGCCGACCGAGGTGGGCGGCCAGAATGAGCTTCGCCCCTTGTTCGATGAGCAGGCGTAGCGTGGGCAGAGTGGCCTTGATGCGCGTGTCGTCGGTGATGACCATGGCGCCGTCCTTTTCTTCGAGCGGCACGTTGTAGTCCACGCGCAAGAAAACGCGTTTGCCGTGGGTGTTGAGATCGCGAACCGTCAGTTTAGCCATAAATCAGTTTTTCCGGGCGGGAGATTCTTTCCCCGAAACGGAGCGCGCAGGATAGCGGGTGATCGCTTGGAGTCAATGTTTTCGCCGGGCGAAATCGGTTGTCCGGAATGAAAGCCGCGAGCAGTCAATGCCCAAAAAGACCCAGCCCGGACATCGTTGTCCGGGCCGGGCGTGAATTTTTGGTTCGCGGATTCTACTTCGCAGGCGCGGCAGTCTTGGCAGCCGCTTCGGCAGCCGCTTTTTCCGCTGCCGCTTTGGCCTCGGCGGCCGCTTTATCGGCGGCCGTAGTTTCAGGCTTGCTTGCACGGGGGACGGTCAGTCCCGCCGGCGGGTTGCCGAGCGGGGTTTCCCAGTTCTTGGTCAGCCGCCAGAGGATGCCCATGTCGGAGGCGAAGGCGTAAATCCACCAGATGACGAACAAAATGATCAGCACTTTCGGCCATGCCGCAGACTTCTCCGCGTAACGGTCGCTGATGTCCACGGTCGAACCGGGCGGGAGCTTGGCGATGCCGGTGAGGCTGGTGCCGAACGGGACGTTCACCTTCGCCTTCGCGTTCACGGCCCAACCGTTGGCGTCGAGAATCGGGCCGAGATTGCGCCGGCGCAGTTTCATGTAGGCGAGGATCAGCGACGGCCCGGAGATCACCAACATCAACACCATAAGGAACAGCGGGAATTGCCAGGGGGCAATGCCTTTGAACAGGCCGAGGATGCCGGCCAGCGCGGCGCTCAACGCCCCGAACGCCACGCCCATGGCGGCGACCGCGCCCACATCCACCTTCTTCGGCTCTTCCTTTTTGGCCTTGTCCGCATTCGCGGCGGCTTCGGCGGCCTTGGCCAGCTTGGCCGTGGCGTCGGTGTCCGCCGCCGCGGCGCGCTTGGCGATCTGCTCGTCAATCATGCGGACAAGTTTCTTGTAGGGCGACCAGAACGCCTGCCGCAGGCTGATCGGGTTGGAAAGAATCTTCGTGATCGTGGCGTCGTAGTCGCGCCCCTTGCGGTCGTAGAACACGCCGTTGCGCCCGACCATCAAGTTGTCGTCGTCGCCCTGCGAGAAGATGGCCACGATGCTCTTCTTTTCCCCCGTGCCCCGGCGCACACAATCGCAATAGGCGAGATACGCGCCCGCCAGGCCCGCCATGCCGGCGTGTTTGCCGACGTCCTCGACGGGGAGACAGAGCGTGCAGGAACGTTGATCCAGATACAGCGTGCCACATTGGAAGATGGCCGGTGTGCCGCCGTCGTAGAGGTCTTTGAAGTTGACGAAGTTGATGCAGAGCGTGTGCAGGTCGCGCACGAAACGGCAGAGCTTTTCGACGTTCGCAATCGAAGCGGCCTCGGGTTCGAGCGCTTTGTCTTTGGCGATCAGCGCGGCAATGTTTTCCCTGGCCTTGCCGCCAAGGATTTCGCGCACGCGCTTGAGGCCGAGCTTCTCGACCGCCGCGCCCGCCTTGCCGGCGTTCCAACATTCAAAGGCACCGAGCTTGGCCAGCAACGCCGTCCAGTCGGCTTCGGTCAATTCCGATTTATCCCCGAGCAACGGCTTCACGGCATTGGCGTGCAAGGCGGTGACGGCGGCGGCATGTGCGGGATTGATCCCGCTCTTCAGGGGCAACGCCTTCCCCGCCGCGACCTGGGCGAGCGGAAAGCCCGCGACCTCCGCAGCGTTGATGCTCATGTCTTTGGCGGCGATGGCGAGGTATTCCTCCTCCTTGCGGTTGAGCAAAGCGACTGTGCGCGGATCA
>CAYHFK010000070.1:0-14149 GCA_964355895.1 uncultured Bifidobacterium sp. | reverse complement strand
CCGGCCCATTTGGCGGCGGCGATGACCTCCGGCGCCCGCATGCGGCCATCCTTGTCAGTGTCAATCAGCGCGGCGGTTTTGGGATCAAATTCCAGGCCCGTCGTGGGGCAGGCCAACGCGACCCAGAGCTTCTGATCGAGTTGGTCGAGGTTCATCAGGTCGGCCCCGGTTTCCAGCTTGACCTGATCAAAGCCACCGGCGCGGAAGAATTTCCAGGCGTGAGAGGAATTTGTGCTCATAATTTGTTGGGGGTTATGCGTTGGTCAACTAATCGCCGCGAAGGCTAGCCAAATGGTCGGCGCTGTAAATTGATTTTGGAAGCCGTTCAACGCGCGGGGCGCAACCGGGAATCACCACCGAAGCGCAGGATCATTTGCGTTTGGAGTCATAAGTCCGCAGGACCTGTTGCCGCGGGAAGTCATGCTGGGGCGAGGCTGCTTTACAAGCCGGTTGCAAGCGGAAGCCTTTTCATGTGACTTCTCCCAGCCAAATCCGTATTGCTTTCACCAAGCTCAATGAATGACGCCGATGACAAAACATTCCGCCGGGCCGCAGTCGCCGCCGGTGGAAACTTCGTGACGATCCTGGCCGTGGCCGCCGCCAGTTTGGCGCTGAAACCCGATGCCTGTTCCGGTGATGCCAAAGACAGTATTGTCCGCAGCACCTCAGTTCTCCCCTACGACCAACTCGCAGCGGGACCGTGGCGCAACCGCCCGGTTCAGGGAAAACCGTTCCGGTTCACGCTGGGCGGCGGGGACGACAGTCCGGTCCACATCGTCACGCTCAAGCAGCGCCCCATTGCCGACGCGGGCCTGGCCAGCTACGGCGTGGCCGAGTGGGGATACTCGTTTCACCACCTCAAGAACGGCGCCCCCGACGGGGCCGGTTACAAGCATTACGGCGGCTATCCGCAACCGCCGCGCACGCGCGCCGAGGCCGCTGAAGTGGTCAAGGCGTACTTCAACCGGCTGGCCGCCGATGCCCGGGCCAAGGCCAGTCCGAAGGAGTTGTTGCTGTTTAGCTCGATCAACGGCCACTACTGCTATCAGCACTACGCCTGCGAATGGGGGGCGGACATTGTGGGCAGCGAGGTCGGCGAGAATATCAACAGCACCCAGGCGCACATCGCTTTCACCCGCGGGGCCGCCCGGCAATACGGCAAACCGTGGCTCATTGATTTTTCGTCCTGGTACGGCCCCTCCATGTATGACGAGGACCCAAGGAAAACCTGGGGCGAATACTCCGGCCCGGATCGCGGCCATTCCTTGAGTTTGCACCGGCGCACCTATTATGTCGCTTACATGGCGGGGGCGGACGTTGTGGTCGCGGAAGGTGGCTGGCTCAACTTTTTCCGCAGCCAGCAGCCCGGCCCCGATGGCACGCTGCCGCTCTCCCGGCTCGGCGAAGAAGGCGTGCGGTTCTACGCGTTCACAAAGCGTTACCCCGACCGCGGCATCCCGTACACGCCCGTTGGGTTGTTAATTGATCCGCTCCATGGCATTTACCCCGGCTTTGGCGAAAAGCTCGCGTGGAATGCCTTTCCCTATTCGCCGGGCGACCAGCGCATCCTGAACCTCTGGGAGACTTTCTTCCCCGACAGCCTCGACGTGCAGGCCAAGCGCAATGAAAATGGCTATCTCGTCACGTCACCCTACGGCGACATCCTCGATGTGATGCTCAACAACGCGCCCGACGCCATCCTCGCCTCCTACCCCGTGCTGCTCCTGGCAGGCGAGGTTACGCAGGAAGCCCTCCTCGCCGAACGCCTCCGCAATTACGTGCGCCAGGGCGGAACGCTGCTATTGAGCGAAGCCGATGCGAAACGCACCGCCATGGCCCGTGCGCTGAAACTGAAACCGGATATGTTGACCACGGCTGACCTTGGCTACGCCCGTGTGCGGCTCGGACGCGGCGCCGTGGTAGTTTATCGGGAAGACGGGCCGGTCGGCGTCGGCGCTCTGGCAAAGTTGCTGGCCCAGGTACGCGATGAACTTGTGCCGCTGCAAATTTCCGGCCGACTCGAATCGCTCTACAACCGGACGGCGGATGGCTGGATCGTCACGTTGGTGAACAACGAGGGCATCACGAAAACCTACAACGAACCGCCGCGCGTTGACGGCGCTCCCCAAATGGCTGCTGTCCGCTATACCGGCCCCGGGCGCGTG
Organism: uncultured Bifidobacterium sp.; assembly: GCA_964355895.1. Taxonomy (GTDB): domain Bacteria; phylum Verrucomicrobiota; class Verrucomicrobiia; order Limisphaerales; family JADLHS01; genus JADLHS01. The sequence continues at coordinate 11,984 of CAYHFK010000070.1, read as the reverse complement.
CGCACCGCCTGGCTCTGCACGCCCGACGGCGACGAACCCCTTGATCCGACCGCCATCCACCTAGCCATCCCTCCCGGCGAAGTGCGTGTTGTCCGACTCACTCTCGCCCCGGTCAGCCGGTAAATTGGTCGCGGCGATTGGCTAAATCCGAATCGCTTCGCTGTCGGCCTCGCCCCGGCAAATTTCCCGGGCGACGAACCACGTCAGCGCCACGGCGGCGAGCGTGAAGATCAATTCCACCGTTCCGTGGGCGAACGTCAGCTTTGGGTGCATCAGGCTTTTGAGATAGGAAACCAAAACCGCCAACCATGTCAGTCCGAGGAACGCCCATCCCACCATTGGCTTTCCACTTTGCTCCCGGCGCGCGACCAGGAAGCTGAACCCCAACGCCGTGGCGCCAACGAGAACCCATCCGGCAAGCGAGCTGGTCAACGTCTGTTCCTGATTAAAGTATTCCGTGAGGTCCAGGGCAAAGGCGCAGTAGGTGACGATGAGCGCAATCTGCCAGGCGAGTTGTTCCGAAACCAGCGCGATGATCAGCAGGCCAACTCCCAAGAACGTATATCCCCAGACCATCCCGATGTTTGCATCCAACCACAACGCGACAAAACCCATGATCGCGGTCGCGGCCAGGGCCCACCCAATCGCGGGGAGGCGAAGCGTGGCGGGCGGCGGGTTGGCTTGCGCCGACAGAATCGCCGCGCGCTTCAACCAGGCGGCGTAGCCCAGGGCCAGCCCGAAACAAAAGCCGAACGTGAGTTCCATCAGCTTCCACCAACTGACCCACTGTTTCGCCGCCGGCAATGTCTTGCCCAGGGTCATCCACAGTCCGCCACCGCCAAATCCAATGGCGCCGCCCAGGGTGCCCCACAGCGCGAAGGAGAGCGGAATTTTCGCGTGACCTTTAAGGGCAAGGTAACCCAGCAGAAATAGCGTTCCCACCAGGAGGCCCGCCCAAATCTCGGCCCGCGGTTTATCGTCCGGGTTGGAGAAGTAAATCAGCCGGGGCTCGTTGATCAATTTCCAGCCAATGAGTGTTCCGACCAGCAGCAACCCCAGACCGATGAGAAGGTCTTTGCGGCGAATCTGTCGCTGAATCAAGCCGAGTCCGAGGAACGTGCCGCCGATCAGACCCCAGATTCCGCCTTTGAGGCTCAATCCCAAAAGGCCCCAGAAAAATGTCTCCGGTCGGACGATGAACCCGATGGTCTGCCCATAAGTCATCTGTCCGCCGAAACCGACGCCGATGGCTCCGAAGGCGGCCAGCATCGCACTTGTAGATTTGTCCAAACCAAGGATCAGGGACAAGAGCAGTGCCACCATCGCGCCCGGGATCATTGCGCCCATCGGCCCGCCCCCAATGAAACCGCGCAACCCCCACCCCAGCGACATTGCGACGGCGGGCACCAGGCAATAAACCCAAAGCTTGTGTTGGCGAGTCGTCATAAGAGCGAGGCGGTCGCGGAGGGAGCTAATTCGTCAATCGAAGTTGCATCTGAACCAATTGCCGGCGGTAGTCCATCCACTTCTGGTAATCTGGCGTATAGGGCCGGACGTGGCGGCTGATGTCCGTGACGGTTTCCTGTCCCTGCGTCACGAAGTTCACGGCTTCATCAACCAAGTCGAGCGCCGCTTTGCGGGCCGTGGATACTGATGACTTCGCGGTTTTGCGCACCAGCCAGAGCAGTTCGAAATCCTGGATGCCCTCGCGCGACGCCTCCCAGCGCTTGGTTGTCACCGGACCTTTAGCCGTCGGATAAACCGTTCCGTATTCGGTGCCACCGGCGGAATTGTCCGACCAGAATTCGCTCGAACTGTAAACCCAGTAGCCGCCGCCGGTCATGCCTTGTTGAAAAGCGACCCATGGTTTCACGCGATAAAAGCCCAGCGGATCGAGCTCCCGCTGGTCGCCGGGCGCTTCGTAGTGCCAGTAATGTTTGGCGCGTTGAAAGAGCTGCTTCAGTTCCGCCGGTTGTTCCCGCACCAGATGCAGGTCGGGCGCCCACACATCAATCAAATTCTGGATCGGTCGCAGGAGTTCGGCGCGCGCGCCGCCCGCCGGATTGGCGTAGAGTTGCATCCGCGGATCCGCGGTTTTGAATTGTTTCACCTGCGCCACATACGCCTCGAAGTTGGCATCGTGACCCAACAAGCCCGGTTCATCCTGCAGATAAATCGCGTAGTCCTCGTAATCGCAACCCAGCGAGCGCATGTGGCCGGCATACCAGCGGAGCGCCCGGGCAAAAGTCTGGTCGCGTAATTCCGCGTCGGGTTTGGCGGCGGCGGGCCACTGCACGGAGATCGGCCCGGAGATCAGGAAGAACGCACGGCCCCGAAGTTTGCGGACCAACTTGTCCGGCGCTTCGGTGTCGGCGGTTCCCAGATTTCCCAACTCATCCACCGGGACGGACACCGAAGGGATGACGAAGACGTTCATCCCGTGTTCCAGCGCATCCTTCATCGTTGCGTCCTGGAGCGCCTCGTCGCTGATGGCGTTTAGATAAAGCCAATTGCACTCGCGGTAGGTAAATCGCTCCGGCAGCCGGACGGGCGAAACAGCCATCGTCACGGGAATTTCCGCCGGGGATTCTGTCCCCGCCAGGTCGCCGATTTTGAGCGTGGCCCGATACGTCCCAGCCGCCAGCGCCTGGCTGCGGAACGTCAGCCAAAGTTTGCGGGTTTCACCCGGCGCCAGCTTCACGGTCTGGCTTTCGCCCAGCAACGGCAGCGGATCTTCGGTCAGCGGGCCAGTGCCGTCCGGGCGGACGCTCAGGACGTCGCGAATTTCGAGCACCGACGGCGCTGCCACTTGATTGGTGCCAGTTTGGAAGGGGCCGCACGACAACCGGAAGGTCGCGGCATTTGTTTTCAGATTGCTCAAAGCAACCGCCGCCGATTCGTAACTGTTGCCGGGCAGGCTGACGGCGATGGAGTTCGCTGGCCCGGCCACGCGGTTGAACAATGCGGTGGCGTCGAAATTCTCCCAAGGATTGGTCAACTGATGCAGCAGCACACCGCCGGCGAATTTCCGGTCGTGGCAATAACGAATCAGCGCCCGGGAATAATCACACTGCCGCCGCAATGCGTCGAAGTTCGCCGTGCTCCCGGTTCGACGAGCTTGTTCAAAGGCCGCCGCCACTGATTCCCGAAAATGCGCCGCCAAGGCCGCCGTTGCCGGGGCTTCCTTGCCCAGTCGTTCCAGTTCGGCGACAACCTCCGCAAGCCGCGCGGCATCTGCCCGGTAGTCTTGGTCGAGGTGATAGACGTAGTGTTCGGACCGCAGGACGGCATTGCGTTTTGTCTCATGCCATTGAAGGGTCACATCGTAATCCCCCGGCGTAAACGCATCAAACGTCGCGTTGGTTTCGTTGAGCCCGGGCGTCAAGCGGATCAAATCCACCCAGGTGCTCTTATCGGGAGCCACAACCTTTACGCTGAGCAGTCCCGCCTCGGGGCTGCCGTGGGTAAGCGGCAACGGATTGCTTCCGGCGAACGCCGGCCGCTGGGTCGCGGCGACGACGGGCTTTGTCTTCGTGGCTTGAGCTTTCTGCCGCCTTGGTTTGGCGGATTGAACGAAGCCGGAATTCGCGAGGTCATTGCGGATGCCGGGCCAAACGATTTTTGCCCCACCCGCACCCTGCTCCGGCCGGTAGCAAAGCAATTGGCCGCCAGCGGACAACGCCAGCAAGCGGACCTCGGAGCGCCCGGCAAAGCGGCACAACAGGGGTGATGAGCCACCGCCGCCGGGGAGCGGAAGCGCGTCCAGCGTTTGACCCTGGGCGTCCAGCGCGTAGAGCGATTTGCCATCGCTGCCGGCGCCGCGCACGACGGCGAAGATTGTGCCGGCGCCATTACCCATCAGATCAGCGACCGCCGGCGCAAAGAAAATTCCCCGGCCCGACAACTGCGTGGTCCAGCGTTGTCGGCCTTTGGCATCGAGACAGAAGAGACTGCTGTTCTTGTCGCCAAACAAAATTTCGTTTCGTCCGTTGCCGTCCAGATCAGCCACCACGGTCGAGCGGTACGATTGCAAAACGGAGGGCGCTTTCCACAACCGCTTGCCGGTGCGCGCGTCGAGCGCGAAGAGTCCGGGGTGAGGATTGTTAAACGCGGTCGGGAAATAAACTTCGTATCCGCCATCCTGATCAGCGTCCGCAATCAGCGGGAACGCCCGCCCGAAACAGGCGTCCAGCGTCGTGGACCACACGACTTCGCCCGAAGCGTTCAGGCAGTAAACCTCGCCCGCCTCGGTGCCGAAAATGATTTCAGGTTTGCCGTCGCCGGTGACATCGCCCACGGCGGGCACGCCGACGCGATACTGGGTGGCGGCGACTTCCAACCGCAAACGGCCCGCCGCATCGAGCGCCTGTAGATGGCCGTAGCTATCGGTCACAATCACTTCCAGTTTTCCATCGCCGTCCAGATCAGCCAGGACAGGCAGACGAAACTCGCCGGATTTCACCGCGCGCGGAAATTTCCACCGGCGTTCGCCGTGTTCGGTGAAGCAGTAAATTGAACCTCGTGCGTCCACGGCCACGATGGACGGAATCCCTTTACCGAGAAGTTCGCCAGCTACCGCCGGTGTTTCGCACGGCAGATCCAGCGTCACGGTCAGGACTTTTTCGCCCGCCGGATTTATCAAGACGACTTTGCCGGCGCGCAAGGTGACCAGGATTCCCTTCGTCGCGTCCACGCTGCCCACGGGTACGGGATGACCGACGACCGCCTCGCCGAAATCAATCTGCCATTCCGGCTTGTCACCGAATACGCCGGCGGACGAGAGGTTCACGCCGAGCAACGATCCCAACCAGATTGTCAGCGCAAGTTTTCGCACGGCAAGTCGTCGGTTGAGGTGGGAGTTATTGGCTACTTGATGAACCCATGGTAGAGGCCCATGTAGTAAGGCAGCAGGAAGACAGTGCCGGTCGCGAGTTCATTGCCGCCGCCACCGGTGTCCAGTTCGAACGGATCGTGGTTCCAGTGGTTGAAGAAGCGTTCGTCCACCGGCATCACCTTGCCATTGACCCGGTAGCCGCGCGGTCGGTAATTCGTTTCATAGGGATCGTAGGTCTGGCGCATGAGCGGCACGAGGTCGAGCCGGCGGTCGTTCGTATGCCGCCAGTTGAATCGGTCGAGCGGAAAACGCTTCAGCGTATCCACCGAGTCTTCGAGCCAGCCTTGCCACGGCGATATTTCCTGCGTGCCCCAAGGATTGACATATTGCCGCCCGACCCCGAACGCGGCATAGCAGTAGTTAAAAAACGGGTTCATCTCCGGGAACTCCAGAATCCAGTAACAAAAGAACGCATAGCCGACCTGGTGCGTGAGTTTCGGATCGTTGCCGTATTTCATCAGGTTGTAGAAACACATGAACGCCATTTCGTCGTCCGAATGGTTGGGCGAGCCGACGCCCCGTTGGTGTTTGGGGACTTTGAGATTGGTGTCGTAAGCGTGTTTCTCCCGGAGCAGATTGATCGCCTGGCGGTATTTCGGATCGCCCGTGACGTGCTCGGTGGCGGCAAGGTAAGAGAGGAGGCTCAACGATTTCAGGCCGCGCTCCTCGGCCCACAGCGGGTTGTGATTGAGCGCATCGGGATTATAAACCGACCAGCGGGTCGGGGTGCCGTCGTGATCCACCAGGTTGAAGTCGTGACTGACAATGTGGTCCATGAGCGCCCGCAGATGTTCCCGCACCCGGGACTTTTCCGCCTCGGTTTCGCAAACCAGATCGTAGTACAGCGGGTAAAAGAAAAAGTGCCCGTCGAGTTCGTCGGAGCTGGTGTCGCTCTTCCAATACCACTGGCCGTCCTTGCTCTTGGGCCAGCGGGGTTCATAGACTTTCCAGAGCGAATCGCTGGTCGCCTTTTCACGCTTGTCACCTTCCAGCCGCCCGATATTCGGATCCGGCCCGGTGGTGGGCAGGATCGTTCGCGCCACGTAGCCCAGCGGCGGTGAATGCTCGCCGCCTTGGGTGACCTCGCCGAGCCAGCGCAACGCTTCGAATGCCTTTTGCGCCCGCTTCTTCGCCTGCGGATCTTTCGTCGCACCGTAGGCAAAACATTCGCCCGCGCCGTACATGCTCGTCCACAGCCCGTCATTGTCGCTGTCGCTCTGCGTGAATTGATTGGTCGTTCCCGGTTTCGCCACGTTGACTTCGAGCACGTATTCCCACGGCGTCCGCCGATGAAAAGCGTCAATCTGGTTTTCGTAAATTGTCGCCTTCTCCGCCAGCGTCATTGGCCGGCGTTCGATCAGGCTCAAGCCCGCCGCCGTGGCGAACCAGGCGTTTCCTTCCGGCGTGACCGCGATGCCGTTGACCACATTGTCCGGCACCCAACGCCGGCCCTCGCGATACTCCCAGTTTTGCCCGTCGTAACGGATGGCGCCCATGCGCGTCCCAAACCAGACCGCGCCATTTTCGCCCGCCGCCATCGTCGTGAAATCGTTATACGGCAAACCGTCAGCCCCGATGAACAGCGTCCACTCCTTGTCGAACCGGCCCACGCCTTGGGGGGACGCGAACCACAACCGCCGCTGCGTATCGTAGGTCACCCCGCGCACGTTGACCGGCGCCCAACTGCGACCCGTCTTGTCCGCCGGGAACAAACGCATCCATTTGTCTTTGGCCTCCTGCTGGAAAAGTCCCGCCGCCGCGCCGACCACTACGCGCGGCCCGACGGCGACTTGGAAAACCGACTTGTTCTCGCCCAACGCGTCGTTCAGGGCCGCCACCGGTTTCAACGTGCTGCCCGTGTTTTCAAACAAGCCTTGATCGGTGGCCAGGTAAATGGTTTCGCCAACGCTGATCGCGTTCACTTTCACGCCCGGCGGCAATGGAGCAATGAGGTTCAACTTGTCGCCTTGGAGCGAGAGCAGCCGGCCATTAAGGACCAAAAAGACTTTGTCCTTACTGGTCGCCAAGGCTTCCACCGGCGCACCCGTCGTGCCTTTCACCGCTGTCCACCGGCCATTGGCGAACCGGGCCAGGCCATTGGTCGTCCCGGCGAGAACCGTCTTGGCATCCAACACCACGACGGCAGTAGTCGCAGTGGCTGGCAGCCCGTCCGCGGCGGTGAATTCCCGCCGCACTTCCTGTTTGAAAGTGCCGACGGTGATGGAAGGTGTTTCAGCCGCCCGGGAAGTCAGGCCGGTGAGCAACACGCACAGAAGGGACGTGGAAGCGAAATGTTGTCGCATGGTATTAATCGTTAAATGTGTGATCACAGTGGTTGCAGCATTACGGTTTGAGCGCGAAGATTCAACTCGAAACCACCACGCCCCGGCGCTGTTTTACGTTTCTGGATTTGACGTCGCGGAGCATGGTCGGCACGCTTGTGCTATGAACACCAACCGCAAGCTCTCCCAGGCCGGCGCGACAGTGAGGAGAGTTTGGCTGCCCCTCCTCGCCCTCATCAACACCCTGAGCGTTACATCCTTTTTATCAATCGCCGCCGAGCCACCCGCCAGCGATGGGGTTCGGCCCCCCGAACCCGCGGCGGCGACCGCACGAGCGCAGAAAGGTGCCATTACGCCGGCGGCGATGACCGCTTGGAAAATTGTGTGTGACCCGGCCGCAACGGAATCGGAGCGGTTTGCCGCCACCGAGTTCCAGCGCCTGTTCCAGGAAATGACCGGCACGGAACTGCCGCTCGTGGAGACAGCGACGACGGACTTCGGCGCGGTGTTCATCGGACCGGACGCGGTCCTCCGTTCTGGTCAGCCAACCGACCGTCGTGCGTTGGGCGAGGAAGCGCTGCGCATTCGGGTTGGACCGAAGGCTGTGTGCATTGATGGGGGCCGGCCGCGTGGAACGCTTTACGGCGTTTATGAATTTTTCGAAGCGCTGTGCGGCGTGCGTTTTCTGACCTTCGATGACACGTATTATCCGGCGAACGCCGCGGCACGAAAGATTCCCCATGGGATGCAGGTGCTGAATCCTACGTTTGCCTTTCGCTGGTCGTACTACGGCGAAAGCAGCCGGTATCCGGAGTTCGCGGCGCGATTGCGCGTCAACACGGTGAGCGACGACCCGAAGCTCGGCGGGCGAACGGGCTTTCGACTGGTGAGCCACAACGTCGCCTACCTCGTCCCGCCGGCAAAATTTGGCAAGGAACACCCGGAGTATTTCGCGCTCGTTGGCGGGCAGCGGAAGCTGGCGGAGGGCGGCGGCGGGCCGCAGTTGTGCATGAGCAACCCGGAATTGGTCGGGGTGGTCGTGGATGCGGTGCTGGAGGAAATCAAGAAGAACCCGACCGCGCGCAACATCAACATCGCGCAGATGGACAACGAGAGTTATTGCACTTGTCCGGGCTGTGCCGCGATTGATGTGCGGGAGGAATCGCACGCCGGCGCGACGCTCGCCTTTGTCAACGCGGTCGCCGAGCGGATCGAGAAAACCCATCCCGAGGTGTTGATCAGCACTTACGCGTATCTCTACACACGCAAGCCACCCAAGACGATCAAGCCACGGCGCAACGTGATGATCCAGTTGTGCAGCATCGAGTGCTGCGACTTCCATGCGATTGATGATTCCTCTTGTCCGTTGAATCGCTCGTTCTGTGCGGACATGGCGGGTTGGAAGCAGATCGCGCAAAACGTCTTCATCTGGCACTACAACACGAACTTCAAGGGTTACGTGCTGCCGTTCCCGAACCTGCGCAGCATTGGGAAGAGTGTTTCGTATTTCGCGAAGAACAACGGCAAGGGCGTTTTCATGCAGGCGGCGGGCAATGGCTTTTCCACCGAACTCAGCGACCTGCGGAATTACGTCATGGCGCGCTGTCTCTGGAAACCGGGCCGCGACAGTTGGAAGGAGGCGGAGGAATTCTGCCGCCTGCATTACGCGGAGTCCGCCGGGCCGATCATCGCCTACTTGAAGTACTATCACGACCTCGCCGGCAAGTCGGGAGCGCATCCAACATGTTTTCCGACCGAGTCCTCGCTGTGCATCACGCCGGAATCGGCGCGTCGCATCATGGCGTATTTCCAGGAAGCTTTGTCGTTGGCCCGATCCGACGCGGTTCGCGCCCGCATCGAAAAGGCGTCCCTCTGCGCCTATCGCGCGGCGCTGAGCGCGTCGAGCATGAAACTGACGTATCGCGCTGGCGTCTGCTATCCGGACTTGTCTGAATTCGGCACGAGCCTGCTGGATCAGTACGCCGCGCTGTGCCAGCGCTTCGGCGTGACGATGGATGACGAGATGATTTCGACCGAGCGCTACCTCGGCCTCCTGCGCCGGCTGCATGCCGGGCTGAAGGCGGTGCAGTTGGAAAACGATTTCTGGCGCGTGGTCGTGCTGCCGGAGAGCAACGGCAAGGTGGTCGAAATGACTTACAAGCCCACGGGCCGCAATGTTGCGCGGGCGCCGCGGGCGTTCAATCGCTTCCGCCACGAGGAGTGGGTGAAGCAGGGCGACGGCCCGACGCCCGAGAACATTCTCGCCTTCGAGGCACAAGCCGAGCCGCAGAAGGTTCGCCTCACTTTGACCACGAAGGACGGCGCCCGACTCGAACGCAGTATTGCCCTGATGGGCGACGCAGTTCGTTTCGAGACGAAGCTGACCGCCGATGCGCCGCGCACCTTCGAGGTCCTCGCGCATCCCGAATACGACACGGCCACAATGTCCATTGACCCCGCCGTGTTGGGCATCTACGTGAAGCAATCCTCGTGGATGCAGGCCAACGGAAAAGAAACCGCCGCGATGTCCACCGACGAACAGCGCGCGATCGTGAAGGACGCCGTGGGTGGCGGCGCTTACGCCTACTTCAATCACCAGGCGAAGTTCGGCGTGGAACAGCGGTTCGATCCGCAGGAATTCAGCGCGCTGGGGTTGTTCTGGGACGCGTCGCGACAGCAGGTCAACCTGGAGTTGACCTCCAAAGTCGTGTCGCTGGAGAAGGGACAGACGGCGGGCTACGCTTACGAAGTGCGTTATCTGAAGGAAGCCCCCAAACGCAACCGTTGAACAAAGCCGAAGATTGCACTGAAAAGAAAATCATGAGAAACGAATTCACTCCCAATTCTGTCCGCCATTGGCCAACCAACCGAGGCACAGAAAACCTTCCTGCCCTTCTGATCGCGCACCGCCGCCATGAACCGGGGAAACGGGTAGGGCGCGTCACTCCGTGCGCGCCGCCGCCACGTTCAACCAAGCCCGGCGCGCACGGAGTGACGCGCCCTACCCGGTGGTTTATGGGAAGGATCCTGCTCAAGTTGACGGCCCTCATTCTGGCCGCCACAACGCTCCCGGTTACGTCCGCTTTCGCTGGCTCGGGCGCATTGTTGAGCAAGGAGCGGATGCTGATGGTGAACGGACAACCCCGTTTCATCCTCGGTCTGTACGAAAATCCAAAGGACGACGCCGTACTCAAGGAGGCAGTCGAGGCGGGATTCAACCTGATTCAATCTGCCCCTGAGGTTGCCGAACTGGACCGCGTCCACCGCGTCGGCGCCATGGCGTGGGTGAACCTGGGCGGCGCGCTGGATTTGAGCGCGGACACGGCCAACCGCCGCCAACAACTCACGGAGACGGTGCGGCGGGTGGTGGGTCACCCGGCGCTGCTGGTCTGGGAAGCTCCGGACGAACTCCTCTGGAACCATTGGTGGGCGACCATGGAGCAGATCCGCCCGGAGCTTGAAACGATGCGCATGACGGCGCAGGGAAAGGCCGAACTCGAAGCGTTGAGCCGCCGCGCCCGCGACTTGTTCGATCGCGGCCTTTACGCTGAATTCGAGAACGCGCGCGCCGAGTTCTGGCGCCAGGCGGGCCGGCCCGTGCCCAACGCAGCGGTTCGCATTGATGATGCCGCGGCCCGCGTGCGTAAGAGCGGCGCCGGCGTCACCGCCGGAATCCACGCGCTACGGGAGGTTGACGCCCGCCATGTCGTCTGGCTGAACCACGCGCCCCGCAATTCGCTCGAGGACCTGCGCCTGTACAATCGCGCGGCGGACATGGCTGGCTGCGACATTTATCCGGCCCCGGCCAACTTGACCGTTGGCCACAGCGACTTGCTCGACATGAGCCTGACATCGGTGGGCGCTTACACCAGACGGATGCAACAGGCCGCGCCGGGGAAAGCCTGCGCCATGGTGTTGCAGGGCTTCGGCTGGCGCGACTTGCGAAAGCAGATCAGTGAACACGAGATCGCCGTGGGCATCGGTCGGCGGCCGACCTGGGCCGAGTCGCGCTTCATGGCCTACGACGCGATCATCCACGGTGCGAATGCGATTCTTTACTGGGGCACGGCGTACATGAAACCTGTTGAGGATGATGGCACACCGGCGACCGGTCGTCCCCGGCTCTGGCGGGATTTGCTCCAAGTCGCGCGCGAACTTCGGGCGCTCGAACCGGCCCTCGTCGCTCCGCCGCTCAAATCCCCGGTGGTGCGTCAGGCCGCGACCTACGGTTCGATTGACGGCAAGGGTATCCTCTGCACCGCGCGCCGCGTGGACGATGATTTCGTCCTCCTGGTCGTCAACGAAACGGGCGACGGCCTGCGTTTCTCGCTCGAAGGCTTGCCGGCGAAACTTAACGGGCGAACCCTCTACCGGCTTTACTCGCCTGAAGCGCATCCGGTCGTTGGCCGCCAATTGACCGATGGCATCAAGCCCCGCGACGTCCATGTGTATGCAACCTCGCGGCGGTTTGAAGATCCATTGGTCAACGGCAAGTAGAATTCGTCCGGGAGCACTTGGAACGAATCCCCGATCCTTCGGTGTTTTCGGTGGAGTTGGATCAATGCCGCGGCACGGAGTGCGAGTGTATTCAGGATTGACGCTCGCCTTCACTGACCTTCTGCCCCGCTTGTCGCGCCGTAGCCAGGCGAAGGCGGAGGGAGAAGGAAGCGCCCTGGCGCGTTGCTTGAAAATTTCCAAGTCGCTTCCGCCATCACCGGCTTGCGTACTTCGGTTCGGAGGCGGGTCCGATCTGCCGGGAGACGGACGAAGATTCTCCCGCTCCCTGGGGGAGAGGGACGGTGAGGGCG
>CAYHFK010000069.1:10481-17497 GCA_964355895.1 uncultured Bifidobacterium sp. | reverse complement strand
ATGATCGTGTCCGATTTCATCGAGTGTCCGCTCGCCATCGAGAGCACCGACTTCGGCATCATCGAGGATGTGGACGTGGCGAAGACCGACGAGGCGAACCCGATCGTGTCGCGCCACTTCAACATCCAGATTCGCCAGCCCGAAGACCTCGACAAGATCAAGATGCCACGCATCACGCACAACCGGATCGCCACCGAGTTTCGTTTCGCGGCGATGAGCGAAATCTGCCAGGGCCTCCTGCCCGTGAAGCAAGTCGGCCAGACGCATATCTGGTACACGCCGTGGGACTATTTGATCCGGTGGTACGGCGTCACCGAGGCGATGCTCGATCTCCATGACCGCCCGGATTTCGTGGACGCCTGCGTGCAACGGCTCGCCTCCGCCTGGATGACCGAGCTGGACCAGTTCGCGGCGCAGAATCTTCTTTCCCTCGACAGCAACAACACGCGCATCGGCTCCGGCGGCTACGGCTACACCAAAGCCCTGCCCGCCGCCGCTGGCGCCACGGGCGTCCAGCCGCGCCAAATGTGGGGCTGTTCCAATGCGCAAATCTTCTCGGAAGTCTCGCCGGAGATGCACTGGGAACATGCTTTGCGGCACGACCTGCCGTGGCTCTCGCGCTGGGGCCTGAACTACTACGGCTGTTGCGAACCGCTCGACTTCAAGCTGGACCTGCTGCGCCGCATTCCGAACCTGCGGAAAATTTCGATGAATTACCGCATCAAGCTGGACCGCGCGGTGCAGAACGTGCAGGACAAATACGTTTTTAGTTACAAACCCAACCCCGCGTTTTTCGCCGAAGACAACTTCCGCCTGCACGAGATGCGCGCCGAGTTGCGCACTGTGCTGGAGCGGGCGCGCGGTTGCCACGTCGAACTCATCATGAAGGACATCTCCACCGTGCGTTACCAGCCGCAGCGGCTCTGGCAATGGGCGCAGATGGCGATGGCCCTGGCGGAGGAGTTCAAACGATGACGGGGAACACGACATCCCGGATCACCAGCAGCATAGGGAAGGCTTGCGCCAGCCAGTAACGGGCGTGGCGCTCGTCCTTGAACGCGACGATTTCTGCACCGTGCAGACACAGTCCCGCAGGGACGACCGACAATAGCCCAGCGATTCATCGCTGGGACAACGGCCAACAAACCCGTCCAAGCCCCGTGGGGGCGGAAGAAATCATTGAGCATGATGGCAATCATATTCTTTCGTCCCTGCCGGGACTCGTTCCCCCGTCGCCCCGGAAACCCAGCGATAAATCGCCGGGCTATTTTCTTTCGCTCTGCCGGGCTGCTACGCTGTCGATTCGGCTCGGGAGGTATCCGATTGTAAAGTCAGGCGACCCCTGATATTGCTTCCCCGCGAGACGCGCTATGAAAGGCATGTTTGACACCGCCGCGAAGTCCGACCCCACCGCCCCAAGGACGGAGAATTGTCTCAAGAAACTCCAGCGCCTGACCCAGGCGCTGCGGCACGAGGAGCCGGATCGCGTTCCCATCAGCGATTTTTTCTGGGGCAGCTTCACCGAACGCTGGCGCAAGGAACTGGGTCTGCCCGCCGACGCGAATCCCTATTATCACTACGACCTCGACTGGATCGTCACCGTGCCCAACATGGACCCTTGGATTCGCCCGTTCGAGACAATCAGGGAAACTGCGGAGGAAGTGGTCGTGAAGACCGGCTTCGGCGCGATCATGCACAAGCATTTCGAGTTTCCCATGCCGGAGATGCGCACGTGGGAGACGGATTCCTTCGAGAAACTGGAGCGCGCCTCGTTCGACGATCCGCGCGACCGGCGGCGATTTTTCGCGGCGGGCGACAACCAGATCGCCGGGGTGGGCGACGGCTTCCAGCGCAACTCGCCCGCGTGGATCGGAACCGTGAAATCGCTTTGGCCCGACTTCCCGGTTTACGGCAGCATCATCGAGGCGAGCGAGTGCCTCACCCGGCTGATCGGCCAGGAAAACGCCATGATGTGGATGGCGGAATACCCGGAGCGCATGGGCGCGGTCATCAATCGTATCGGCGCATTCTATCTTGAAATGGCCAAGGCCGAGATCGAAGCGGGCGCGGGCTTGCTCGATGGGTTCGTGATCTGGGGCGACGTGGCTTACAAGAAATGCACGTTTATGTCGCCGCGCTACTGGCGGGAGTTCTTCAAGCCGTGGGTCGCACAAATGGCCGAGGCGGCGCACGCCGCGGGCTTGCCGGTCATTTACCACGGTTGCGGCAACGTGAAGGCGATCTTCCCGGACTACATCGAGATGGGCATTGATGCCTACAACCCACTCGAAGTGAAGGCCGGCATGGACGCCGTGGAGTTGCGCCGGCAATACGGCCACCGCATCGGTTTCTGCGGCAATAGCGACATCCAGGTTTGGGAAAGCGGCGACCGCGACGCCATTCGCCGCGAAGTGCTGCGCAAGCTCAATGCAGCCAAGGGCGGCGGAATGATTTTTCAATCCGACCACTCCGTCAGCAGCAGCGTTTCCGGCCACACTTATGATTACATCGTGAAGCTCGTGCGCGAATATGGGACTTACCCGATCCAACTCGGTGAGTTTGAGGAACAGGTTTGAACAACGGCCATGAAAACCAACCAAGCCAGCTTGAACCGTGGAGATGCGCAGGGATCAACGCAGACGAGCCGCGCTCCGCAAAAATTGTCGCAGCACGCGACGATGTTCGCAGATTGCGGTGCTGAAAGACGGAGCGAAAGAATCGGCAGCCCGGTAGGGCGAAAGAAAATAGCCCAGCGTTTCAACGCTGGGTCGCAAATCGGCCAGCAGACGAGTCCCGTCAGGGACGGCAGGAATGCTGGACTGGCTACCGGCGTTTCTTTCGTCCCTCACGGGACTCGCCCGTTCTCGTCCCATTGTCCCACCGATGAATCGGTGGGCTATTCTCTTTCGCCCTGCCGGGCTTGGGTTTTGTTCTCCGCGCTCTTCGTGCCTCTGCGGTTCATCGCTGTTCTCCTTGCGCTAGTTCTCCTCTCGCCACACACCGCCTCCGCCGCGGATACACTCACAACCCTCAAGCTCCGCGACGTGCAGGTTGGCGGCGAAATCGGACGCCGCATTTCTGTCACCGTGACGAACAACCTGCTCGCGCTCGACGCCGACCGCGATTTCCTCCCGTCGTTCAAGGCGAAGACGGCCAAGGACGGCTATATCGGCCTGGGCAAATTGATTGATGCCGCCGTAAAGTTCGCCGCCAACACCGGCGATCCGCGTGTGCTGGTGTTGAAGCAGCGCCTCGTTGAAGAGACGCTCAAGGCGCAGGAGCCCGACGGCTACATCGGCATCATCGCGCCACCGCAACGGGTGCGCGGCCTTTGGGACATTCACGAGATGGGCTACGTCATCTGGGCTTTGCTGGCGGACTACGAATATTTTGGCGGCGAACGGTCGCTCACCGCCGCGCGGAAAGCGGCGGATTACCTCGTGCGAAATTGGTCCGCACTGCCGAAGGATTGGGGACAGCAGACCTCGGTGGCGCAGAATGTTGCCGTCACCGGCATCGAGCGCACGATGCTCGCGCTGCATCGTCAGACCGGCGCGGCGTCCTATCTCGATTTCGTCACGAAGACGCGGGCGCTGCCGGAATGGGATCTGCCCATCGTCATCGGGCGACGGTCCGGCATCGAAGGGCACATCTATGCCTACCTGGCGCGTTGCCTCGCGCAGCTCGAACTTTACCGCACCCACCCGGGCCGCCGCCTGCTCGCCCAGACGGATCGTGCGCTCGACTTCATGCTGCACCACGACGGCTTGCACATCACCGGCGGCGCCGGCCAATGCGAGATTTGGACCGACGACCAGGACGGTCGCGGCGATCTCGGCGAGACTTGCGCCACGGCGTATCAACTGCGCGTCTATGACAACCTGCTCCGGCTCCGGGGCGACGCGCGCATGGGTGATCTCATCGAGCGCACGATTTACAACGCGCTCTTCGCCGCGCAGTCGCCCGACGGCCGCCGTCTCCGCTACTTCGCGCCGACCGAAGGCGAGCGCGCTTATTGGCCGACCGACACCTACTGCTGCCCGTGCAACTTCCGCCGCATCGTGGCCGAACTTCCCGCGATGGTGTTCTACCGCGCTCACGACGGCGTGGCCGTGAACCTCTACACGTCCGCAAAGGCGAAGGTGTCCGTGGGGAAGAACGTGCCGCTCACGATCCGGCAGGAAACCGATTACCCGAACTCAGGCCGCATCCGACTGCAACTGGATCCGGCGCGTCCCGTGAAATTTCCGCTGCAACTCCGCATCCCCGCCTGGGCGCATGGCACGAGCGTGACCATCAATGGCCGGCCCGTCAAAGGCGACGTGAAGTCAGGCGCGTTTTTTGAAGTGACTCGCGAATGGAAGTCCGGCGACCAGGTCGCGCTCGACCTGCCGATGCCGTGGCGCTTGGTAAAGGGACGTCAGCGCCAGGCGGGGCGAGTGGCCGTGATGCGCGGCCCGCAACTCTTCTGCCTCAATCCCGCCCAGAACGCCGCCCTCGCCAAACTCGACGGCACCGAACTGGGCTACCTCGCGCTCGATCCCGCGTCGCTGACGGACCCGGTGCCGAGTGACGCCGTGCGTCCCGAGGGCCTCGGCTGTCGCGTGCAAGTGTGGAAGCCTGGCTTTGGCCTCGGGGGAAAAGGCGACTTCGCCCTGACGCTCACCGAGTTCCCGGACCCCGACGGCAAGGCCACTTACTTCCGCCTGCGCGATTTCAGTGTGGCGGTGGATGACGAGTTGCTGGCCGGGAAGATCAAGTGAAATCAAAAACGAACCGTGAATCTGAACTTTGAAATCAGGAAGGGCGTTACCCGGGCCGCCCAAAGTTTCACTCTGCTGAAACACCTGCCTGGGTGGCTCCTCAGCGTCATGGCCGTGTCCACCTGTCTGGCGGGCGAGGTCGTGAAGCCGGTCTATGTGGTCCCGAACTTTCACCCGGCCAGTTGCGGCTGGCTCGCCGACTGGTCCACGGAGCGGAACTATTGCGCCAATTCCTATTTCGACCACCTCGACCGCGTGCGCGACGACGCCACTTACAACTTCGCGCTGTCCGAGTGCAACAACCTGATCGCGATGCTGAACTTCGCGCCGCAGCGGTTCGCCGAGTTGAAACAGCGCGTCCAGGAAGGCCGTGTCGAACTCTGCAACGCGTTCTTTCTCGAGCCCACCATCAATCTCTCCGGCGGCGAGGCGCTGGTGAAGATGGGCGTCGAAGGGCTGCGCTGGCAACAGCAGCTGATGGGCGTGCGACCGCGGCTCTGCTGGATGATTGACGTGACCGGGGTTCACGAGCAAATGGCGCAGATCGTGTCGGGCTTGGGGCTGGAGGCGCTGGTTTATTGCCGGCTCAATCCCTCGGGCAGCACGCTGCATTGGCTGGAGTCGCCCGACGGCACGCGCACGCTCGCGATCAGCCCGGGCCATTACCTCGAATGGCGCCCGATGTTCGGCGCGAAAACGCCGCTGGCGGAAAAGCAATTGCAGTCGCTGGCCGACGACATTCGCGACCGCGTGGAACCGTTGCTGTCGGACAAAGACAGCCAGCGGCCCGACGCCGGTGACTTGAAGAGCCGTCCGCGCCAGACGCCGGCGGGCGCGCCGGTGTTGATTCTCGGCGGCAGCGGCGACTACAACCTCGCGCCCCTCTGCAAGGATTACCCCGCACTCTTCTTGAAACAGTTCAAGGAGGTTGCGCCGCAATACGATCTGCACTTCTCCACGCCGAGCCGCTACCTCGACGCCGCTTTGCTCGGCCTCAAGTCCGGCGCGATTCAACTCCCGACCGTGCGCGGCGGAACGGAGTTCACCTACAACGCGTTTTGGATCCAGAACCCGCGCGTCAAGTCGTGGTATCGCCAGTGCGAGCAGGAGTTGCAGGCCGCCGAGATGTTCGCCACCGCCGCCAGCCTGCGCGGAAGCTTCGATTATCCGGTCCAACCGCTCTACCACGCCTGGCTGGAAATGCTGCTCAACATGGACCGCAACACCCTCTGGGGCGCGGCCGGCGGAATGGTGTTCGAGTCCGAACGCAGTTGGGACGTGCGCGACCGTTTTGAATCGGTCGAACGCATCAGTCGCAATGCACTCGCTGGCGCGGCGCGCACGTTCGCGAGCGGAAAGGAAGGCGTGACGGTGTTCAACCCGCTGAACTGGGAACGGAAAAGCCCGATGCGATTGTCCTCGGCGATCGGCTCAAAATGTCAGGCGCTCCCCGGCCGCAACGAAGTCCTCTGTCAGCTCGACTTGCCGCCGGTGAGCGCGAGTGGTTTCCAGCCCACCGCCAAAACGCCCGCTGCGCCCAAGGCCATCGCGTTGCCGCCCGTGATCGAGACGCGGCACTATCGGGTGCGCATTGATCCCGCCACCGGCGCGCTGCTGAGTCTGCAACTGAAATCCTCCGACCGCGAAATCCTGGGCGGCCCCGCCAACGTCATCGTTGCCGAGCGCCCCAAGCAGCCCGTCAGCCCTGGCGACTCCATGGTGGAACGGCCCGAACGTAATCGCCTGACGGATTCCAGCGCGACCGCGTCCAAGCTCACCGTGAGCACCGGTCCGCTGGCCACGGTGGTGGAGGTCGAGAGCGCCTTCATCGGCGGCGGTACGTTGCGGCGGCAGATGATTTTCTATCACGACCATCCACGGATTGAGTTTGAGACGGAGTTGAACGACATCCCCGACGGTACGGTGGTTGTGGCGGAGTTTCCGCTCGCGTCCGCGGTGCGCGAAGTCCGGCGCGGCGTGCCCTATGGTTTCTCGCACGCCGCGTGGGCCGGGACGAATGCCGCGTTGCCGGGCGTCGCCAAGGGCATCACGCCCGCCGTGCGCTGGTCGCATTACCAGATGGACGGCCGCGGCGTCGCGCTGCTCGATCAAGGTCTGACCGGACGCGAGATCAACGGCAACACGCCCATCATCTACCTGCTCAACGCCGTGGAAAAATACCGTGGCTATCCCAACGCCTGGCTCAGCGGCGCCGGCCGGCATGTGCTGCGTTACGCGCTCGTCGCGCACCCA
>CAYHFK010000069.1:0-10381 GCA_964355895.1 uncultured Bifidobacterium sp. | reverse complement strand
TGCACGCGGTCGGCGCCACGTTCGCCGCCACCTGCTACACGCCGGAGAAACGCGTCAAAGGCTGGTCCTGGCAGAGCTACTGGATCACGCAGGCGGCGTTCTGCTGGTTCCTGCTGCCCATCATCGGCGCGTGCCTCACGATTCCCGACCTCTTCGGCGTGCTGCGCGAAGCGCCCCGCAGCGCGATGCTCAATTCGTTTCTGCTCGGCGCGGCCTATGGCATCGGCGGCACGGCATTCGGCATCTCGATTCGTTACATTGGTTTCTCGCTGACCTACGCCATTGCGGTCGGACTTTCGAGCGTCCTCGGCACGCTGATCCCGCCGTTGATTAAGGGCACGCTGGTCTCAACGTTGGGCAAGCCCGGCGCAACTTGGATCGTCGCGGGCATCGTGGTCGGCGCCATCGGCATCGCGGGCGCGGGCGGGGCCGGACGACTCAAGGAACTCGATCTCACGGCAAACAAAACCAAAGGCCAATTCTCGCTGACCAAAGGGTTGGCGCTGTCGTTGCTGGCGGGCGTGCTCTCCGCGGTTTACGGATTCGCGCTGGAAGCCGGCGAACCGATTGCCGACGTGGCCACCGCCCACGGTGCGGGGATGTGGCGCGGCAACGTCGTTTACATCTTCTCGAACACGGGCGCCTTCCTGACCACGGCGATCTATTGCCTCTACCTGCACCGGAAGCACAAGACGCTGGGCGAACTGGTCGAGCTGCCCGCCGGGCCGGAGAAGGCCAGCCTGCCGCTCAACTGGGCGATGGCGGTCGTCACCGGCGTGTTCTGGTACGGCCAGTTCTTTTTCTACAACCTCGGCCACGTGCGCATGGGCCATTACAAGTTCACGAGCTGGGCCATCCACATGATCATGCTCGTCCTTTTCAGCAACGTGGTGGGCATTGTTCTGCACGAGTGGCGCACGTGTCGCCGCCTGACCCATACCACCATCGGCCTCGCGCTGCTGGTGCTGGTGGGCGCGGTGCTGCTGCTTACCTACGGAAACTATCTCGGCGACCTCGCCACGAAATGAAACCCAAACCATGAAACGCTACGGAATGGTCATTCGCCTCCGGCCGGAGAAAATCGAGGACTACAAGAAGCTGCACGCCGCCGCCTGGCCCGACGTGCTGAAGATGATCAAGCAGTGCCACATCCAGAACTACTCGCTCTATCTGCGCACGCTGGATGACGGCCAGCCGTACCTATTCAGCTACTTTGAATACACCGGCACCGACTTTGCCACCGACATGGCCAGGATGGCCGCTGATCCAACCACGCAAAAGTGGTGGGCCGTTTGCAAACCGTGGCAGCAGCCCCTCGCAAGCCGCGCGCCCGATGAATGGTGGGCGAACATGGAGGAGATTTTTCACTCGAACTAACCCACTGCGAATGGAACAGCAACGACTCAACGGCAAGTGTGCGCTCATCACGGGCGGGGCGGCGGGCATCGGCGCGGCGATCGTCCGGCGGTTCGTGGCCGAGGGCGCGCGGGTGCTCGTCGGCGACCGCGACCAACCGCACGGCGAGGCGTTGTGCGCCGAGCTGGACGGCGCGGCGGTGTTTCACGGATTGGATGTGGCGGACGCGGCATCCTTCGCGAATGCCATCGAACACGCGGTGAAGTTGTGGGGACGGCTCGACATTCTGGTGAACAACGCCGGCATCGCGCTCCCCGCCGCGACGGTCCAGGACACGACCCTTGACCAGTTCGAGCAACTTGTGGACGTGAATCTCCGCAGCGTATTCCTCGGCTGCAAGCTGGCCTACCCGCATCTCAAGGCGGCGCGCGGTTGTGTGCTGAACCTTTCCAGCATGGCGGGCGTCACCGGACAGGAACGTCACGCCGTCTATGGCGCGACCAAGGGCGCGATCAACGCCCTGACCAAATGCGCCGCCGTGGATTGGGGACGCGACGGCATCCGCGTCAACGCGCTTTGCCCCGCCGGCGTCTGGACCGACACGCTGCGCCAGTGGATCAAAGCCCAGCCGGACGTGGCCGGCATCGAAACCTATTTGCGACAGATTCACGCGCTCGGGTACTGCCCCGAGCCGGAGGAGATCGCGTCCGTCGCCGCGTTCCTGTGCAGTGACGAGGCGAAGTTCGTCACCGGTTGCCTCATGCCGGTGAGTGGAGGCAGCGAATGTGGTTACAACGTCCACGCGCCCGTTTCGTTGGCCGATCCGCACAGTTGAACGTTCGATTGCGCCCATGACCTCACGCGAACACATCGGCGTCATGTTGGAAGCGGTGCCGGAATTCAATCCATGAGCTTCATCAAGACCATCTCCACCCGCGACGCGCGCTTTCCCATCGGCTCGGGTCACGGCAGCGACGCGATTCACAAAGACCCGGTCTATTCCTACGCGGTCACACTATTGCAGGACGAACAGGGCCGTACCGGCAGCGGACTTGCCTTCACGTTGGGCGAGGGCAACCAACTCGTCTGCGAAGCCGCGAAGTTTTACGCCGCCCGCCTCGCCGGACAGAACATCGAGGAAGTCATGGCCGATTTTGGCGCGCGGCAAAAGGCGATGGCCGACGAGCAGCAGTTCCGCTGGCTCGGGCCGCACAAAGGCATCGTGCAACTCGCGCTCGCGTCCGTGACCAACGCCTGTTGGGATCTCTGGGCCAAGTCGCGCGGCGTGCCGCTGTGGAAATTGCTGCTCGACCTCACGCCGGAACAGATCGTCGCCACGCTTGATCTCTCGTATCTCGAAGATGAACTCACGCGCGAACAGGCGCTCCAGATTCTCCGCGACGCCCAGCCGACTCGCACCAGTCGCGCAGGTGTGTTGAAGTCCGGCTATCCTGGTTACGACACCTCTGTGGGCTGGTTCAATTATCCGGACGAGCAGGTGCGCGAGAATTGCCAACGCGCCCTCGCCGCCGGCTTTACGGCGATGAAGCTGAAGGTTGGTTCGCCCGATCCCGAGCGCGACATCCGCCGCGCAAACATTGTCCGCGAAGTCGTCGGCGATCAGGCGCGCGTCATGCTCGACGCCAATCAGCAATGGACGCTGCCGCAGGCGCTGTCCATCTGCCCGCACCTGCGGGCGATGAATCCGTTCTGGATCGAAGAACCGACACACCCCGACGACATCCTTGGTCACCAGACGCTCGCCGACGCCATCGCGCCCGTGAAACTCGCGCTCGGTGAACACGTCCCGAACCGCGTCGTTTTCAAAAACTATTTGCAGGCCAAGTGCGCCGGGTTCATTCAGGTGGACGCCGTGCGCGTGGCGGGAGTGAGCGAGTTCCTCGCTGTAAGTTTGCTCTGCAAGAAGTTTGGGGTGCCGGTCGTGCCGCATGTGGGCGACATGGGACAGTTGCATCAGCATCTTGTTCTGTTCAACCACATCGGTCTTGGTCACGAAGTTATTTTCCTCGAACACATCCCGCACCTGCGCGAGCATTTCACCCAGCCCGTTCGGGTGGAAAACGGCGTTTATCGCACGCTGCAAGAAGCCGGAGCAAGTTGCGACTTGAAACCATGAAGCTGTTCAGCCTTCAAAACAAAACCGCCTTGGTCACGGGCGGCGCGTCGGGAATCGGCGCCGCCATCGCGGCCATTTTCGCCGGGGCGGGCGCGAAGGTGTGGATCGCTGATCGCGACGAACCTAACGGCAAGGCGGTCGCCGCGAAGATCGGTGGAAATTTTCTGCCGCTGGAGGTGGCGAACGAAAGCGAATGTTCGCGCGCGCCGCAAACCCTCGGTGCGCTAGACGTGCTGGCGAATATTGCGGGCATCGGCCCTGTCGGCAGGCTGTTGCATACGACGGCGGCGGATCTGGACCGACTTTTCGCCGTAAACGTGCGCGGCATCTTCAATTGCTGCACAGCTTTCGTGCCTGAGATGCTCGAACGCAAGTCCGGCAGCGTGATCAACATGGCTTCGGTTGCGGGCGTCATTGCCGTGCGGGAGCGTCTGGCTTACACCACGACCAAGTTCGCCGGCGTCGGTTTGACCAAAGCCCTTGCGCTGGACCACTCGCATACGGGGGTGCGCTTCAACTGTATTTGCCCTGGCCGCGTCGAGGCGCCGTTTGTGATGGCGCGCTTGCAGGAATTCCCGACCCCGAAAAGGCCTATCGCGACATGGCCGCCACGCAGTTGAACGGCCGCATGCTCAAACCGGAGGAAGTCGCGGCGGCCGCGCTGTATCTGGCGGCGGACGAGCGCGCGATGGTCACCGGCAGCACGTTGATGCTCAATGGCGGTTGGAGCGCGGGAAAATGATGCCGGACGAGCGTTGTGCGCCATCAGCATCGAATCGGATTGATCATGACCGCGTATTTAAGGCCGCGGTGGTTCGGGCCGAAGCGATGGTGGCTTTCGCCAGTCCCGTCCTCCGAACCGAATGCCTGGGAAGAATTGTTTCGTTTCCATCAACAGTCTTGACACCGGCGGGCAACTGCGCCAACGTGGGTTGAGTTGACTACGAGATTTCCTTGTCGTATTGAGGGATTGAATTACTCGGGACGCCCCGGTTGGTTGCCATTCCAATTTTGAACCGTTTCAGCCGTTGGTCGTCCAAGCCCTGATGGGTAAGGGGTCGCCAACCAAATTGTCTCACCCAATCTGAAAATTTAACCAAAACATTCTATGTCAAAAGCCATCACCAAGAAGCCCCGCGCGCCAAGAGTCAAAGCGCCGGCGGTTATGCCGCCCGAAGTCGTGGCGCCGGCGCCGCCGGCACCGGCGAAAGTCGAGGAGTCCGATGCCTTGCAACCGCCAACGAAGCCCATTGAAGCGGATGTGCCGGCGTCACCCGCCCGACCGGATACGCGCCACGGGGAACAGCGCGACCGCATCGCCACCTCCCTGAACATCGCCAAACTCCAGGCGATGCCGATGGGCGAATTGAACAAGATGGCGCGCGATCTGGGCGTGGAAAACTTCGGCACGATGCGCAAGCACGAGGTCATTTTCCACATCCTGCAGAAAAACGCCGAGCGGGCCGGAGTGCTGTTCTCCGAGGGCGTGCTGGAAGTATTGCCCGAAGGCTTCGGCTTCCTGCGCTCCCAGAGTTTCAACTATCTGCCCTGTCCGGAAGACATCTACGTTTCGCCTTCGCAAATCCGCCGTTTCGATTTGCAGACCGGCAACCTGATCGCCGGCCAGATTCGGCCGCCGAAGGAAAAGGAGAAATTCTTCGCCCTGCTCAAGGTCGAAGCCGTGGACGGCGAAGAGCCGGACAAGGCCAAGGACAAGACGCTCTTTGAAAACCTCACGCCGCTGTTTCCAAACAAGCGTTTTATTCTCGAAACCGCGAAGGAAGAACTTTCCACCCGCGTGCTGGACCTCGTTTGCCCCATCGGCAAAGGTTCGCGCGGCCTCATCGTCGCGCCGCCGCGCACGGGCAAAACCGTGTTGATGCAGAAGCTTGCCAACGCGATTCTCAAGAACAACCCGGAGACCTATCTTTTCATCCTGCTGATTGACGAACGCCCCGAGGAAGTCACCGACATGGAACGCACCTGCCTTGGCGCGGAAGTCATCAGTTCCACGTTCGATGAACCACCGGAGCGCCATGTGCAGGTCGCGGAAATGGTCATTGAGAAGGCCAAGCGCATGATCGAACACAAGCGCGACGTCGTCATCCTGCTCGACTCCATCACCCGCCTGGCCCGCGCCTACAACACCGTACAGCCGCATTCCGGGAAAATTCTCTCCGGCGGCGTGGACGCCAACGCGCTGCACAAGCCCAAGCGTTTCTTCGGCGCGGCGCGCAACATCGAAGAGGGCGGCTCGCTGTCCATTATCGCCACCGCGCTCGTGGATACCGGATCGCGCATGGACGAAGTCATCTTTGAAGAGTTCAAAGGCACGGGCAACATGGAAGTCCATCTCGACCGTGGGCTGGTGGATCGCCGCATTTTCCCCTCGATCAACGTTGAACGCTCGGGCACGCGCAAAGAGGAACTCCTCTATCACCCCGACGAACTCAACAAGATCGTCCTGTTGCGCCGCGCCCTCACCGGGGTGCCGCCCGTGGAAGCGATGGAATTGCTGCTCGGCAAACTCAAGAAAACCGGCAGCAACATTGAGTTCCTCATCGGCATGGCGGTGGGGTGAAGTTCGAAGCGATCAATCTTTACCGCCGCCGCCTGGCTTCCTCCTGCTACGGAACCGTGGGGCATGTTCTCCCGCACCCTGACCCTATCCCCAAGGAGAGAACAACCTGCGTCCGGCGGTTGATTGCACGTTGGCCACTCGACCAACCCAGTCACCGGTCTTCGATGGAGCCGGCGAACGCTTCTCCTTCTCCCCGGGGGAGAAGGCCGGGATGAGGGCGAGCGTTGAACATATTTGATTCCCTGTCCACAGATGTTCGGGCCCGGCTACCCGCATTCGCAGACCGCACCTGACCCGCCTCATTCCATTCAAAACCGCGGAGAGCCTTATTCTGAATTGGGCGGTGAACTCGGCGGCGACTTTCTGTCGGAATTCACCCGATTCCCCGCCGGGTCAATGAGGGTGGGGGTGACGAAGACGAACAGAAAATTGGTCTTGTTGCCAGTGACATCAGCGGTCAGAAACTCGCCGTTGGGTTGCTTGGAGATTTCGGTCATGGGCAGGTTGCCGAGCATCAATGTTTGGCCATCCAGAATCACGCAGTCGTTTGTCATCTGCTGAAGCCGATATTTTGGCAGAGGCAGAGTCGTCTTTTCCTTCTTGCCGTTGACGTAGATGGGGACTTCTGTCGCCGCTTTGTCGTAGCCAAGGAATTCTGTGAGGGTGGCGATGACGCGCAGTGAAATGTTGGCTTGATCGCGACTCACAGTGGGTATTACGTCCAGAACCGGGCCAAACGGCGTCAGTTCAGTTTCCAGGAACGCCGATCCGGTGTGATTTGTGGAGGTGACACCCGGACGGGTCAGAGCTTTAGGCTTGATGCCTGTTACGATCGTTTTCATTTCGGTGGTTTGAATTTGGCACTGTCGGTCGCTTAGGGTTGTGACGTCTCCCTCGGATAACAAGGTCATGCCGTCCCTGGAATCAATGCGTTTTCGCACTTCGGCCATTTGCTTTGTGGTCAAGATGAAGGAAAAACCCTGAGTTTCGAATGTTTGCGAAGGGAGGATATTTGTAAGGAACTCCGGCAACATGGAACTGACGAGCGATTGCGGAATCTCCACCCACTTCACCTTGATGTTCACCTGCGGCGGTTGATCGTTCAGCACTTGCACCACGTGCTCAATGGTGTCGAGGTCCGCCAGCGTGGCGTAAACCAACAACTGCCCCTTGGGTTCGTTGAAAAACACCGATTTCGGCGGCTGCAAATCCACGCCCACGCTGGCAAACAATTTCCGAATATCCGGGAGTAACTGTGAACCGTCGGTGATGGGCTTCGCACCGGATCCCGCATTGGTGCCCCGCTGCCGCTCCAGCACTCGCACCATAGCATTGCCATCCACTGCGTAAACACGGAGTTGGAGATTGGTCGAACCGTCGCTGACTGAAGTGGCGATATTCGTCTTGGGCATTGGGATCATCGCTCTTGCCTTACCGGGTGGCAACGTCCCGGAAGCCGCCCCTTGATTCGACTGGGCCAGAATTTTTTCAATCGTATCGAGGTCCACCTGCGTGGCGTAAACCAACAGTTCACCCTTGGGTTCGTTGAAAAACACTGTTTTTGGCGGCTGCAAATCAACGCCCACACTGGCAAGCAGTTTCTGAATCTCCGGGAGTAGCAGTGAACTATCGGTGATGGGCTCCGCACGGGACCCCGCATTGGTGCCGTACTGCCTCGCCAGCACTTGCGCCATCGCGTTTGCATCGACCTTGCAAACCCAGATTTGAAGATTGGTGGAACTGTCCCCGACCGAAGTGGCGAGATTCGTCTTGGGCACGGGGATCAACGCCCTTGCATCGCCTGTGTTCACGGGTGGCAACGTCCCGGAAGCCGGCCCTTGATTCGCCTGGCCCAGAAACTTTTCAATCGTATCGAGTTCAGCCTTGGTGGCGCGCACCATCAGCAAGCCAAGAGTGTCTTTGAAAACCACGGTCTTCGGAGGCCGCATATCCACGCCCGCTTTGACCATGAATGCTTGCACCATTTCGGCGGCATTGGTGACCTGCACCGGCCCGACGCGCCCCAATGCGCGAGCCAGCTCGACCGGCCCCACCATGAATGTGCGGGTGGAGAGGTCAACGGCACTGGATGACGCAGGAGCGCTCCGAAATGGGGGTCCAGAATTTGTATCGAGGAGGAACTTCATGGCTGCCTCGAATTGGTTCAAATATGTTTCCGTTGAGCGCGCCACAACTAATCCGCTTTCCCGGACATACATAAGACGCTCACGTCGCGGATCTCCACTGTGGGTCGATTCAAACAAAGCTTGAAATCCGGCGGCCGGGTTGGTGGCAAAAACTGAACTGATTTCCGGAGTCAACCCATTCGTCGCTTTTGAAAGAAAATCTGGAGCAAGGCGAAAGAAGCGGGTGACAACAGGCGGGCCGGTCAGCGGTTGCAGCAGAGCTTGGATGGCGTCCAATTCCGGCAACGTAGCGTGAACCAGAATCTGGCCACGGCTATCGCTAAAGAAATAGCTCTTGCCCGAATCCGGATCAAAGTCCACGCCCGCCTTGGCAAAGAACGGTCTAATCGCGCCAGTCAGGTTTGTGCCGGTCGTCGTCTCCGGCAGTCCCGCAGATTTTCGCACGGCGGCATAAAAGGCTTTGAGATCTACTGTGAATACCCGCATTGGGAGCGGTTCGTGATCGCTATCACTCTTTAGGGAGAAAGCGACCGCGTCGCCTAGGATCGAATACTTGATCGGTTTGTCGGCACCGCGGACGATCGTGTCCAGTATGGTTCCCAAAGTAGCCCCACGGATTTCGGGTTTGATGGTCACAAGGACGGGATTCTTGTCTTCGGCGACGAACGATGCCTCCCAGTCGAAAGCAGGGGCAACGGGCGCAGAAACCCCATTCAGGGTGAAGTTGATACCTTGTCCCCATGGATCATGCGCCAGTGTATCGGCTGAAAGCACACGGATGACTTCACGCAACGGTTGCTGGTCAAACGGAACCTGATCGAGCCTGATCGTATGGAGTTTACGTATGATAGCCCGCCGGTTGTCGCTCACCGGCGCGACGTTGGTCTGCTCCAATGAGCTCGCGGACTGGGCGGAGAACGCTATTTTGTGTTCCTGGTTCGATTTGATTTTCGATTCTAAAATCGAGGCCGGTTCAACTCCAATATGTGTGTCGTTCGTTGTTGTCGAATTGCTCTCCCGAGGGGACAGCATTGCGCCAACGGTGCTCCTTGTGCCCACCGCCGAAAGCACGAGCAACGTCCCGCCCACGATCAAGGACGCCAGCATGGCCCGCCAGGTCAGTCGCAGGGCAGGGCGATAGCCCGGGACGAGCAGGCGTTGCACGCGGTCGGTGAGCGAAGAGGGCTCGCGTTGGCCGTCGCCGAACGCCAGCGCCGCTGTGGTCGCAGGTTGCAGAATGTTTTCCGCCACATGCACGAGCGTCCGCGCGTAATCCGCCGGCGCGCCGCTCGACTCGATGGCGAGGGCATCGCAGCACGCCTCTCGCTCACGGCGGATTTGATGGCTGACCCACCACACGGCTGGATTGAAGAAAAGCAACGCCTCAGCAAAGAGCTGGAACAGGTTTGCGAAATAATCTCCGCGCCGGATGTGCGCCAGTTCGTGTAACAGGATGAAACGGATTTGTTCCGGCGTCAGCGCGGTGAACAGCGAAAGCGGCAGGATGAGCGTTGGCACGATCACACCCACGACGGCGGGGGAAGTGAGTTTGTCCGTGACGGCGACGCGAATTTGTCGCGCGAGGCCGACAGCGCGGCGGGCTTCGGCCGCCAGCGCGACCATGCGTTCGTCATCGAGTGGTTGGCAGGCACGCCGGAGGTTTTCCGCCCCGGCGACTTTGATGCCCGCCCGCAGCAACATTACGACTGCGCCAAACATCCAGACGAGCGCGAGCAATGCGATCCAATACCTCGGCGCTGGCGGGGCAGACATTCTGCCAATGGCGACAATTTTGTCGGCGGAATCTGGATTTAGCGCGGCAGTTGCGAACGGCGCTACTGTGGACTGGGTGACTGGAATGTGGGGCGTGACGGATATAGCGGGTTTCGGGGTATTCAACACGGCCCAAGTGACGATGCCGGCAATGACAACCAGGCCGAGGGTGACGAGGGCGCAACGATAGCGCGTCGCCGGGTTCGCGAACCGCCGCATCAAGACGGCGAGCGCTATCGCGATGATCGCTCCCTGCCAGAGCGAATGAAGCAAAGCGCCGATGACGTGCGTCCATTCCGGCGAGGTCAGCCAGTGCAGCAGTGGGTTCATGGCTTCCTCCCGCCTTTGCCGCGCGTCTTTTCATGCGCCGCGATGAGTTGTTTGATC
>CAYHFK010000068.1:6612-17515 GCA_964355895.1 uncultured Bifidobacterium sp. | reverse complement strand
AGCATCCGGCGCGTTTTTTCAATTTCTTTTTCGATCAGGCGCGGGTCGGGCAACGCCAGCTTGTATTGCGCGGCGAGAATTTTGTTCGTCAGGTTGCCCATCGAATAACGCGCCACGGCTTCGTCGTGTTCGGAACACAGAATCAAGCCCACGGGCGGATTCTCGCCTTCCAGCGTGAGATGCTCGGCGGCATAATTGACGTAAAGGTTCATCTGCCCCGCGTCCGCGTGCGTGAAGCGGCCCAGTTTCAAATCGAAAATAAACAGGCAGCGCAGTCGCCGATGAAAGAGCAGCAGGTCAATGCGATACCATTGCTTGCCGACGCGAATCTTTTTCTGCCGCGCGACAAAGGTGAAATCATTTCCCAGCTCCAGCAGAAACGCTTCGAGATGGCGGACCAGCGCGTCCTCCAGATCGCTTTCCGCGTAGGCGTCGCGCAGGTTGAGAAATTCCAAAACGTAAGGGCTTTTGATTTCCTCCTCGACGCTCACGGCGTCTTCGGGTCGCGCCTTCGCGCCGGAGGTGAGCAGCTTGGCCTTGTTCTTCGCGAGTGCGGTGCGTTCGTAAAACAGCGTGCTGACCTGGCGATCCAACTGCCGCACGCTCCAGCCGCCGCGCAGAGATTCGGTCTCGTAAAACTTGCGCGCCTCCGGCTGCTCCACCGAGAGCAGGCGGACGTAGTGTGACCACGAGAGCGGGAAGGCGTGGCACAGGGCTTCGAGATAAAGCGCGAGGTCAACGGAAGAAATACGAGACGATGTCTCGTATTTCCGCGACAGCGTCGCGGAAATTGGAACGGAAGATTTGCCAGACAGTGTCTGGCCTTTCTGTGGGAGAGGGAATTTTCCAGACGCGGTCTGGACAATTTGCAATTCGGCAGACGGTGTCTGCCGAATCAGCGCGCTCGAAGATTGTTTGGACACTGTCTGGACAATTCCGTCAACGTCCACCACCGGAAAGCTGACAGCTTCCGCCCGGATTCCTGGATCATAGAACAGCCTCGCAGATTCGGCAGACACTGTCTGCCGAATCCGCCAGCCGAGGTAGAAGTTGCGAAAACTCCGTAGATTGCGGATGGAATAGCCGCGTCCAAATTCCTTGGTCAAGTCGGCAGAAAGACGGTGTAGAATTTCCTCACCATATCCAGCGCGGCTCTCACCCGACTGTAGATACTCCACGATGCGGCGGCCGATTTCCCAATAGGTGGCGGTGAGGATGGCGTTGACGGAGCGGGCGGACTGCCGGCGTGCCTCCGCCAGCAACGCCGCGATGCCGCCCGACCACGCGCGGTAATTCGACCGCCCCGCGCGGTGGCTCGCGCGGGCGACGGCGGATTTCTTTCGCTGGGTCGAACGGGTTTTCACGGAATCAAATTTTCAAAGAAACTCTAGCGTGAGGTTGTGCTTGGCAACCAACTCTCGGTTGATGGCAGGCTTGGTCATTTTGGTTCTAAAATCTTTGATTCCGGTTCTGGAATCACATAAGCGTTTATGTGTCTTTACTTGTATTTACGCGTCTTTACATGTCCTCATATGTCTTTGAATCACATAACAGTCACATAAGAATTATGCCCAAAACGGGACGTATTTTGCGTGTTTTCTCGACGAACTTTCAGGGTCATATCGCTTGATTAGTTCAGCATCAAGAGTATCGGAAATAATCCGTGAAGCGATGGAGTAATTTTCGTCTGTGATAGAAAATCGTTTCCGCAACGAAGTGTTTGTCATCTGGCGATTCGACACAAACTCCAAACACGCGTGTTGGTAGCATGCTCGCACTTTGTCTTTGGCATCCATCGCCGAAATTTTGCGCTGGGCAAAGAGCACGACTCGCGTGTGGGTTTCATCAACCCGGAAATCTGGCGCAGGCAATTGATAGAATTCGATTTGGAAGATTACCTTGTCAATTCCACTGCCGCGCTCCTCGCAGATGTGGAGTCGTCGCATGACGCTGGCCAGGTCTTCGTTTCTGGAGCGTGGGGAATGGTCAATGAAACGGAGCGGGTCAATTAGCGGCTGACCCGGATTGCTGATTTCCAGCCGATCATCAAAAATCTCCACCATTGGCCCGCTGCCGGTGATGGAAAAGTCCTGATGGATGAGCGCGTTTGGCACAAGCTCACGGATTGCCGGTTCGGGATACATCGGCACTTCCTTGCGGAGTGCCTGACCGATGACTTCGTTGCGCGGTAGTTGGTCGTTGATGTAGCCAATCAAGCCCTCAAATCCTGATGCGTAGCCTTTGACGCCGGGCTTTTCCTTGACTGTTTCGACGCGATTCACGCCTTTGTAGCGGATGACGCGAACAGCCTTGCGAGCAAGCGACTCAAAGTCGCTTAATTGTTTTGCGAACAAAACTGCGCCCAGATTGGTTATATCGAAATGGTCGCCGCCCTTGTCCGTAAGAAAATGCTCCACTTTAAGGCGCTCAAGAATTCCCTGTTTATTGGCAGGCAAAGCCAGCCCGACCATCTCAAAATATTTGGGGTATTCGAGCAGCGACAAAACCTCGTCGCCCGACACATTACGCCTCGCAATTCCCTTCTCAAACGGTGTGCGCGAAAACCTTTGCCATAGCGCACGTTCTTTTTCTGAAAATTCTTTCAGCTTTTTCTTGTAACTTCCAACCCTGATTAATTCCGTCTCTTTGAAGCGAACCGGCGTGTGGTTGGCCGGACAAATTTCAAAAAGAACAATCGGCAGTCCTTCACTTTCAAACTCGTGGATATGGAAATGAATCCGAGGGGTCAGGTGTTGAGTCAGCCAACTCTCCAATTCCTGCCCATTCACTTTTCGCTGGCGCGGCTTGAAGTTTGTTCCAAGCACACGATGAGTTGTATTCTCAATTCCCCATACGATATAACCAGCATCTTTACCCAGCAATGCAGCAGAGTTTGACAGTGCGGAGATGTATTCACCGATTTCCTCCGGCTCTGCGTCATTGTGCTTGAACTCAAGCCACTCTGTTTCGTGCGGCAAGGCACGAAGCGATTTCATCAATGTGTTGAGTTCTTCAGGAGACATGGCCGATTGAGTTAAGCCGCCTGCGCCGCCGTTTTCTTTTCCAGCGCGGCGAAGATGCTTTCGAAAATCCATTTGCCGTCGTCGCTGCCGAGCAGCGGTTCGCAGGCGCGTTCGGGATGCGGCATCAGGCCGGCCACGTTGCGCTTTTCGTTGCAGATGCCGGCGATGTTTTGCAGCGCGCCGTTGGGATTCGCGGTGTCGGTCAGGTTTCCGCTCGCATCGCAGTATTGCCAGAGGATTTGGTTGTTGGCCTTGAGCTTCGCGAGCGTTTCTTCGTCGGCAAAGTAGCAGCCTTCGCCGTGGGCGATGGGCACGCGGAGAATTTTTCCCGCCGGAATCTGGCTGGTGAACGGCGAGTCGGGCGTGGCGGTCTTGAGGAAAATGTTCTCGCAATGGAATTGCAGGTCGCGGTTGCGGATGAGCGCGCCGGGCAACAGTCCGGCTTCGGTGAGGACTTGAAAGCCGTTGCAGATGCCGAGGACGAGGCCGCCGTTGTCGGCGAATTGTTTCACGGCCTGCATCACGGGGCTGAACCGCGCGATCGCGCCGCAGCGCAAGTAATCGCCGTAGCTGAAGCCCCCGGGCACGATGACGCAGTCGGTGTCGCCGAGCGCGGCATCCTTATGCCAGACAAGGCGCGCGGAATGGCCGAGCAGGCGGACGGCGTGGACGGCGTCCTGGTCGCAGTTGCTGGCGGGGAATTGGAGGACGGAGAAATTCATTCAATTTCGAGGCGGTAGTCCTCAATCACCGGATTGCTCAACAGCTTGTGCGCCGCGTCGTTGATGGCCTTGTGCGCCGCCGCCTTGTCCGTGCCGGGCGCGAGGTCAATCTCGATGTATTTGCCGATGTGGACACCGGTGACGCCGGTGTAGCCCATGTGTTCGAGGGCGGTCTGGACGGTTTTGCCCTGCGGATCGAGCACGGCTTTCTTGGGTGTGATGATGATTTTGGCTTTCATGCGAAACGGATTTTCTCCCGTAAATAAATTCGTTCGCATGGTGGCGAAACCTACCGGGCGGGGCGAGAAGATTTTGGCGCGCGCGAACCGCCGAACTCCGATTCGGCTGGTTCCGAAACACGCTGCCGGCGTGCCAATTCAGAGATCGGCACGGCAAACTACCGCGCCTGGCGCACGCGGACGGTGTATTTCTTCGCCAACGCATTCGCGGAGGTGAACTTCACCTGCTCGGTTGCGTTCTCGGTCAGAATCACGGCCTGGAACGGGGCTTCGTCGCCAGTCGCCACGCCCGCCGCGTCTTTGAAGACACAATCGGCCTGCACCTCGATCCGCCGGTTTTCGCGATTGCGCAACCCGACGACGACTTCGAGGCGACCATCTTCCAGCGTGCGCTGCAGGTACGTCGCCAGGGTCACGGAATGTTGCACGCCCGGATCCAACAGGATGAGGCGCTCGGTGTCTTCGTAGGCCGGGGTCTTGGATTGCTGCGGCAGATACGGACCTTTGTCATACGTGCTCTTGCAGCCGACGGCGATCAATGCCGCCGCGCCCAGGATGAGGATGGAGTTTTTCATAATTTTTGTGGTGTCGTGGAAGTGTCGCTGACGAAAACAACTTTGTCACGGTCAGAGGGAATACTAACGGTCAGGGTCTTCGTCAACTTGGCGTCCGCCTTGCCGGCAGCGTCGAGGAATTCCACCGTCACGATGTTTTCGCCCGGCGGCAAGCGCACCGCCGCGAAGCTGATAAACTGCGGCAGGTTATCCCAGGTGCGGGTGTCGGCCTCCGGCGTGGTGGCGGCGGAAATTCCCTTGCTAAACAGCCCGGCCAACGCGATGCCGAGGCCGACGGTTTGCGTCGTGCGGTTGTCGCTGACCGCCGCGGTGGTGAGGCCGCCGATCAAGGCCACGTTGCCCACCGTATCGGTCGTGCCCTTGAAGGCGGCTTTGTTGCCGAGGACGTGATCCATCACGCGACCACCGCGCGTCGTGGCCTGGAAATTCACGTCGTCGCAGGGCGCAACCGCCAGATCAATGGTCCCGGTCTTGATGCGAGCGGAAACCAGCGGCGAAGTGCGCGGGCGAATCCGCAACTCCTGGTCATATTCCCCCGTGGCGTATTTGAGCGGCCCCGGACCGAACTCGACGATGAACAGCACGTTCGCCTTCAGGTTGTAATCCGGCAGACTGATGTTCTTCACGTTGGCCCGGGCGCGCTTCAATGCGTCCGCGCCGTCGCCGCCGAGCTTCGTGGTGGCAAGCCCGTCGAGGTATTCCGGCAACACCCAGTCACCGGCGTATTCCGCTTTTTCGGCGTCGCTGTCTTCGAACTCCGCGCTGCGGAAACAGGCGCGGGCGTTGTCCGGTTCGCCGTCCATCCAGTAAATCACGCCGCGATAAAAATACGCCATCGCGCGCTCGTACGGCTCACCAATGAAGGTCTTGCGGGCTTCGCGCGAAAAGTAACCCCGCGACTTCCGCGCCTCGGCATCCTTGCCATAAACGCCGCCGAGCGTGAGCAGCGCGTCATCGAGCAGCGGCTTGGCGACGGCGAACTGGCCTTGGCGCATGGCGGCGGCGGCGGTGCGGTATTGCCAGAGGACTTTGTCACGCGGCGGGCCGTTGGCGATCATGTTCGGCCCGTCCACCAGGATGTTGCCGGTCAACGCGATGTGAGGCGCCGGCGTGGTGGCGCAACTGGCGGCAAGGAATACCAATAGGCAAACGCAGAGGCGCAGAGAACGCTGAGACACGCGGAGAAGAAGCCAAACGACTCCGCTCAACCGGACCTCCGCGCATCTCTGCGTTCTCTGCAGTGCTATGTCCCAACTTCGTCGCAGCCTGCAAAGATTCTGGGAAGAGCCGACCAACCGCAGAGACACGATGAGCCGCAGAGGCTTTCCGTGGAGTTTCATCTCTGCGCCCATCGTGCCTCTGCGGTTGGATTGCCTTGTCCTCTTTCGGTTGCGGCTTTGCCGCGCTGTGTCTCTGCGTTAAGCATCTGTCTTTCGGAAACACGGGCCTCGATCCGGTTTCAGCCTTTGGCAATTAACGATACGCCGCGTCTTCCAGCCCCTGCTTTTTGATTTCCGCGTTGTCTTCCCAGACGATGGCGCTGGTGCGCGCGTCAATCAGTTGAAACGCGTAGAGGATGTAATCGCTCGTGCCCTTGGTCGTGCGCGTGGAGAGGCCTTGCAGCGTGCCGGTCAGGAAAAAATCCGCGCCTTTGAATTCCTGCTTCGCCGGATCGCTGGTCGCCGTCACCGCGCCTTCGCGCTTGAGGTTGCGCTCCTTTTCCAGCGCCGCCATGCGGTCGCGCGCGAGGAACGTCACCTTGCCCGCCGACTTCGAGTTGAGTTGCGTGCGGATGCGCGTGAGGAAGATGTCCTTGTTGATCGGGAAACGGGTCTGGTTGTCCACCGGGTCGAGCACGACGATGGGCGGCGTGGCGGCATTGGCGATCTGCGCGATGCCCAGGATGCTGCGCGCCATCTTGTCGGTCACGGCCACGAGGTCCTGCGATTCGACGCCCGTGCCGGCGACGAAGCCCTGTTCGTCCGCGTTCAGGCGCGTGACGGGCACGCCGGAAGGATTCTTGACACCGCTGGAGGCGCAACCCGCGACGAGCGCGGCCGTGGTGAGGGGGAGGAACAGTTTGGTGATGGTTGATTTCATGTTTGTTGAGTTTGACCGCAAAAAGTATTAACCACGAAATACACTAAACACACGAAAAGGGGAAATCCGGAATGTCAGCCGTGGGATCAGTGGATCGCAAGGCTTGGGGGATGCGCGGTGAATCCTTTCGTGTCGTTCGAGTATTTCGTGGTTCATCTCAAAAGGTCGGGGCGTCCGGCACGCGCGGGGCGTCGGCAATCTGCGGCCGCGTCGTCCAGTGATAGGTCGAAGTGGGGCCGGGCTGCGAGGTGATCTGCGCGGATGAGTCTTGAGTCGCGGATGCGGTCGTGACCTGGGTGGATGGTTGCACCGCGATGACTTCCTGTCCCTGCTTCTGCGCCGCGAATTGGGCCACACTCCCGAGAACCAATCCGGCCGCCGCACCAATGGCGGCCCCTTTGCCCGCCCGCTCGCTGCCCGCGCCAATCAACGCCCCGGACGCCGCCCCCAGCAACGTCCCGCCGACGGCGTAGTTCGGACGATTGGGCCGGTAGTAATAGCCCGGCGCGGTGTAGGCATTCGGCGCGTAATAAGTGTACGGCGACCCATAGCCGTAGCCGGGCGTCGCCAGCGGCGCCGACAGGTAGGCAACGGGTTGCTCGGCGTAGGCGGCGCGTTGATTTGCCTCCCCGACGAGCGCGCCGGCCAGAAGCCCAATGCCCGCGCCAATGGCCGCGCCCCGACCGGAAAACTGATTGTAGGAACGGCAGCCGTAGGAATAACTGTTGCCCCCGGCGGCCCCGCCAATCAACGCCCCCAGCGCCGCACCGGAGATGGCTTCCGGACTGACCAATTGTGCCCGCGCCGGGAGCAGCGCGGCACTGATCAAGCAGGTCAAAAGCAGTTTTTTCATAATGCCAGTGGGTTCGACGACCGGAGGCGGCCTTTATTCGCTGGTGAAAGGTAGCACGCCGGCGGCGGCTCGTAAATCCTTGCGGTGCTCATTGCTTTGGGAGTGACAGGCCGCTTTGTAAATCCTCCTCGTTCTCGTCCTCGTCCTCGTCCTCGTCCTCGAACCGACTTTGGCAATTCGAGAACGACGAGGATTGAGTTTGCTTCACGAGTGCCGCACCCTTTCAATATCCTGCAATGTTGGCCAAACGTGTCATTCCGTGTCTCGACGTTCACGACGGCAAAGTCACCCGCGGCGTCCAGTTCGGCGTCGCCGAGAAGGGCGGCTTGCGCAACGTCGGTGATCCCGTCGAACTCGCGCTGCGTTACAACGAACAGGGCGCGGACGAAATGGTGTTCTTCGACATCACCGCCACCGCGCACGGCCGCGGCACGATGGTGGACGTGATCGAGCGCGCGGCGGACCAGTGCTTCATGCCCCTCACCGTCGGCGGCGGCATCAAGTCCGTGGACGACATGTACACGATGCTGCGGGCGGGCGCGGACAAAACCAGCATCAACTCCAGCGCGCTCGCCAATCCCGAACTCATCCGGCAGGGCGCGGAGAAATTCGGCAGCCAGTGCATCGTCGTCTCGATTGACGCCAAGCGCGTCGCGCCGGACAAATGGGAAGTCTTCTCGCACGGCGGCCGCAAAGCCACCGGCCTCGACGCCGTGGAATGGGCCAAACGCGCCGTGGCGCTGGGCGCGGGTGAAATCGTTTTGAACTCGATTGACGCCGACGGCACGAAAGCGGGGTTTGATTTGGCTATCACCCGGCGCATCAGCGAATCCGTCGGCGTGCCGGTGGTGGCCAGCGGCGGCGCGGGAAGTTTGGAACACATGGCCGAAGTGTTGCTCGAAGGCAAAGCCGATGCCGTCCTCGCCGCGAGCATTTTCCACTTCGGCACCTACACCGTCGGCGACGTGAAACAGTTTTTGGCGAAGCAGAACATTCCGGTGCGGATTTGAATTCGGTGGTGGCTTTCACGTTCCTACCAAAGGAGAGACACGGATTTCACGGATTTGCACGGATGGACCGGGTGGTTACGAATCCGTGTTCATCCGTGAAATCCGTGTCATTCTTTTCAATCGCAAATCGCCAATCATAAATCTAAAATCCGCGTCGCATGAGCTTTTACGACAAACTGAAATTCGACTCGAATGGGTTGATCCCCGCGATCGTTCAGGAACAAAAGAGTGGCCGCGTCGTGATGATGGCATGGATGAACCGCGCGTCGCTGGAGAAAACCATCGAGACGGGCAAGACGCATTTCTGGAGCCGCTCGCGCCAGAAGTTCTGGATGAAGGGCGAGGAAAGCGGCAACACGCAAACCGTGAAGGACGTCGCGTTCGATTGCGACGGCGACACGTTGCTGATCCAAATCGAACAAAACGGCCCGGCGTGCCACGAGGGTTATCAGTCGTGTTTCTTCCGCTCCATCGAAGGCAAAGGCGAGACGTTCAAGACGACCGAACCGCAGTTGCTCACGCCGGAGCAGATGTACAAGAAGAAAGGATGAAGGATGAAGGATGAAACATGCGCGCCCCGACCACCGTTGCTGAAACTTCATCCTTCATAATTCTTCATTCATCCTTCTCCCATGGACGATTCCGTTACTTTTACCGGCCGCGAGTATTTCATCATGCTCGCGGTGCTGGCGTTTTCACGCGGCGCGGATTTCTTCAGCACCTGGGTCGCCACTCCACATCTTGTCCTCGAAGGAAATCCCCTCGCCAAATGGCTCGGTTGGAAATGGGGCGCGGTGGTGAATGTGGTTATGGTCACGTCGCTGGCGATGTGGCCCCTCTCGGCCATCGTCGTCAGCACGGCGAGTGTGCTGGTGGCGGCGCGGAATTTCCAATCCGCGTGGCTCATGCGCTCCATGGGCGAGGCGGCGTATCGCGATTGGTACGTTCAGCGCGTATCCGAAACGCGCATCACGCTTTATCTGGTTTGTCTCGCCGGCAACACCCTGCTGACTGCGGGCGTGGGTGCGGCGCTAATCGCGTTCAGCACCACCCGTGACTCCGTGTTGGTGGTGCCGACGGGCATCGGCATGGGCATCATCGCCTATGCGATGGCGGTGCTGATTTTCACGCTGCTTTCCGTCTGGCGGAGCCGGCGCAAAACCTGACGGCCCCACGCCATCCGAATTTGGATAATCCGTAGTTTTAGCGATTCTTCCGGGGGTAATCCAAGGTGACAATCGCGGGGAGATGTGGTTGATTCTTACTGACATGTTGAATCAGTTGCGCGTCGCCACATCGCAAGGGGGGAAACGAACTCATCGGTGGTGTGCCCGGCTGGGTATCGCGGCGGCCCTCATCGGACATGCAACCGGATTCGCTCAAGCCCCCGCCCTCACACAACCGCCCGCTGCCCCAACCATTTTTCTCGGCGACCCGGCAATGTTCCAGGTCACAGCAACGGGCAGCGCGCCGCTGGCATATCAATGGTATCGCGATGGCGTTCTCGTTGCCAGTGGCACCGCTAACAATTACACCATTCCCGCAGTCGCTGCGACCGACCATCACACGACTTTTTCCGTGCGCGTCGCGAACACGCTCGGCGCCGTGACCAGCGCGCCAGTGGCGTTGACGGTGGATTTTGGCTTGCCCGGCGCGGCGGTAACGAATCGCGTGCTCAACTTCAACAGTGTCTGGCGTTACAACTTGTCCAACAACCTCGACGCGGTGAACTGGACGTTGCCGAGCTACAACGATGCAGCCTGGCCATCCGGCGCGGGCCTGCTGGCGGCGGAAAACAATTCGGGCATCGTTCCACTCGTTGGAACGCCCCTGCTCGCTCCCAACGCCCCGCCCCCGGGTCTGTCCACCGGGCACGCCTACTACTTTCGGACGGCCATCAACGTCGCGCGCAACGATCTGATTCCCGGCGCCCTCATCGCCACGATGCGCGCGGATGATGGCGCGATGATTTATGTGAACGGGGCCGAAGCATTGCGGCTGCGGCTGCCGCCCGGCGTCGTCACCAACACCAGTTTTTCCACCGGCTTTCCGCCCGGCGGCAACACGGATGCCACCGAAGAGGAGGTGGTGACCTTCGATGTCATCGCATTGCCGCCCGGCACGAATGTGATTGCAGTTTCCGTGCATCAAGCCAATGCCAACAGCAGCGATGTCGTCTGGGGCATGGCCCTGGATGCGGTGGGTTATCAGCGGCTCCGCGACACGGTCGCACCAACCATCGCTTCATTGCTTCCGGCCGCCGGCGCCGTTCTGCCGGCCCTCAACGCCATCGAGGTGCATTTCAGCGAAAGCGTCAAAGGCGTGAACGCCGCCGACCTCCTCGTCAACGGCACGCCTGCAACCAACGTGACGGAGTTCGC
>CAYHFK010000068.1:0-6512 GCA_964355895.1 uncultured Bifidobacterium sp. | reverse complement strand
TGGATCGAAATCCACAACGCCGGCAGTCAAGCGCTCAACCTCGGCGGCTGGTATCTCACGGACAATGGAGCAAATCTTACGAAGTGGCGTTTCCCCTTCGGCCTGACCTTGCCCGCCGACACGTATTTGCTCGTGTGGGCTTCCGCCAAGAACCGCACCAATGTGGCGGCGCCGCTGCACACGAATTTCAAACTCAGCAAGTCGGCCGGGAATTTTGTTGGGCTGGTGTACTCGGATGGGGCAACGGTGGTTTCCTCCTTTGCAAATTATCCGGTGCAGTTTGACGACGTCTCGTATGGGCGCGACCGGATTATTGTCGGTTACTTCACCAACGCCACCCCCGGCGCCGCCAACGCGACGGTGGGCGTCAACTTTGCTCCGGCGGTTCAGTTCTCGCGCGGCAGCGGCACGTTTCAGTCGTCATTTCCGCTCACGCTCACACCCGGCAGCAGCGGCACCATCATCCGCTATTTTCTCGTCACGAACTCGGTTTCCGCCGCCTTGACCGATGTGCCGAATGGCAGTTCGCCGCTCTATACCGGCCCCTTGACCGTCAGCGGCAGTGTGCAAGTGCGCGCGCGCGCGTTCTCGACGCAGACCAACATTTTCCCCAGCGAACCGACCAGCGAAACCTATCTGCGCCTCACCGCCGGAGCGGCCAGTTTCAGTTCGGAGGTGCCGATTGTGTTGTTCTACAACTTCAGCGCCGGGACGCCACCCGCCACCACGGATCAGAACGCGGTGATGATGGTTTTTGGAACGGAATTGGGTCGCGCCTCACTGACCAACCCGCCCGCCGTCGCTTCGCGCATCGGCATCAACATCCGCGGCAGCAGCACGCAAGGCAACGCGAAGAAAAGTTACGCGGTGGAGACCTGGAACGAGTTTAATGACGATGCCCGCCAGTCCGTGCTCGACCTGCCGGCGGAATCCGATTGGGTGTTTTACGCGCCGAACAGCTTTGACAAACCGTGGATTCACAATCCCTTCATGCACGATCTCAGCCGCCAGATCGGGCGTTATTCGCCCCGCGTGAAAATGGTGGAGGTGTTCAATTGCTTCGGCACGAACGTGGTGGATTACAGTTCGCCAATGGTTGGCCACTACAACGGCGTTTACGTGCTCGAAGAAAAAATCCAAGCCGACCAGAACCGCGTGGACGTCCTGCGACTGGACCCGACCGAAACCAACGCGCCCGCCATCACCGGCGGCTATGTTCTCAAAATTGATCGCACGGACCCAGACGAGCGGACGTTTAACGCCGCAAACCAAACCATGATTTTCGTCGAGCCGCAGATGAAAGATTACGCCGCCTACCCGGGCCGCGCCTTGCAACAGAATTACATCGCCGGGTACTTCAACTCTTTTTACAGCGCGCTGACCGGCGGGCATTGGACCAACCCGGTGACCGGCTACGCGGCGTGGATCGAAGTGGATTCGTGGGTGGATCATCACCTTTTGAACGTGTTGGCGCTGAGTTCGGACGCGCTGCGCTTGAGCGCCTACTTCTTCAAGGATCGGGACAAGAAGATTGAAATGGGCCCGCTGTGGGATTTTGATCGCGGCTTGGGAACGAGCGTGGGCAGCGATTGGCGTGCGTGGAGTCCCCGCAGTTGGATGGGGTCAAATCCCCTGGGCTCGGCCAGCGGCACCGATTACGGCACGGATTTTTTCAACCCCGCCGCCGTCTTCGCCAATCCTTGGTATAGCCGCCTCGTGCGTGATCCGGATTTCTGGCAGAAGTGGATTGATCGCTACCAAACCCTGCGCGCGACGGAATTCTCCACCAATTCCCTATTCACGATCATTGATTTGCTCACGAACAAACTCGGCGGCGCGCAATCCCGCGAGATCAGCCGGTGGAGCGATTCAACCCCGCGCAACGGCATCGTGGCGCCGCCGGCAGATTGGCCGGAC
Organism: uncultured Bifidobacterium sp.; assembly: GCA_964355895.1. Lineage (GTDB taxonomy): Bacteria > Verrucomicrobiota > Verrucomicrobiia > Limisphaerales > JADLHS01 > JADLHS01. The sequence continues at coordinate 4,595 of CAYHFK010000068.1, read as the reverse complement.
CCCAGCTACGCCCACAACTTTCCCGGCACTTACGCGGGCGAAGTCGCCTTTCTCAAGCGCTGGCTCGCGGATCGCGTCAACTTCATTGACACCAATTTCCTCGCCCGCCCGACGCTGAATCAAACCGGCGGCCTGGTGAGCGTTGGGCAAACCCTCACCCTTACACCTGCCGCCAAGGCCAACACGCGTTTGCTTTATACGTTGAACGGCACCGATCCGCGTTTGCCCGGGGGCGCGATTTCTCCGACGGCGCTTTCCAACAACGGTCCGGTGACGATAACCCTCACGAACAACGTGCGCGTCTTTGCGCGCTCGTGGAATCCCACGCACCAAAACCTGACCGGCTCGCACAATCCGCCATTGAGCAGTTCGTGGTCGGGTTCCACCGTCGCCAGTTTCTACAGCAGCATCCCGCCGTTGCGCGTCACGGAAATCATGTTTAACCCACCCGCTCCGCCGGCGGGTAACACCAACGACGCCGACAACTTCGAGTTCATCGAATTGCACAACACCGGGGCGGCCGCGCTGAACCTGCCAGGCGCTCGCCTCGGTGGCGGAATTGACTTCGGGTTCCCCAGCCTGACCTTGACGGGAGGTCAATCCGTCGTGGTGGTGAAAAATCTTGCGGCGTTTCAGTCACGCTATGGCACGGGGCCGCTCGTGGCGGGTGTTTACACCAAGAACCTGGGCAACACGGGTGACCACATCGTCCTGCAGGGCCCGCTGGGCGAACCGATCCTCGATTTCACATTCTCCGACGCCTGGTATCCCGCCACGGATGGCGAGGGTTTCTCGCTTGTGATTGTGAACGCCCTGGCGGCGACGGACTCGTGGAGTTTGAAATCCAGTTGGCGTCCGAGCAGTTCCCTCAACGGTTCGCCGGGTAACGCCGATCCGTCGCCCGCAAACATCCCGGCGATTTTGATCAACGAGGCCCTCACGCACACCGACCCGCCGATGCTTGATTCCATTGAACTCTACAACCCGACCAGCCGTCCGGTTGACCTTGGCGGCTGGTTCTTATCCGAAAATCCGCATGAACCGAAGAAGCATCGCATTCCTGCTGGCAGTTTCATCGCGCCGGGCGGCTTCATGACATTCGACACCACGCAATTCGGTGGCGGCTCGGCTGGTTTCGCGTTCGCCGCGACCGGTGATTCGGTCTATCTCTTTTCTGGCGACGCCAACACCAATCTCACCGGTTACGCCCACGGCTTCACGTTTGGCGCAGCGCCGAATCCGGTTTCCTTTGGCCGCTATGTGAACAGTCAGAACCGTGAATTCTTCGTCCTGCAAAGCACCAACTCGCTGGGACAGGCAAATGCCTATCCGCGCGTCGGCCCGGTCGTCATTTCTGAACTCATGTATCATCCGCCGGACTTGTTCGGCGGCGCGGACGACGACCTGAATGAATTCATCGAACTGCACAATATCACGACCACCAACGTGCCGCTCTACGATGTGAATCATCCGGAAAACACTTGGCGCTTGAGGGCCGCCGTGGATTTCGATTTTCCTCCAACTGTCACCCTCGCACCGGGCCAACGCATGCTCGTCGTCGGTTTTGATCCCGACATTTTCCGCGCACTGAAATCCGCATTGCTCGCAAAATACAACATCCCCACGAACACGCTCATCCTTGGCCCGTGGCGCGGCAAACTGGACAACCGCGGCGATACGGTGGAGTTGGAACGCCCGGACAATCCCAACGTCTCCGCTATCGGTACCGTCGTGCCCTATTATGTCGTCGAGAAAATAGCTTACGCCGACACCGCGCCCTGGCCCGCCAGCGCCGATGGCGGCGGCGCGTCTTTGCAGCGCATCGAACCGACGCTCTTCGCCAACGACCCGTTGAACTGGCAGGCCACCACTCCGACCGCTGGCCAGTTAAATCCCACCGGCCCGGCGGTTGACATTGATGCCGACGGTTTGCCGGATGTGTGGGAATTGGCCAACGGCCTTGACCCGCAAATGAACTCCGGGGTCAGTGGTTCAACCGGTGATGCCGACGGTGACGGCGCAAGCAATCTTCACGAATACATCGCCGGCACGAATCCAAACGATGGCGGCGACTATCTGCGTTTCAGCGCCGCCTCGGTGAACAATCAGGTTTGCCAGCTTGAATTCCCGACGCGCCTCGGCCGTACCTACGTCGTGGAATTCGCCGCCGCCCTTGACCCCCTACCGATCTGGACGCCGTTAATCAACGCTCTCAGTGGCACGGGTGGAATCATTGCCATCAACGATCCGCAAACCACCACGCGCTATTACCGCTTGCAGGTCACGCTGAATCCGTGAGGCGGAAGGCAACTGGTTCAGCCAGTGTTTTCTCCTGTTCCCGGCCCGATACTTTCGTAAGATGACGCGACCGTTATGATCACGCCATCGTTTGACGAATTTCTGAAGCTCGCGGAACAGGGCAACTTGATTCCCGTCACCGCCCGCATCCTTGCTGACATCGAAACGCCGCTCTCGGCCTATCGCAAAATCCGTGGGCAGGGTGAATCGTTCCTGTTCGAGTCCGTCGAAGGCGGCGAGCATCTGGGCCGCTACTCGTTCGTCGGCTGCAATCCACGCGCGGTTATCAAACAAACCGGCAATCGCGTCGAAATCATCGAAGGCGGGAAGGTCGTGGAGAAATGTGAGGTTTCACCTAAAGCTGGTAGGGACGCGCTGCCGCGCGTCCCGGCCGACCAGCAGGTCGGCCCTACCGTTGCTGACGGCCTCGAAGTCGTCGAACGCGTGATGAAACGCTATCGCCCCGTCACGTTGCCCGGCCTGCCGCGGTTCACCGGCGGCGCGGTGGGCTTCATCGGCTACGAATTCATCCACGACGTCGAACCCGTCGTCCCGCGCCCGGCGCACGACGAACTTGGCACACCCACGATGTATTTCATCGTCGCGGATCAATTGCTCGTGTTTGATCGCGTCGCGCAGACCATCACCGTGCTCGTCAACGCCGCGATTGACGAGGCCACCAGCCCGACCGACGCCTACGAAAGCGCCGTGGAGGAAATCGAACGCCTGCTCTCGTTGCTCGAACAGCCCAGCGAACATCATCCCGTCAGCGTGCCGGGCGAAGTGCCGTCGCTCCCGTTCACGTCCAACGTCGCGAAAGAGAAATTTCTTAACAACGTAGAAGCTTCCAAGAAATTCATCACTGCCGGCGACATCATCCAAGTCGTCGGCTCGCAACGCTTCAGCGTGGAGACCAAGGCGTCGCCGTTGGACGTTTACCGCGCGGCGCGCTCGGTGAATCCCTCGCCCTACATGTTTCTGCTCGAACTGGACGGCTTTTCCCTCGTCGGTGCGTCGCCGGAAATCCACGTGCGCTGCGAGGACAACAAGATTGAGATTCGTCCCATCGCCGGCACGCGGCGTCGCGGCAAGACGGCGGACGAGGACGCCGCGTTGGAAAAGGAACTGCTCGCCGACCCGAAGGAACGCGCCGAGCACGTCATGCTCGTGGACCTCGCGCGCAACGACATCGGGCGCGTGTGCGATTTCGGCAGCGTGCAGGTGCGCGACCTGATGATCATCGAGCGCTACAGCCACGTGATGCACATCGTGTCGAGCGTGGAAGGAAAACTCGCCGCCGGCAAAACGCCCTACGATCTGATGCGCGCGACTTTTCCGGCGGGCACGGTGAGCGGCGCGCCGAAGATTCGCGCCATGCAGATCATCGCCGATCTCGAAGGCACGACGCGCGGGCCGTATGGCGGTTGCGTGGGCTACTTCAGCTTCAACGGCAATCTGGACACCTGCATCACCATCCGCACCGCGCTGCTCAAGGACGGCAAAGCCTACGTGCAAGCCGGCGGCGGCTGGGTGAACGACTCCGAGCCCGAAGCGGAATTTCAGGAAACGGTGAACAAGAGCAAGGCGATGCTCAAAGCCGTGGCGCTGGCGGAGACGTTTGCGAAAACGGCGTAGCAGCCGAGGTAACGAGGCTCAAACTTCAATCGCGTGAAACTCCCGAACGCAGACCGAGTCTTGGTTCAACAGGAGAAAATCACGGAGTATCTGCTCAACGCCGCGCATCCCGACAACAACGGCAAAGCTGAATTCTTTGAATCTTTCGGCTTCCGCTTGGACGATTGGGAAACACTTGCCAAAGCCTTCCGCCAAGCGGCCCAGGACGGCGAAGTGATTCAGCACTTGGAAACTTCGCACGGAGTGAAGTATGTTCTCCACGCTGCGATGGAAACACCGTCCGGGAAATCGCCGCTGGTGCGGACGGTTTGGATTGTTGACCGTGGCCTGAATTGCCCGCGACTGGTCACCGCTTATCCGGCGTAACGAGAAAGACGAGTATGATCAAAGAGCACAATCGAGTCGTTCTGACGGCGTCGCTCCCGGCGCACGGACTTGTAGCCGGCGACGTGGGCACGGTGGTCCACGTGTATGAGGACGGCAAAGCCTACGAAGTGGAATTCTTCACGCTCGACGGCCACACTGCCGAGGTCGTCACCGTGGAGGCGAATCAGGTGCGACCGGTGACGCGCCAGGAAAGGCTTCACTCCCGTCCAATCGCCGCATGAAGCCGGCGGCGGCTGGGTGAACGACTCCGAACCGGAGGCGGAATTTCAGGAAAC
>CAYHFK010000067.1:9988-17671 GCA_964355895.1 uncultured Bifidobacterium sp. | reverse complement strand
GCGCGGGCCGACCGAGCGCACGTACTTTTTTCGCGGGGCGGGATTCTTGTCAGAGACGCCTTCTTCGGTCATAAAACGAGTGTTTGCTGGGGTGCATTTCTTGATGATCCGCGCGCAACGTCAAATCGCTTTCCCTCCCCCACCAAGCACGGGCCCGAACATTTTTCGCCGACGAGTTGCTTCGTCAGCGAACGAACACGGAGTTGGCGCATTAGGCGAAAGCCCTTCGGGCATCTGCATTTCGGCAAAGTGGCGGGTCACGGAACGTAAAAGCGCAGGGAGCCGTCGAGCGTGTCGGCGCTGTTGATGGAGAGGACGGCGGCCTTGAGGCTGTTGTCGTTGACTAGTTGAACGCTGCCGTCAGTGATGGCCAGATTGCCGGCATTAGCGCCATGCGAAAGTGACTTGTCCCATCTGGCATTCTTGCCACCGTTGGGGGTGTTGATGGTGTAGCAGGCGGTATTGTCATGCAGGCCGGAGTATTCAAAGCCGCTCAAGCTTCGGTCCGCGGCCAGGATGTGCTTTGGCTTTTTTTCATCGGCGTCATCACCGAGCGCGTAACTGATGTTGGTGAGGTAGCAGGCGGCGAAGTTGGTGGCTGCCTTGCGGGCGGTATCATTGGGACAAAGCAGGATATTGGGCGTCGCGAGTTCATTGGAGGCGAGGCAGAACTGGAGGTTGGCCATTGCATTGTCGGTGCCGTTGGGTTTGCCGCCGCCCTGGGCTTGATCCACGAGCCAGGGATACTTGCCCCCGTGATCGTCGGCCCACAACCGCATACTGAGGCCGATTTGCTTGAGGTTGTTCGCGCACTTGATGCGTTGCGCTTTGCCCTTGGCTTTGGCGAGTGCGGGCAGCAGCATGCCGGCAAGGATCGCGATGATGGCGATCACTACGAGCAGTTCGATCAGCGTGAAAGCACGCGAAATAAATTGACCTGCCGGTTTCATGCTGGTTTCAAGCTTACTGGTGGTGAGTGCTGTCGCGCAAGTGACTCAAGGCGCGAGCGAACTCGCGGCGCGGTAGAACTTTTGCGAGGCGCTGGCGCTGTTGGTGGTGACGAGCCACCCTTCGAGCGCGAGCTTGGCGCCGCCGGGTTCGTCGGTGAACGCCGCGCTGAGATTCGTGGTGGACTGCAGCTTGTAGTAGAAGCCGCGGAGAGTGTTGTGGCGGATCTCGTCGTTATTGGAGTCCACTTTCCGCAACGCGAGCGTCACGGGGTTGTTTACCACCGAGCCGTTGAAGTATTTCTGCGCCAGCGCCCAGGCACCCTGGCCCGCTTGCGCGCCCGTTCGACGGCCGGCGAAATCGTCCACCGGCGGGTGGATACCGCCCCAGATACGTGAGAGGCCGATCTGGTCGGCGGCGTCGAAATACGTGGCCCACTGCAAGGTTACTGGCTCGGTCGGGCCCGCCTCGTTTATCAGGCTGCTAATGGTGTAGGCACCGAGGCCGCCCGGAAAGAAGGACGAGCCGGTGATGGCCGTCATGACTTCGGCGGCGGAACGGCTAAAAGTGCTATGGCCCGAGATGTAGCCGGGGAAGGCCGGCGTGACGAAGTTGCTCCTTTGGTAGGTGGTCCAGGTGTCGGCGTGCAGCCATTTGACGCCTTGGTGAACCGCGTGATTCGTGGGTTCGCCCGGCCAGCAAAGAACAGCAATCTTGCCGACGGTCAGTCCCACGTTGGTTGCGGCAAAGTCTGGCGTGATAAGTTCGATCAACCCCGGCACGAGCGGCAGGCCGTTGGTATGATATGAGGGGAGGCCCGGCTCACTGGATTGGCCAAGCCCACCCAGGTAGCGAACGGCGCTGAGGGGCCGCCACGCATCATAGTAGCGCTTAACCGCCCAAGCCGCGCAGGCGGCTTCATGGAGGCCCGCGTTCAGGGAGAAATAGAGTTTCACATCCCACTCCAAATTGTCCACGACTGGTCCGGTGCCACCGATCTTCTTTACGAACAAAGGATGGTCGGACACATCATTGGCAATCACATTCCAGTGGCCGGGCGGGGTTTCAGACGTGGGGCCGTCGGCCCAGAATTCGGTCAGCGCACGGGTGTAATCGCCGCGTTTGGCGATGTTCGCGGGGTAGGGGAGACCCGTCACGGGATTAAGCGGGCGGCCAGCGCCGTCGTTGGCCCCAAGGCTGTTGTTGCCTTGCGACGCGGGGGAAATGTCCAAAGTCACGCCGTCGTCGGGCGTCAGTTCGTTACTGGCGCGGATCACTGCCACGACGTTGCTGACGAATGCAGCGTGACTCGCGCCGCCGAAATACGGGGGCGGGCCCGGATCAATCCAAGGCTTGGTCGCATCCGTGCGCACCAGCGCGAAGGGGCGGACGCCGAGCCACTGCGCTCCGAGATAACCTTGGAGGGGGCCTTGGGGAAATCCGTTTTGGTCCACCGCGTTGACGACTCGCAGCCGCTGCCAGCGATTAATATCAACCACCGTAAGGCCGGGGCCGTTGGTGCCTCCCGAGCCATCGTCAATGCCAGACCGGTCGGTCGCCAGCGCGGGGTTGATGAAAACATACCCGCCTTCGTTGGCTGGATAATCCGGGTACGCTAGGGGCGGGTCCCTAAGGGGGTATGGGGTTCCATTGGTCTGCCGCGAACCATCGTTGCTGAACCAGAGCGAGACCGCGTCATATATCGAATTGCCCACGCCTGCTGGAGTGGAAGTGTCGCGGGATTCATTGTTGATGTCGTAGCCCAATGCCGCCATTTGATCGTCATCCGCCGCGAGGGTCGTCGCGGCGGTTCGGGAATAAACGTGGCGTTCCTTCATCATTCGATAAACCGCGTAACTGATGGCTTCGTGCCGGGCAGCGGCCACGTCGGCGGCGGTATGTTTGGCGTGGTAAATGTAACCCACCGCACCGTTGGTGTCGTAGGCCGCCCAGGCGTCGTACATGCAGACGGAAAAGCTAAAGAGGTTGCGCGCCTGCGCCGGCGGATGCGGCGTGTCCTGCCGGATGGCCGCGAGCGCTCGTTCATCCCAAACGCGGGCGACGCTGTTGGTGGCATTTGCCTGGGTGACAATCAGGAGGCTAACTATGATAAATAAGACAAGTTGGAGTTTTTTCATGGGTGTGAAGCAACTGAGGACAATTTGGTTTGATTGCTGCAATTAATTAGGTTGATGGGCGCAAATAATGTTGATCTGGCGTCAAAGGCACAGAAAATTGGGATGGAACCCCCGAATCCTGTGGCGGAAACCATGTAAAACGGGGCCAATCAACCCAGACCGAACTGCTGCAGTTTGTCGCGGTAGTTGCGGCTCAACGTCAACCGCGTGCCGTCTTGTAGGATTACCGCGTAAGTGCCGTGATACAGGGGTTGAAGTTCCTTGAGGCGCTCAACATTGACAATGGTTGAGCGACTGATGCGCACGAATTTCTCGGGCGCAAGTCGTGTTTCGAGCACGCTCAATTTTTCGCGCAGCAGATGTGACTGCTTGCCGACGTGCAAATCCACGTAGTTATCCGCGGCCTCGATCCAGTCAATGTCATCAATCTTCACGAATACGACGCGACCGTTTGATTTGACAGCGAGCCGTTCCAGCGATTTGGGCGGCGACTTCAACTCGGCGAGCAGATTCGACAGCCGCTGGTCGAGCGCGCCGCCCTGCAATTGCTTGACCTGGTCGAGCGCACGCCGCAACGCCGCCTGAAAACGACTACGGTCGAACGGTTTCAGCAGGTAATCCACCGCGTGGAATTCAAACGCGCGCAAGGCGAACTTGTCGTGCGCGGTCACGAACACGATCACCGGCATTGGTTCGGTGACGATCGCTTGCAGCACTCCGAAACCGTCCAGCTCGGGCATCTGCACGTCCAGAAAGATAAGGGCTGGCCGCTTTTCCTGGATCGCCACGACCGCTTCAAGTCCGTTGGAACATTCACCGATTATTTCAATCTCCGGTTCCAGCAGCAGTAACTGGCGCACCCGTTCACGCGCCAGCAACTCGTCATCAACGATCAGGGTTCGGGTTTTCATGATTATTATTTTCCAATCGGAAAGGGATGGTCAGTTGCACCAAAAGTCCGCCTCCCGGAGCGCTGCCCAACTCGAAGCGATGCGCTTTACCATACATTTCCTGCAACCGCGCCCGCGTGTTGGACAGGCCCACGCCCTCCTTGGTGGGGTCATGGTTTCGCAGCCCGGCGCCGTTATCGCAGACATCCAGCGTGAGCGCGTCCGCCTGGCGGTGGGCACGCAATTCGATGCGGCCGGGCCGGGCGTGCGGCTCGATGCCGTGCCGAATCGCATTCTCCACCAGCGGCTGCAAAATAAGATTGGGCACTTGCGCCTCGAGGGTGTCCGGCGCGATATCCAGCTTCACCATGAGCCGGTCGCCGAACCGGATCCGTTCGATTTCCAAATAGCGTTGGAGAAAACCCAATTCATCGCGCAGCGTCACTTCCTGCGTGTCGGAACTTTCCAGTGCCGCCCGCAACATGTCACCCAGCCGCATGATCATCCGGTCGGCGGCCTCCACGTCCTTGTGCATGAGCGAGGAGATCGAATGCAAGGTGTTGAACAGAAAATGCGGATTGAGCTGCATCTGGAGGGCCTGCAGTTTCGCCTGGACCAGGCGCTTCTCCAATTCCGATGCGTGCCGTTCGCGTTCGCGGTATTTCCGATAATAATCAAACGCCTGGCTCACGGCGAGAATGACGCAATAGACCAGCAGGTTGAAATGCCAGGTTTTCACCAACAGCGGCCGGAAGGCCTCCGAAAAAGTGGCGCCGCTCTGCCATTGGCCAATCCAGGCCCGAATCACCATATAAGCGAGCGAAAAAGTCACCCCGCCTAACAGGTGCGCCGCGAGGCTCCGGCCCCAGGTTCCCGCTTCGAAGCGAAACCGCCGCGCCAAATGGACGACCGGTACTGACAACGCGGCAAAGACATACCAATCGCCCAGCGCGTAGCCGACCGCCTGCCGCCAGCTCACCTCCAGGCCCGCCTTGGCGCTGGAAATGTAAAACTGGCTGGCGAACGACAGCCCGAGAAGGGTCCAAAAGAAGAACCCAAAGAGCCACCGGGCCCATTGCTTTTGGATGACGGTTCTTATTGTCATGCACTTGACGCTTTGATAGAAAATAAAAGCTAACAATTTTGAAAATGCCAAACAAATCATATCTCGCGGCGTGGCTTTTTCTGGTCGCCAGCCAGCTTGTGCGGGCGGACTCTGAAGCGACGAATGAAATCCCCACCGTCAAATTCACCGACATCACCGTCGCGGCCGGGGTCAAGTTCGTCCACAGCAACGGCGCGTACGGTGAAAAGCTGTTGCCGGAGACCATGGGCGGCGGGGTGGCGTTCCTTGATTACGACAACGACGGCCACCAGGATTTGCTGTTCATCAATTCCAGCTATTGGCCGGGTCACATTCCGCCGGGCAAGCAGCCGCCGACCATGGCGCTGTATCACAACGATGGTCATGGCCGTTTCAATGACGTGACTGCTGGCTCCGGTTTCGACGTCAGTTTCTACGGCATGGGCGTGGCCGTCGGCGACTATGACAACGACGGCCTGCCGGACGTTTTCATCACCGCCCTCGGTGGCGACCGCCTGTTCCACAATGAAGGCAAGGGCAAGTTTCGCGATGTGAGCAAGGAAGCCGGCCTCGAAGGTTCGCCCGACGATTGGAGCACCAGCGCGGCTTGGATTGATTACGACAACGACGGCAAACTCGACCTGTTCGTCTGCAACTATGTCCGCTGGTCGCCCGAAATTGATCGGGCCGCCAACTTTGAACTTCCCACCATCGGGCGCGCGTACGGCCCGCCGCGTAATTTTGCCGGCACGTTTCCGCAGCTCTATCACAATGAAGGCAACGGCAAGTTCACTGACGTCTCCGTGCCGGCCGGCATGCAGATCAAAAACCCCGCCACGGGTCTGCCCGTGGCCAAGTCGCTGGCGGTGGCACCGGTTGACGTGGACAACGACGGCTGGATGGATCTGGTCGTGGCCAACGATACGGCCCAGAATTTTCTCTTCCGTAACCAGCACGACGGCACGTTCAAGGAAATCGGCGCCCGCTCAGGCATTGCGTTCGACGCTTACGGTCTGACCCGCGGCGCGATGGGAATTGACTCCGCACGGTTTCGCAACGACGACACCTTGGGGATTGCGATCGGTAACTTCGCCAACGAGATGAACGCCCTCTACGTCGCGCCACGCGGCTCTTTGGTCTTCGCCGACGAAGCCATTAAAGAAGGCGTCGGTCCGGCCAGCCAGAAGTTGTTGAAGTTCGGCCTGTTCTTTTTCGACTATGATCTCGACGGTCGGCTCGATGTGCTGACCGCCAACGGCCACCTCGAACCCGAAATCAATCGCGTGCAACCCACGCAACAGTACCGCCAGTCTGCGCAGCTCTTTTGGAATCGGGGCGACAAAGGGTTGGGCTTCCTGCCGGTGCCGCCGGAAAAGTGCGGCCGGGACCTGCTCCAGCCGATCGTGGGCCGCGGCTCCGCGTTCGCTGATATCGATGGCGACGGAGACCTGGACGTCGTGCTGACGCAGGTTGCGGAAGCGCCACTGCTGTTACGAAACGATCAAAAGTTGAACCACCATTGGATTCGTCTGAAATTAATTGGCACCAAAAGCAATCGCGACGCAATCGGCGCGTGGCTCAAGGTGCGCGTGCGCGGGCATACCTTGGCGCGCCAGGTGATGCCCACCCGCAGCTACCTGTCGCAGTCCGAGTTGCCCGTGACCATCGGTTTGGGGGCAGCCGACAAGGTGGACAGCGTGGAAATCGCCTGGCCCAGCGGAGTCACGCAACGGATCAATTCTCCCCCTAACGACCAACTGACGGTGGTTACCGAGCCTCGCTAAATCTTTTGGCGGTCTTGCGAAACCGCCGATCAAAAAGTATCATCACCCCTCCATGACAAACCAATACCTCGAACGGCTGGTTGATCTCACCGATCCCTCGGCCAATCGCATTCTTAACATGACTTTGGAGGAAGCCCGTGCCCGCATCCTGCAAGGCCCGGCGGAAGCGGTCCGGGAAATCGATGGCTCCTTTGCTCTCATCGCCAAGAACGGGAAAGTCGTGCGTTTGGCCCGATCTCTGGATCGGCCACTGCGCTACTTTCTGGCCAAGCGGCACGAAGGCCCAGCGCTGGTGGTGGCGCACCGGATTGATGCCATCTGGAATTGGTTGAAGCAGGAGGGATTTGAGGCTCAATTTCATCCGAGTTACACCCGGATGGTGCCGGCGCATTACGTCGTGCAGATCCATCTGGTGGGGTGTCCCGATCCGGATCCGGTTTGCGAACGCTTCTTCACTCCGCCCCGCAATGCCTTTCCGACGAATCTCCAGCAACTCGGAGAAAACTACATTGGCGCGCTGGCGCATGAAATCAAACGGTGGCTGGCCAGCCTCCCCGAGGACGAGCCCATTGGCGTTTGCTTCTCCGGCGGCACCGACAGCGGGGCGGTGTTCCTGGTCACGTACCACTGCCTGCTGAAATTGGGGATGAATCCGGCCCGGCTAAAGGCCTTCACCCTCTCTGTGGGAGCCGGACCAGATTTGGATCAGGCAAAAACATTCCTGAACCGGCTTGGGCTTGGACTTTTCCTGGAACCCATTGAGGCCGATCCCGCGTCGCTTGATCCGATCGAGACGATTCGAATCGTCGAGGATTACAAATCGCTTGACGTTGAGTCGG
>CAYHFK010000067.1:0-9888 GCA_964355895.1 uncultured Bifidobacterium sp. | reverse complement strand
CCGATCGAGACGATTCGAATCGTCGAGGATTACAAATCGCTTGACGTTGAGTCGGCCACGATGGCGCTGGCCCTTTGTCGCGGCATCCGCCAGCGTTACCCGGATTGGAAGTTCCTCATTGATGGCGATGGCGGCGACGAGAATCTAAAAGACTACCCGATCGAGGAAAATCCCGAATTGACGATCAATAGCGTGGTGAACAATCGCCTCCTTTACCAGGAAGGCTGGGGCTTGGGCACGATCAAACATTCGCTGACTTATTCCGGCGGATTGAGCCGCTCGTACACGCGCACCTACGCGCCGGCCCATCATTTTCATTTCGAGGGCTTCAGCCCTTTCACGCGACCGGGTGTCATCGAGCAAGCCGAGGGGATTCCGTTCATCGCGCTAACCGATTATGACGTGGATAAACTCTACCAACTTAAAGGGGAAATCGTTGAGCGCGGCGTGAAAGCGGTAACGGGGTTCGAAATGCCGATCTTTCCGAAACGTCGTTTTCAACACGGCGCGGTTACCGTGGAACGGCTCCGGCAACGGCTTTCCGGAAAAGATCCCGATTACCGGAAACAATTCCTGGGACTTTATTCCTGACCCCCACCAAGCGCGTGGTTTCAGTCTTTCCAGAGCGCGATCGGACAGCTTGGATCATGGCGCAGCGCCCGTCCCGCCCGGGCGGGATGGATCCCTTCAAGCCCCACGGATTTTTCCTGGAGGAGGAACGGTCCCGTTTCGGGCGCGTTGTGCATTCTTCAGTGATTCTGCTCACGAACAAGGAGTGCCCCTGGCGCTGTCTGATGTGTGATCTGTGGCGAAACACCCTCAGCGAGACCGTTCCGCCCGGTGCGATTCCACGGCAGATTGAATACGCCCTGGCGCAACTCGGTTCCCGGCCCGAACAACTCAAGCTCTATAACAGCGGCAGCTTCTTCGACCCCGCCGCCATTCCGCTTGCGGATTACCCGGCCATCGCCGAGAGAGTTTCGTTCGCGCAGCATGTTGTGGTGGAAGCGCACCCACGGCTTGTTGGAGAAAAAGCATTGAGACTCCGCGACTTGCTTTCCGGTTCCTTGGAAGTGGCGATGGGCCTTGAAACGGTGCATCCGGAAATCCTGCCGCGCTTGAACAAGAAATTCGAATTGGCCCACTTCGCCCGGGCGGCGAATTTTTTGCGGCAGGAAGAAATTGCCGTGCGTGCGTTTGTCCTCGTGAAGCCTCCGTTCATGAGCGAAGCGGCGGGTTTGGAGTGGGCGGTGAAATCGGCGGAGTTCGCATTCTCTTGCGGCGCGACCGTGGTTTCGCTCATTCCCACCCGGCCCGGCAACGGTGCCATGGATCGGCTGATGGCAGCCGGCGCGTTTACGCCTCCCCGGCTCGCCACCTTGGAAAGGGCTTTGGAGTTCGCCGTAAATTTGCGGAAAGGAAGAGTTTTTGCCGACACCTGGAATCTCGAACCATTCTCCTCCTGTTCCGCTTGCCTGGAAAAGCGACGGCAACGCCTGCACGACATCAACCTGACGCAACAAATCCGTCCGACCATTGACTGTCCGGTTTGTGGAGGATCATGAGCACGAGGCATTTTCAGGTCGTCGTCGTTGGCTCCGGTTTTGCCGGCTCGCTCATCGCCATGATTGCGCATCGGCTCGGCCTGTCCACCGCCTTGGTGGAACGTGGGCGGCATCCACGTTTCGTGATCGGGGAGTCCTCGACGCCGTTGGCGAATCTCCTGCTCGAAGAACTCGCCAATGATTATGATCTGCCGTTCGTGCGTCCGCTCTGCAAATGGGGGACGTGGCAGGAAAAAACCCCGCACCTTGCCTGCGGCCTCAAACGCGGCTTCACCTTTTACCATCACGAACTCGACCGACCGTTCCGGCCCGACCCCGACCGCCAGCGGCAACTCCTGGTCGGCGCCAGCCCGCGGGAAGAAATTGCCGACACGCATTGGTATCGACCGGACTTCGATCATCACCTCGTGCAGCAGGCGCAAGCTTTGGGCGTGACGTATTGGGACGAAGTCGAGCTCACCAGCGCCAGAGAGGAAGCGGACGGAATGCATCTGGCGGGGAAACGACACGGAGAATCCGTTGACCTCACAGCTGAGTTTGTCATTGATGCCACCGGCCCGCGCGGATTTCTGCATCGGTCGCTGGGCCTGCCGGAGAAACAGTTCGCCACCCTGCCGCCTACGCAGGCGCTTTTTTCGCACTTCGCCGATGTTGGCGCGCTGCCGGACTCGTTTCGGACCGGTGTTGGGATGCCGCCTTACCCGCCGGAACACGCCGCGGTGCATCATGTCTTTGCCGGCGGGTGGGTGTGGGTGCTGAAGTTCAACAACGGCCTCACTAGCGCCGGAGTCGCCGCGACCGATGCGGTCGCGAACGCCTTGGAATTCCAGTCGGGCGAGCCGGCATGGCAGAAACTGTTGAAGCGATTGCCGTCGCTGGCTGAAATCTTTGGACCGGCACGGGCCGTCGTCCCCTTCATTCACCAACCGCGCCTCGCTTTCCAGAGTGGAGTGATCACCGGCCGAGCCTGGGCGCTTCTCCCTTCCGCTGCGGGCGTTATTGATCCGCTGCTCTCCACTGGGTTTCCTTTGACCCTCCTTGGCGTAACGCGCATGGCCCGCCTGTTGGAATCGCATTGGCAACGACCCTCTTTCCTGCCGGGACTCCATGATTATGCGCAGTTGACAACGCTCGAACTGGAGACGACCGCTCGGCTCGTGGGAGCGCTTTATGCCACGATGGACCGGTTTGAACTGTTCAAGGAGATAAGCCTGCTCTATTTCGCCGCCGCCAGTTTTTCGGAAACCGCCCGGCGTTTGGAGAAACCTCACCTGGCCGACGCCTTCCTGCTGTGCCGACACCCCATTTTTTCCAGGCAACTCGATCAAATCTGTGCCTCGGTCGGTAAACCGCTTTCCGCCAGGGAAACCGGGAACTTGCTGCGGTGCATTCGCGAGGCAATCGAACCATTTGATGTTGCAAGGTTTGCCGATGAATCGCGTCATCCGTGGTACCCTGCGGCAACCGCCGATCTCCTGCGCAGCGCGCCGAAGCTTGGTAGTACAGAGACAGAAATCACGACGATGCTCCGAAAATGCGGACTTGCAGCGAATTGATCAGCAAGCGGGCGCAGTCAAGGTAGCATTAACCATGGCACTCCGTAGAAGCGACATGAAATAGGGATAGGCTGCGAAAATCTTGTGGTGAAAACGTCAGTCAGCGGGGCCGATTTTCAAACTTCGGAAACTTTTTTTGAAATTTCCATTGACGCACGATCACTGATTCGCTAAAGATTGACTCGAAGCAACCCGAAATTGTCCTAAAGCAACCCGAAATTGTAATAAGGTCATCAATAAACACTCCTGAAAAACCGTATGAAACTGCTTAACAAAACCCGACTCGCAGCGTGTGTCAGCGTCGCAATGATAACCGCCGCACCCTCACTTTGGGCTCAGCTTACCAAGGTGGATATTGCTCCGACGAACACGCCGCCCATCGCAGGGGCTTACACGCCTGGCGCGGGAACGGCTTTTACCATCACGAGCGATGGCACCGCGTTTTTCCCGCCCTCGGTTCAGGAATTAAACGCAGGTGATGTTGGTGACGTGATGACTTTCGCTTACGAAACCGTCACCGGTGATTTCGACAAGCGGATCAACATCACGGCCATCTCGGGTGATGCGACTGATACTTGGACGCGTGGGGCGTTGCAAGTCAGGACGGGTACCAACAGCTACAATACTTCTTTTCAACTGTTTGCCAGCAATCCGCAACTCGCTAACGGCGGCACGGTGGCATTCGTTGGGCGTGCGCTCGATGGGCAGAATTACACATGGTTCAGCCGCAACAACTATAACGGGGTCGCCAACGCGCTGCCAAACCAATGGCTGCGGCTGCGTCGGGTAGGTGACTATTTTAGTGCCTATGTGGGTACGAACGGCACCAGTTGGACGTTGATTGGGCAGCGTTATCAGGTTTTGCCTGCTACGCTCGTGGTTGGTCCTTACGCAGCGAGTGGTGCCGTCGGCACAATTGCAACCGTGGGCTTCGCCAACTACGGCGCTACTCCGCTCAATGACGCCATAGCGCCCGCGCTGGTTTCTGCTGGCACGCTCGACAAACAGGTGGTTGGGGTGAAGTTCTCCGAGGCGGTTAATTCTGCCACCGCGAAAGTAATTGGAAATTATCAGGTGACGCAAGCTGTCGGTGGCCCCGTTACTATCAACAGCGTGAAGACTGGAATCTCTGGTGATGCCGTCTATTTGGCAGTCAGTGGCCTGACGGCTGATGACTTCACCGTGAAGGTGATCGGTGGAATACAAGACACGGCTGGAAATACAATTTCCCCGAATGTTCAGGTTGCAGCTAGGGCTCTGAACTGGAACCATGGTGATCAAGGATTTATTCAGGACACGACCAATCGTCCAAAACCTGGCGATGACCCTGGAACGGTCGGTCAAGCGGTAATGATTTCGTCCGACGAGAACCCCGAAGTGGAAATTGTCGGTGGCGGTTCAAATTCTTGGGATCCGGGTGATTTTATCCACTACATTTGGCGCACGACGCCGCTGTCGGGCAATTTCGATGTAACGGTAGCTGTTAGCCGCAATGACCGCCCGGCCAACGCCAATGGGTGGGGGAACTCCGGCATCATGTTGCGCGCGGCATTCCAGAATATTACCAACACTGACGGCAGCTTGCTCAACCCTGTCGCTACGATCAAGACCAACCTTAATGCGACGAAAGTGCAGATGGTTCTCAACACCACCTATACGGAGGGCGCCGGTGTTGTGAATGGTCCCGGTCGCGGTGCCATTCCACTCTGGCGCACGGCTGTCTTTGGTGGTTATGGGAATGGTAACGCTGGTTTCGGCGCTTATGGAAATGTCATCGGCGGCGTAAAGGGCTATTATTCCGAGCTTCGTGGAATTGATGCTTCCGGAAATATTGATCCGCAATCAATCCCCGATAGCGCCCGGTACCTGCGCATCAAACGGGTCGGCACGCAATACACTTTCTACGCTTCGTGGAATCGTACCGATTGGGCTTTGGTTCATGGTCCTCAAGACCTGCCCGACCTTCCCGATCAATTGTTGCTTGGATTCTCCACCATGAACGATACCGGAGGCTCCAATCCGCCGTTTAGCGCCTACGGTGGCAATGGCCATCAGCTTGATCCGGCGGATCCCTATAACCCGGACAATGCTGGTGGAAACGTTCAGAACGAATCCAACTACGCGGTTCAGAGAATCAAAATCTTCCCGAACGGCGTGACTGACCCGGTTCCGGCCGCCTTGGCGCTGGTTAATATTCGCCCTGCCGATGAATCCCCCACCCCGCCGCATGCGTTACCCGGCAGTTGGACTTCAACGGGAACCACCTCCTTTGACATGACCGGCGGTGGAACCGGCCAGTTCCGCAACTTGCCCGCTCCGGCTGATGGAACCTCTGGTGGCGACCAGTTGGGCTTCGCCTACGAGACCGTCACTGGGGACTTCGACAAGCAAGTTAATATCACGAGCCTTACGAACCGCCTCACTATGAATGACGGCAGTGTGCTGGACACCAACCTGCTCACGGCGCCACTGCCGGTTGACTCATGGGCGCGCGCCGGTCTGATGGTCCGCAGCGACGCCAGCAATTCCTACAGCCAATGTCTAAAGATTGTGGCGGCGAATCCGGAAGGCGCCAACGTGGTGCGGGTGATGGGCCGTGGCATTGACGCGCAGAACTATACCCTGTTTAGTCGGGATTATCCGGGCGTTAGCAATGCGTTGCCCAGTCAATATCTGCGCATGAAACGCGTGGGCAATAACTTCTCGTTCTACGTGAGCAAGGACGGGGTGGTATGGTCATTGATTGGCCAGAGCTACCAGGAGTTGCCGAGCACGGTTCATTTCGGACCGTATTGCGCGGCGTCTTTGGACCCCGCTAACTTAACCAGCAATCCGGATGCTTTGCTTTCGCTCGCGATTGCGACCTTTACCTCTTACAAAGACGTGGATCTGGGCGACGTGACCGGGCCGACCCTTACCTCAGCCGGCACGCTCGACAAGAAGACCGTCGGCGTGAAGTTCAATGAGCCAGTCAGCTCGGCCACCGCAAGCGTGCTTGCTAATTACTCGTTGAGTCAGGGAACTGTAACCGGTGCCAGGGTGGGCATCGGCGGAGATTCAGTTTACCTCACCGTCAGCGGATTAACGGCAAACACCTTCAGCGTTACCGTGACGAATGTGACGGACACGACGGGCAACAAGATCGCTGCCAATTCTACCGTGAGCGCCAAAGCAACCGGCTTGCAGTCATCTGACATTGGTTACATTCAGACCCCCAGTCCGCGGACTCCGACTCCGGGCGATGACCCGTACCGGCCCGGTCAGGCGGTTGCCACTTCATCGGATGATGCTGCTGAAGTTGAGATAATCGGCGGTGGTTCTAACGCATGGAATCCTGGTGACTACCTCCATTGGCTCTATAACGCGACACCCATAACCGGGGACTTTGACGTCGCCGTCAAAATGAGCCGGAACGATCGTCCGAACAACACTGCCGGATGGGCGAACTCGGGACTCATGCTACGCGCCTCTCCTTACCTCGCGGGCCAGGAGTACACAGAAGAGGGGACTAAAGTACCGATGGTGGCTAACACCACTTATATCGAGAACTCAGGTCCCGGTCGAGCAGCCATCCCGCTCTGGCGCACCGATCCCGGTGTCGGCTACGGCAACGGCAATCCAGTTGCTTGGCCGACCTTGGTTGGCGGCATCAAGGGGTATTATGGTGACCTGAGAGCAACTGACTCAGTAGGCACTCCTGACCCAGAATCCTCCGCCTTCTCGGCGCGGTGGACGCGCATTCAGCGGGTGGGTACGTTGTACACGTTCTTGTGGTCTTATGACGGCATCAATTGGGCAATTGAAGGCAGCAATGATCTTCCTACGCTGAACGAGCCGCTATTACTCGGAGTATCGACGATGAGTGATACCGGTGGCGGCAATCCGCCGTTCAGTGGCTACGCCAACCCTGGTCACAGCATTGTTCCGGGCGATACGCTGGGCAATGTGACGGCCGGTGGCAATGTCCAGAACGAGTCCAACTATGCGGTGCAGAAAGTTCGGCTCTATGCTAACGCGGCCTCGATCGGAGCAATCAGTGCTGCCAAAGCAGGCAGCCAGGTCAGTATCACCTACTCCGGAACGCTCGTGACGTCATCGAGTCTTAATGGTCCGTGGACGGTGGTGCCGCAACAGGGCAGTCCGTATTTGGCCACCCCATCAGGTTCGAGATTCTACCGTGTGATTCCGTAATCACGAGTTAAGTTTATATCGCAAAGGAGGCCGGAATAATTCCGGCCTCCTTTTTTCAATTAGTGGTTGTCGAGTCAGCGGCGGTGAATTGCAAAGTGTGCCCGGCCGAACACAGCGGAGAGAGCTTGCCGATGGTTCGGATTGTCAACCCGGATTTGCTCGCGTAGTGTCTGTCTGCCTGGAACTGTCAATGCCGTCAAAGCTCCGGGATCAGCCCCCGTATATGCTCAACCTCGCCATCCTTGAAAGACTGAGTTCGCTTGGAGCCGGTTTGAAAACTCTAGTATGGCGACACGGAAGTTTCGTTACGTCACGAGAACCCGAACCGCGTCGCTGTCGGCAGGTAGGGCGCGTCACTCCGTGCGCGCCGTTCGGGGGAGCCGATGCCAGTTTGCGGCGCACACGGAGTGACGCGCCCTACCGAACATGTATCGAAAATTCTTTGTCACAGTACTAGGCGTCTGTTTGAAAAGTAGCAGCCGACGTGAGGAGGCTCTAACTGCTTCCGCATGTCAGCCCGAAAAACCTGGACGTATGAGCCTCGTTACCTCGGCTGCTACGAGAATTGGAGGGGTTTTCAAACCGGCCTCTGGACTCGGCCGGCTGATTTGGTTGAACACGACGGCCGCTCTGGTCATTGGAACTTTAGCGACCCAAGCGGCAGAAGGATGGAAGAGCGCCCCCTTGAACGTCCCAACCTCAGGTAAAACGGGCTTTACGCGGATGGAGGCTGCACCAGCGGGCATCACTTTCTCAAACGCGTTATCGGATACCCAGATCAGCCTAAACCGCCTCGTGGAAGACGGGTCGGGTGTGGCGGCCGGCGATGTTGACGGCGACGGGCTGTGTGACCTCTACTTTTGTGGTTTGGACAGCCAGAACGCGCTTTATCGTAATCTTGGCAACTGGCGTTTTCAGGACATTACGACCTCAGCCGGAGTAGCGTGCGAGGGACAACTCTCCACTGGTGCAGCCTTCGCCGATGTGAACGGGGATGGCTACTTGGATTTGTTGGTGACGGCGCTGGGGAAAGGAACGCGACTTTTTATGAACGACGGCAAAGCTCACTTCAGAGAAGCCGTCAATTCCGGTCTCATCCAGCGTTTCGGAGGCCGTAGCATGGCGCTGGCTGACATTGATGGCGACGGCGACCTGGATCTCTACGTGGCCAACTACCGGACCACGACCGTCCGGGACTCGCCCGTCACGGTCAAAGTCAAAAAGGTCGGCGGCAAATGGGAAGTTCCTCCCGAACACCGCGACCGGTTCATCGCGGAATCGGGTGTCAACAGCACGGTGGGGTTACTGGAATTGGGGGAGCCGGACATTCTTTACCTCAACGATGGTCACGGCCACTTTGAACCCGTGTCATGGTCTGGTGGCCGGTTCATGGATCAAGATGGAAAGCCGCTGACAGGCCCGCCGCGCGACTGGGGCTTGAGCGCAATGTTTCGCGATCTGAATGGCGATGGGCTGCCGGATCTCTATGTCTGCAACGATTATTTCACCCCGGACCGGCTTTGGATCAACCAAGGCAAAGGTGTCTTCCGGGAGCTGGCACCGCCGGCGTTGCGCAAGACCTGCTACGCCGCGATGGCCGTTGACTTCGCGGATATCAACCGGGACGGTTACGATGACATCTTCGTCACTGACATGCTCAGCCGCGATCATCTGCGCCGCAATGTCCAGCATAGTTTAATGGAACTTGGGCCCTTGCCGGCCTTGGGCTGGGGTTGGACCATGGGTGAAGGCATTCGACCCGTGCAAGTGATGCGAAACACTTTGTCACTCAATCGCGGCGATGGCACTTATGCCGAGATCGCCCAATTCAGTGGTGTGCAAGCCTCCGAATGGACATGGGGTGTTGCGTTCTGCGATGTTGATTTGGATGGCTATGAAGATCTGCTCATCGCAAACGGTCACGGGCGGGATCTCGCGAACTCCGACGCGTTGGCAGAAATGGACCGACTACCCAAGGCTGTGGACCCACGTGAACGCCTCAAGACGCTTGATTTGTTCCCGTCACTCAGCCTACCGCATCTGGCTTTTCGGAATCGCGGCGATCTGACCTTTGAGGAGGTCAGTCACGCATGGGATTTTGACGTGGTGGGTGTAGCCAATGGCATGGCGTTGGGGGATTTGGATAATGATGGGGATTTGGACGTGGTACTGAACAATTTGAATGGGGGAGCGGAGTTGCTGCGCAATGACAGTGTGGCTGGGCGGGTGGGGGTGCGGTTGAGGGGGGCGGGGGGCAACACGCAAGGGATTGGGGCGAAGATCAAAGTGACAGGGGGGCCGGTGGCGCAGAGCCAGGAAGTGATCAGTGGGGGGCGGTATTTGTCGGGGGATGATCCGCTGCGGGTGTTTGCGGCGGGTTCCGTGACCAACCGGATGCGGATCGAAGTGGTGTGGCGAAGCGGCAAGCGGAGTGTGATTGAAGGTGCCGCGGCGAACCGGATTTATGAAGTGGCGGAGGCTGGGGCGGGGGTTGCGCCGCCCGTAACCGTCCCTACTGTGCCGCCGGTATTTGCGGATGTGAGCGAGTTGCTTGGGCATGCGCATCATGAGGCTGG
>CAYHFK010000066.1:0-17671 GCA_964355895.1 uncultured Bifidobacterium sp. | reverse complement strand
GCGCCGGAGTTCCAGACCACCAAGGTCGGACGCGGCGACTTGACACAGGCCGTTACCGCAACGGGCCAGTTGAATCCAGTACTCAACGTCCAGGTCGGCAGCCAGATTTCCGGCATCATTCAGAAGTTGAACGCGGATTTCAATACGCAGGTCAAGGCCGGGCAGGTGGTCGCGCAATTGGATGCCGCCACGTATCAGGCGAACGTGAGTTCCGCCGAGGGCGAACTGGCGAACGCCCAGGCCGGGTTGGAACTCGCCCAAATCAACGCCCGCCGCGCCGAGGAACTCATCAAGGATAAACTGATTTCCCAGTCCGAGCGGGACCAAACGATCGCCAGCCTGCATCAAGCCGAGGCGCAGGTCAAAATCCGCACCGCCTCCGTGGAGCGCGCGAAAGTGGACCTGGCGCGCTGCACGATTTATTCACCAGTGGATGGCATCGTGATTTCCCGTAACGTGGACGTGGGCCAGACGGTGGCCGCGAGCATGAGCGCGCCGATTTTGTTCCTGATCGCGAACGATCTCGCGAAAATGCAGATTGACGCCAACGTGTCCGAGGCCGACGTGGGCGGCGTGGAGATCGGTCAGGAAGTGGACTTCACGGTGGATGCGTTTCCGTATCGCACCTTCCATGGCAAGGTCATTCAAGTTCGCAACTCGCCGACCACCGTGCAAAACGTGGTGACATACGACGCCGTCATCGAGGTGGCCAATCCGGACTTGAAACTGAAGCCCGGCATGACCGCCAATGTTTCCATCGTCGTCGCGCGGCGGGAAAATGCTTTGCGGATTCCTAATTCAGTGCTCCGTTTTCGTCCGCCGGAAGGTTTGACAGGCGAAAAGCGCACGAACGCGGCGCCGACGGCCGTCGCGCAAGCCGCCGTTCCGGGCGCCGGCGGCTCGGGCGGCGGGGGCGATGGCGAACGACGACGCGGACGGGGTGGTCCGGGCGGTCCCGGCGGTGGCAACCGGAGCGGGCCGCCGCGCGCGGAGCGTCAACCGTTACGCACGGTTTACACCCTCATGAGCGGCCAAGCGGGGAAATCCGCCGGCGCGCAACCGGAATTGAAACCCGTGCAGGTAAAGCTCGGGATCAACGACAGCGTGATGACCGAAGTCCTCGAGGGACTGGCCGAGGGCGACGAGGTCGTCATCAGCATGACGACGAGCACTAACGCCCCGGCGAGCACTTCGAGCAATCCCTTTGGCGGTGGCTTCCCGCGCCGCTAACCCGTCCCCCAATGAACGCCGTCATCCTACTGGAAGACATCCACAAGACCTACCATACGGGCGAGGTGGATGTGCGCGCCGTGCGCGGCGTGTCGCTGGCGATTCAGCCCGGCGAATTCGTCGCGATCATGGGCGCCAGCGGTTCGGGCAAATCCACGTTGATGAACATCATCGGCTGCCTCGACCGCGCCACGGCGGGTCGGTTTCGGCTCGACGGCGTGGATGTTTCCGGTTTGAATCGCGATGAACTCGCGGACATCCGAAATCAAAAGATTGGCTTCATCTTTCAGGGTTTCAATCTGCTCGCGCGCACGGCCGCGGTGGAGAACGTCGAGCTACCGATGCTTTACCGGCGGACTAATCTCTCCGGTCACGAGCGCCGGGATCGGGCGTTGCAATCGTTGGCAACTGTCGGGCTGGGCGATCGCGCGGACCATTTACCCAGTCAACTTTCCGGCGGCCAACAACAGCGGGTGGCCATCGCCCGGGCGCTGGTGAATCAGCCCGCGTTGCTGCTCGCGGACGAACCGACCGGCAATCTCGACACGCAAACCAGCATCGAGATCATGGGCGTTTTCCAAAAGCTCAACAACGCCGGCATCACCGTCCTCATGATCACGCATGAACTCGACATCGCGCATTACACCAAACGAACGGTGGTGTTGCGCGACGGCCTCGTCGTCAGCGACACGCCGGTGACTAATCGGCTGAACGCCGAGAAAGAATTCCACCGGCACAAGGCCGAGCAGGCAGCCGTCCAACTGGCGTAACATCGCATGTTTCAAACACTCAACATTCAACATCGAACCCCGAACATCGAAGGGGAGAACTCCGTCGTTGGATGTTGGATGTTCGGGGTTGAGGGTTGGTTGTTTCCGCCCTTCCGCTGATGAGAATTTTCGCCACCATCCGCCTCGCCCTACGCGCTTTACGCCGCAACAAAATGCGCACGGTGCTGACGATGCTCGGCATCATCATCGGCGTCGGCTCGGTCATCACCGCCGTCAGCATCACCACCGGCGCCCGGGTCCAGGTGGAGCAAAAAGTCGCCAGTCTCGGCCAAAATGTGGTGTCGGTCTTCTCAGGCAGCTTTACCACCGGCGGATCGCGCGGCGGCTGGGGTAGCGCCCCGACGCTCACCCTCGAAGATGCCGCCGCCATCCAGAATGAAGTGGCCGACGTCGTGGCCGTCAGTCCCGAAGTGCGCGACCGCATGCAGGTTCAGGCCAATGGATTGAACTGGCGGCCGGGGATCATGGGGGAATCGCCTGATTACCTGCAGATTCGGAGTTGGAACATTGCTGATGGCGCCATGTTCACCGAGCAGGACGTGCGCAGCCTGGCGAAGGTGGCCGTCATCGGCAAAACCGTGGCCGATCAGCTTTTCCCGAACATGGACCCGGTCGGGCAAACCCTGCGCGTGCGCGAGATTCCCTTCAAGATCGTGGGCGTCCTGGAACCGAAGGGTTTTAATCTGTTCGGTCAGGATCAGGACGATACCGTGGTCATTCCTTACACCAGCCACATGCGCCGCGTGTCGCGGGCGACGTTTGTCAGTTCCATCCTCGTGCAGGCCGCCAGCGCCGAGGCCATCACTCGCGTGCAGGCCGACGTCACGAATCTGCTCGCGAGCCGCCGCCGCAGTCGTGAGCCGGACTTTACCGTGCGGACGCAGCTTGAACTCGCGCAAGCCGCCACCGCCACCTCGAAGATCATGTCCGTGTTGCTCGGCGCCATCGCCAGCGTTTCGCTGCTGGTCGGAGGCATTGGCATCATGAATATCATGCTCGTCAGTGTCACGGAACGGACGCGCGAAATCGGCATCCGCATGGCCGTCGGCGCCCGCGGACGGGATATCCTGGTGCAATTTCTGGTTGAGGCGCTCATGGTGGGCATTGTTGGCGGCACGATTGGAATTGGGGTTGGCGTGGGCATTCCGAAATTCGTGAAGCTTCTGGCCACGGTCTGCGCCGAGCTCAAAATTCCCGCCGAAACGCTGACCATGGTGGCTAGCTGGCCGACGCTCATTCCGTTGCCGATCATTGCCATCGCTTTCCTAACCAGCGCTGGGATTGGGATTGTCTCAGGATTTTATCCGGCGTGGAAAGCGTCAAAGCTGGATCCGATTGAGGCGTTGCGGTATGAGTAGTGGTGGGAACAAACGCAGAGACGCGGAGGACGCGGAGAAACGCAGAAGGTTAAATGTGATTTTCTCTGCGGGTCTTTGCGGCCTCCGCAGTGCTATGTCCCAACTTCGTCGCAGCCTGCAAAGATTCTGGGAAGAGCCGACCAACCGCAGAGACACGATGAGCCGCAGAGGCTTTCCGTGGAGTTTCATCTCTGCGCCCATCGTGCCTCTGCGGTTGGATTGCCTTGTCCTCTTTCGGTTGCGGCTTTGCCGCGCTGTGTCTCTGCGTTGAACCTTGTTTCACCGGCGAAATGAAAGCCCACATTCTCTCCACCCACACCGCGCAACTCTTCACCGCTGCCGTGAGGCGGGCGGCGGAGTTGTTGCGCGCGGGTGAAGTGGTCGCCCTGCCGACGGAAACCGTCTATGGCCTCGCGGCGAACGCGCTGAATGCCGAGGCCGTTGCGAAGATCTTTACGATCAAGGGCCGGCCCGCGCACAATCCCATTATCGTCCACGTCGCGAGCATCGAAATGGCCAAGTGTTGTGTGGCCGACTGGTCCGTGCCGGCGGAGCAACTCGCGAAAAGTTTCTGGCCCGGCCCGCTCACGCTGGTGTTACCGAAGTCTCGGGCGATTCCCGACCTCGTCACGGCGGGCGGAACAACCGTGGGCGTGCGCTGGCCTAGCCATCCGTTCATGCAGGCCGTGATTGTCGAATGCGGCTTTCCGCTGGCGGCGCCGAGCGCGAATTTGTCGAACCAGATTTCCCCGACCAACGCCGAACACGTCCGCAAAAGTCTCGGCGGCCAACTCGCGCTCATTGTGGATGGCGGACAATCGCAGGTGGGGATCGAATCCACCGTGGTTGATCTCACAACCACGCCACTGCGGGTTCTGCGTCCGGGAATGATCCACGAGGAATCGCTCACGGCGGTAGTTGGGAACATCGAACATCCAATATCCAACGTCCAACATCCAACCCTGCGCAGCCCCGGCTTGTTGAAGAAGCATTACTCGCCCAAGGCGAAGCTGATGGTCTTGGATTGGACCAGCGACACTGACCTGCGGCGGCAAATCGCAGATCAAAAATGGAAAATCGAAAATTCACAGATCATCGCCCACACCCACATTCCCGCGGGCGCGGGCCTGGGAGGCGTGAGTGTGATCCCGCACGACGCGGAGGCGTTCGCCCGCGCGATCTACGGTGAGTTGCATCGGTGCGACGAAGCCGGCGCGGAATTGATCGTGGTCGAAGCCTTGCCCGATACAATTGAATGGCGCGCCATCGCGGATCGTCTGAACCGGGCGGCGAGTTGACGAATACCCGGCGATACCCCAACCTTTGCGTTAATGAAACTTTTAGGATTTATGGCCGCCTGCACGGTGGCAGCGCTCGCGCTCGACGCGCGGGCGGCATCACCGCAGCCCCGCCCCCTGTCGCTGGAGGATTGCATTCAAATCGCGCTCGAACACAACCTCGACGTGCAGATCGTCCGCACCGCACCCCAGATTGCGCAGTTCACCCTGTCCGGCACCTACAGCAGTTACGATCCGGCGCTCCGGCTGTCCGGTTCGCGAGACTACAATCTGTCCCCGGGAGGCTTGGATGACCAGGGGCGCCCGTTCGAAGGAACCGAGAGCAAAACCGACCGCTTCAGCAGCGGGATTGACGGGCTGCTGCCGTGGGGCTTGAGCTACAATGTCGGCGGGACAATGGCCGACCGTTACGGCACGCAGCCGGGCGCGATTCTGGTCAATCCCACCGTCATCACCAACACCCTCATCCAGACTGACGGCACGCCCATCAACTTCTTCGGCACGAACTACAGCACCGTTCCCATTCGCAATCCGTTCGAAAGCACGGCCGGCGAGGTGGGCGCTTTGACCTTGCGCCAGCCGCTGTTGAAGAACTTCTGGATTGATTCCACGCGGCTGCAAATTTTTCTGAACAAGCAGAATGTAAAAATCTCCGAACTCGACGTCCGGTTGCAGATCATCACCACGGTGACGGATGTGGAGCAGGCGTACTTCGACCTGATTCATGCCCAGGAAAGCGTCAAGGTGCAGCAACAGGCCTTGGAGCTGGCCGAGCGTCTGGTTGCCGAAAACCGGCGCCGGGTGGAAGTCGGCGCGCTGGCGCCGCTGGACTCCCGCCAGGCGGAATCGCAGGCGGCCTCCAGCCGGGCGGATTTGCTGGCCGCCCAAAGCAACCGCGGCACGCTGGAGCGGGTGCTGAAGAACCTCCTGAGCGACAACTATAGCGAATGGGCGAATGTGACCGTGCAGCCCACGGACGCGCTGCTGGCCATCCCCCAGCAGTTCAACCTGCAGGAAAGCTGGCGGATCGGCATGGCCCAGCGACCCGATTTATTGCAGGCCAAGTTGAACCTGGAAAAGCAGGGCTACGTCGTCCGTTATCAGAAAAATCAGTTGTTTCCACAGTTGGATTTGGTGGGTTCCTATGGCTACAGCGCCTCGGCCACGGAATACAGCGGCGCTTTTAGTCAGATCCGCAGCGCCGACAATCCCTTTTATTCCGTGGGGGCGCAGGTGACGATTCCGCTGGGCAACACCGGCGCGCGCAACAGTTACAAGGCGGCCAAGGCGAACAAGGAACAGATAGGATTGCAGTTGAAACAACTCCAGCAAGGGACGCTGATCAAAATCGAAAATGCCCTGGCCGTGGCGGAAACGAGCTTCCAGCGCGTCGCGGCCACTCGCGAGGCCCGGCTTTACTCGGAAGCCGCGCTCGAAGCCGAACAAACCAAACTTGAAAAAGGCAAGAGCACCTCCTTCGTCGTGCTGCAATTGCAAAGAGACCTGACCTCGGCGCGTTCGGCCGAAATTCGGGCGCTGGCCGACTACAACATCGCCCTCGCCCGCCTCGCGCAAAACGAAGGCAGCACCCTGAACCGGCGCGGGATTGACTTGCAAGTCACCGGCGCGGAAAACAACTACGCCCCCGCGATCTTCACGCCGTATCCGCCGCGCTGAAAGCCCGGCGGACCGGTTCCCCCGCTAATCCGTTTTTGCGAGCAGCCAGCCCGGGTCGCCCACGAAATCGCGCGCCATCTCGGCGAGGTCGGTGGTTTTGACTGGCCGGTATTTTCCCGTGGCCGCAGCCAGTATGAGGTTCGCGGCATTATGCGCGACGGCCTTGGCTTCGTAGATGCGGTCTTTACGATTCGCCACCAATTCGCCTGTGACGACGACTTCCTCGCCGGGGACGACCGGTTGGAGATAGCGCACGGTCAGTTCGGCGCAATAGGCGAACTTGCGCGTCGGCACCGCGCAGGCCCAGACCATGATTTCGTCCAGCACCGTCGCGATCAATCCGCCATGCACCACGCCTTTGAAACCGATGTGCTCCGCGCGCGGCACGAAGCGGGTCTGAACGATGCGCCCGTCGGTTTCAAATCGCAGCCTCAGGCCAAAGGGATTGGACTCGCCGCAGACAAAGCAGGAGTGGGTGTGCGGCAAAGGTTTCATGAGCGGTCAGCGGGGCCGGGTTATTTCTGCGGCTGCGCGCCGATTTTTTTCAGGAATGGCTCGACGGAACGCGGGCGGCCCAGGAATTTCTCGATGGAAATGTTCACGTCGCGCGAATTGCCCTTGGAATAAATCTCCTCGCGCAACCGCCGGCCCGCCTGCTGATCGTAATAGCCGTCCGGCGCGTTCTCGAAAACGGTCGCCATGTCCGCTGCGATCGCGTCCGCCCAGGCATAGCCGTAATAGCCCGCGTCGTAGCCGGTAAAGTGGCCGAGATAGGCGATGAACGCCGTGTCGTCCGGCGGGGGCAGGAAGGTCTTGCCCAAGGTTGCGTTCACCAGCGGGATCGCGTTTGTGGCGTTGGCGGCGGTGATTTGCGTGTGCAGATACAAATCCATCAGGCCAACGGAAAGCTGCCGGCGATAATGCGAACCGTAGGTCGCGTATTTCGCGGCTTGAAGCTGGTCGAGAATCTGCGGCGGAATCTTTTTGCCCGGATCCCGATAATCCGCGGCGAAACTGTCGAGCACCTTCTTGTCCCACGTCCAGTTCTCCAGCATCTGCGACGGCGCCTCCACAAAATCCCCGGGCACGCTTGTGCCCGCAAAGCGCGTGAACTGCGCGCGCGTCAGAATGGCATGCATGGCGTGGCCGAACTCGTGAAAGAGCGTCTCCACGGAATCGTGATCGAGCAGCGACGGCTTGTCGGCGGACGGCGGCGGGAAATTGCACACCAGTGAAATGACCGGGCGCTGATAGTTGCCGTCGGCGAGCCGTTTGCCGTCAATGATCGGGAACATGGCGAAGTGATTGTATTTGCCCGCGCGCGGAAACAGATCGAGATAGAAAAAGCCGAGCGGCTCGCCGGTTTGCGTGTCGGTCACGGCCCAGAGTTGCAGCCCGTCCACCCACTGATAGGGCGGATCGAGTTGCCGAAACGTGACCCCGAAGATGCGCTGATAAATCGCGAACATCCCGTCCAACACGCGTTGCATCGGAAAAAAGACGCGCAGTTGCTCGCCGTCCACGTTGTATTTCGTCTTCTTCAACTGGTCGGCGTAATAGAGCCAGTCCCACAGGTTGATCTGCGCATTCGGGTCCCCGGTCTCGGCCGCCTTGAGCCGGCGGAACTCGGCCAGTTCCGCCTCCAGCTTCGGCTGCAGGCCGTCGCGCAATTGTTCCTCAAACTCGATGGCCGTCCGGCCGCTCTTGGCCATCTTCACTTCGATCTGGTAATCCGCCCAGTTGGCGTAGCCGAGTTGCTTCGCGATGTTATCGCGCAGGACCAGGATTTTTTCGACGAGCGGCACGTTTTCCTTCATCGCGAGCCGGCTGTGCTCCGTCAGCACCCGCTTGCGAACGGCTTCGCTCTTGACGAGCTCCATCACCGCGAGGCGTTGCCACGTCACGTTCACCATCACGGTGTATTCATCGTCACCGGTCTTTACGCCCGGCGCGTTCAACAAACTCTCGGGTGCTCCGTCCAACTCCGCCTTCGTGAACTTGATGGCCTGCTGCGCCTTGTTGATGTTGCTGTCGAAATCCGTGCTGACGCTCGCCAATTCCTTGCGCCGGCGCTCAACTTCATCGCGTTCGGTTTTCGGCAACGCCAGCCCCGCCCGGCGATAATCGCGCATCGTCTCGGCCAGCAACTTGGCCTCCTCGCCGGCAAGCTTGGGCTGGGTACCGGCGTACGCCTTCACCGCGCGGTAAACATCCTCCCGATAATCCAGGCCCACGCCCCATTCCTGCAAACGCTTCACCGCCTCGGTGGCGGCCTCGCGCATCGCGGAGTTGGTACTCGTCTCCTTGATGAGATACAGCCGGCCCAACGCGCTGCCGGTTTGAAAACCAATGTCGTCGAGCGCCCCGATGGTGTTGACAAAGTTGACCTGACCGGGCGGAAGCTTGCCGATTCGATCAAGCGCGGCATTGGCGGTGGCCATGGTTTGATCGGCGGTGGCTTTGATGGCCGCCGGCGTAGTTTCAAACTCCGGCAGGCGCAGAATGTTTTTGAATTTTTTCCCGACGCGCTGAATATCGGCGAGCGAAGGTGGGTTCGCCGAGGATTTGACCACCGGAGTCGAACAGGAAGTCGCCAGAGTCGCCAGAGCCAACATAAAAAGTGATCGCTTGAACATGGCGCGCAAGCTAGCGACGAGGCGTGCCGGCTACAAGTGGATTTGCCGCCGGGGATGCGATTGGAAGTGCGGGCACCTGTAGCGCAGATTGGTAATCTGCTGTATCGCCGAATGGCATTCGGCAAAGCGTGATACTTTTTTGCTGCTGACGAACTTTCCCAAGCCCAGCGGATTAACAATCCGCGATACAGCAGAGTGCCACTCTGCGCTACGTCTTCCGCGCTGCCCACCACTTGCAGTCACACCCTTTTCGTCAGGGCATCTGGCCGGGCGGCATCCGGGTCGCCCGCGTTCCCACCGCCACGCCACGCCGGAGCCATTCCTCCGGCGCGCGGCCCAGCTGAATTTCCCGCGCGACGCCCGCCAGTAGCGCGTCCCCGGCACCGACGGTATTCCGCGGCTTCACGCGGCGCGGGGCGGCAAAGTTTTGATACCCTTCCGCCACGTTGACCAGCAGACTGCGCCGACCGCCGCGCGAAACCAAAACCCAGCCACGCGTTTCGCCGGACAACGCCCGGGCGGCGCCAAGAATGTCCGCTTCCGCGCGCAACGGTTTGCCCCACCACTGAGCGAGTTCGTGTTCGTTCGGCTTCACGAGAAACGGTCGCGCTTTAATGGCCGCGGCGAGCACCGGCCCGTCACAATCGAGCAAAGTGTTCACCCCGCAACGGTGCGCGAGACGGATGAGTTGGGCATAAGCCGTGACCGGCACGCCGCGCGGCAGGCTGCCGGAGAGAATGAGCAAGCCGGCAGGGCACGTCACTCCGTGCGCGCCGTTCGGAGAATGTCGAACCCCGGCGCGCACGGAGTGACGTGCCCTACCCTGCTCGGCTGGCAATCGCGCGAGTTCTTGCTTAACCCCATTTAGAATCCCGCGCCATTCCCGGGGCGAGAGTTTCGGCCCCAAGGGATTGAAACGCATTTGGCGTCCGCCCTTCGTGGTGAGGATCACGTTGACGCGCGTCGGTTCGCGCAGCCGGATGATGTGGGCCGGAAGCTTTTCGGCCCGCAGATAGCCGCCCAACTCCGCACCGGTTTGGCCCCCGAGCGGCAGGAGCAGTTGCGGTTTTCCCCCGAGCTGCTTCAGCCAGCGGGCGACATTGATGCCCTTGCCCCCCGCCCAGCGGCGCTCGGAGTGGACGTTGTTTTTCTCCTCCCACAGCACGTCGGCCACGCGCCACTCGGCGTCAATGGACGGGTTGAGCGCAAGGATGAGCGCAGACATCAAGGGAGTTGCAGCAAGCGATAGTAGCGCGTCGCCCCGAAACCGCCGGTTTGCGAACCATCATCCAGGAACTGGAACAAGCCCGTGGTGGACGTGACGGCCGGCGGAATGGGGAATGGCGTCCAGGTTGGCGGCACGAGGGTCGGCGTCCATTGCACCTGATATTGCGCGCTCGTTGGCCCGCCCCAAGTGAGCAAGATCCCGTTGAAGACGTGTCGGATGCTGGCGATGACCGGCGGCGGATAATAGGGACTGAGAGCAATGCCTGCCCGCACGCGGAAGAAGTTGAACGGCGACGGCAGCGGGATGCAATGCGTGGTGGAATAATCCACGGCGGTGACCGTCGGCGAAACCGCGACCCAGTTGGTGCTGGTCAGGTTGGTCAAGCCTTCAACGTAATAATGCAAGCCCGGCAGCGACGTCCAGGTCAGACAGAAGCTATTGCTCGTGGCGAACGCGTTGGTGATGACGATGTTGGTGCCATAGACCGCCCATTCGGTGGCCTGGACGCAATAGGAAACCGGTCCGCCGGAGATATTCGCCGCAGCCAGGTACCAGTCGCCCGGCGTCAAGGGCACGGGCTGGCTGAAGTCGAACACGGTGATGACTTCGTCGTTCGTGAAAACATTGGCGCTGAAATAATCGAACACGCTAAACGTCGGCGGCAGACCGCGCCGCAACAGCAGCGTCATGTCGCCGCTGGGGTTGTTGATCTCGAACTGCGCCCGGACGGCACTGGGAGAAACCTGGTAGCGATAATAATCCAGGGAAACCCCCGGCCCGGTGTTGACCGTGCAATACGGAACTCCATTGGTGAGCGTGACGAAAACCGGAAACGCCGCGAGATCAAAATCCACCAGCACGGTGTAGCTGACGGCGAAGGCATTTTGGTTTTCAATGGCCAGATAATAACGCTGGCCGGGCAGCAACGGCGCCTTGTTGCTCGTCGGCGGAACGGTGTTCGTGGTGCTGAGCACCTCGGTCCAGTTGTTCGCGCTCGCCGCAAACACCACGTCCGGGAACGGGGGCGGGTTCGTCGCGCCGAACGCAGGCCGGATGTTCTGGTTGAAGTAAAACCCGAGCGGGCCCGGGGTGGCATTATACAAAATGTTGGTAGCGAACCGCGCCACGGCCGGCACGTCCACGAGGTAATAAGCGATCTGGCCCGGCGGAATCGTACTGGTCACCGGCACCCCCGGTTGTAACGGACGCGTGGTGGCGGTATTGGTCTGGTAGATAAACTGCATCTGCCAACTGACGAGCGATACCTGGTTGGTCGCGCCGGTGCGCGAGTCCCAGAGTTCAATGGTCCAGTCGCCGCGGGCATTCTCGCCCTTCAAGATTTCCAGTGACTCCTCCGCCAGAACGTAGCGCGTACCGGACGCCTCGATGAGCGTGAAGGAATCCACGAGCACGCCGGACTCATCGTTCGTGTTCAAGGGCGCCAGACCGACGAGGGTATTGCTGCTGCTCGCCGTGAAGATCAATCCGCCCGGCTGCCAGCTCGTGGTGCCGAGGAAGGTGTTGGTGACCTGGCCGGGCACAAAAATCTGCGCGCCCAGCGCCGGGCCGCAAACTGCCGGCGGCGTGCTCATGCCGCATTTGCCGGCCGCTCCGGCGGCGTAGATGGTTTGGACTTCTGCATCCTGCAACACCCGATTGTAAATGGTCATTTCATCTATTATTCCAGCCCACGAAGTGAACTGATAAATCGGAGCCGGACGGTGGCCAAGGTAGAGATCGGATGCGGTAGCCGGGGTGAAAATGCCCAAATTTTGCTGCGCCACGACCGTGCCATTCAAAAAGAGCTTGGCCTGGCCGGTGGTCTTATCATAAGTCAGCGCAACGTGCTGAAATACATTGGCGGTCACTATCCCGGCCGAAGAAAAAAGAAAATGCCCGGACGCAGAAGTATCAACGATATTGGCCCAAAGTGACCCAGGGCCCGAGCCGGCCAGGACGGAAATCCATAAATGCGCTCCAATGCCCGCATTGTTACCGGCCGCGCTGTTCCATTCTATTATCGGACGCTCAACGGAAACGTCGAAGGGGTTGATCCAGCCTTCGATCGCGAAGCCATCGCCGAGGCCCACGTTTAGATTGGCACTCGCCGGCACCCTGACCAAGCTATTGGTCCCGTCAAACACAAATGCCTGCCCAACTTCCCCGGCCGCGTAGCCGGCCCCGCCGCCCTGAAGCACGCCAATGTTCCCATCCACTTTGTCATTCGTATTATTCTCGCCCTCCCACCAACTCACGATGCCATCCAAGTTCCCAAATGCGCGATAATCATAGTTCAGCCGGTAACTGCGGCCGGGCGTGGTCGGCACGGGGAGCACGATCTCACCGGCCCGCAACGCCAGCGACTGGCGCCCGACAGTCACCGGTGGGGCCCCGGCAATGACCGTCACCGGATTCGTGGTCAGCACGCTCCAGCCATCCACAATCGCCGGGGTCACAAAATCCCCCGGCGCCTGCGGCGGTTCGAAATCGCTGATGTTCAAGACCGGTCCGGTCGCCAGGGCCGTCAACGGGGGCGCGGCGAATTTGATGGGGGTGGTCGTGAGATTGGTGTTCTCAGTGAAGTAAAGGTAGCTGTAGCTGTTGTTGATGGAACTGACCGTGTATTCCCACGCGGTGTTGGTATCCGCATTCCCGCCAGGATTCATGACGACGGTGATATCGGTGCCCGTACCCGGACCAAAAGGAATGATCACTCTCCGGGGAACGCTGGCACTCGAAGGACACCCGTTGTTGGTCAGACCCGTGTCGAAGATGGTTCCCCCGTCGTAAAGCATCAACAATCGGTCGGGCGCACAGAAGAAGTTGTAGTCCAGCGTCAACGACCCCGATGTTGCACCCATGGAAATTACGTTCGTAACCGCGTCGGGACCGCCCGTCGCAGAAGCGGGCGCGATGTTCGTCACGCTGATCGTGGTGCCAAAGCCTTCGGTGCTCGTACCGCCGCGATTTTGAGCGAGCAACACCCGCGTGCCCCGCGGGCTGATGAGCGTGACGGCCAGATCGGAGACGCGCGGATGATTGATGCGCAGTCCGACTTCCACCTGCTGAATTATGGCGTCGTTGGTCACCGTGATGATCGAATCGGTCACCGCGTCATCGCGCAACGGTTCATTGCCGTCAAGCCCCCAGCCGATGGGCACCACGCTGCTCGGATCCGTATAATAAGTGGCGGTATAAACGTATGTCTGGCTGGTCGGACTGGGGTTAAATATCCCCACATAGAATCTGCCAGGTGACAGCGGCGGGAGGTCGAACGGCGTAATCGAAAGGCAAAGGCCCGGTGGAGGGCCCGTGGGGGGATTCACCGTTAGCGTGTAGTCGTAAGCCGTGGAGGTCGGAAACTGGTCTTTGCGCACGAAGATCTGCAGCGGCTGCGGGGTTGACGAAATGAGCGCGAGACACGCGGTCAGGTTCGTGGCGCCGACCGGGACGTTTATTGCATAGTACTGCCAACTATTGGGCGCAACCGTGTTCGTTACCGATTCCCCATTGGCCGGCTGCCGCTCGATCTTGATTTTACAGTTGGCGACGCGACCGGTCTGGGAAAGCGAGTTGTCCACGTTAAAGAAATGCCATTGCCCGCCCTTGGCGTCGCCCACGAAGTCGCGCAATTGCCCGGAACCGTCCGGATGAATGGCGCTTGGGAAATCGCCCTCATCATTGTCTTCGTACGTGAAGTTATAAGGTCCGGGCGGGAGCGGCGTCGGGGGAAAAGCGTGATTGATAAGCACGACCGCTTTCCGGTTCGGACTGACGAGCGCCCCAACCAAGTCGGGAATGTTCTCGTGGATCAGGCTGTTCGTGACGATGACGCGACGCACCTCGCCTTCCCCAGCCACGTAGGCCACCCATTTGGAGATGCCGGGATCGTCCGGGCTGCCATCCGGAATGGACCCATCGGGTGGATTAAAGGGATAGGCTTGAACGAAACCGTCGGCATCCTCCTCAGCGAGAGGAACCAGGCTGAACACGGCAAAGAACTCGAACTCGCCGGCCATCTGATCTTCCGACTTGACCCCGATGTAATAAACCTGCCCTTCGGCGGAATCATTGTAGATAACCGCCTCATCCCCGTTTTGCGTGTTTCGACTGCGAGACACGACCGCACTCGCAATGGCATTTGGAGCGAGCCGGATCAAATCAGGATCCTGCGACGCATACAAGTCCAGATCCGCGTTCCGGCGGGTCGCATTGAGGGAACTTGCCGCATAGACCCCGATTCGCGGGATGGAAAGGTCAGTGGAGGCGCTGATCAAAAAGGATGCGTTCGTGAATGTAGTCGTGTTGGTGATGATGTAGAAATGCCACTGGTTCGTCATGCCGTTCGTGGTGCCGAGCAGTGGCGTGTTGGCGCCAACCCGCTGGTCGGTCAGACTTCCGGAGGTGAAAGTCCCCCCCGGATCCGAGAAAAGGTTCGAGACCACTGTCACCGCGGTCGGGACCGCCAGAGCCGGAAGGGCAGAAGCGGAACCCAGGTTGAGTGTGGCGGTGTCACCGTTGCCCGAGGAGATCACCAGGGCATAATCCTGCACGACATTGTTGGTTTGGGCGGTCACGGCGTTCACATTGACCCGTCGGGCGAAGACGGTGACGGAATAATTCGTGCCCAGCGAGGGGGTGAGGTAAACGTTCTCAACATTGTTCACCGAATCAACGATCGGCGGCGCGTTCGTGTCCGACGCAAAGGTGAAGGTGCTGTTCGCCGGGAAATCGTTGCCGAAATAGATTTCGCCCGTGCTGAGATTAGTCACCACCAGATCCAAGTCGTTCACCAACTTGACGCCGGCTGCGGGGTTTCCCGGCGGATCGGTCCAAACCAGCGTGATCCGCAACGGCACCTGGCGCCCTTCCTCACTCACGGAAATGAGTCGAGTCTGGCTCTGGCCCGTGGCGAGCGCGCCGGCGGGGGACTGATCGAACAGGAGGATCGCATTCGTGGCGGCGACGTTGATGCCGTTGGTCAGCGCGCTGGGAAGGCTGTTCGCCAGATTGATCAAGCCCCAGCCCTGATAGTTTCTGTCGTTCTGCACCTGATAATCGTATTTCGGGCCCACGGAGCGCGCGCCGTTAATCAGCAAGGCTTTCATCAACGCCGGGCTGTTGGTGATTCGCCGGTCTTGAAAAAACTGCTGCATCAAGGCCAGCGTGCCGGACACGTCCGCCGCCGCCATGCTGGTGCCGGACTCGTAACGGTAGGCCGAAGTCGTCGCGTTGGTTCCACTGATGGAGTTGTTGAGGTTGCTCAACACTTCCAGCCGGTTGCCGTAAAAATTGGTAATGATGACGTCGTGAACGATGTCAAAGCTGACCTCTTGCGTCTGGGTATTGAACACGCCGTAGTACCAGCTTTGCCCGACACTGCCACCCAGGCCGCCTGCGTCCGGTGGCACCGAAACAAAATTGGTCCTCACAAAATCGAAGGTGGGTGGCGTGAGAATCGGGTAGTCATCTTTGCGCACGTAGATCGGCAGTTCGGTGACCCGGGAAAACGAGAGGACATTCGTCATGTCCAACAGTCGGAGGGTAAAACCGACGGCGTTGTCGGGCAGAAACACGTCATTGTAGTAAAAGGAATTCGGTTGGACAATCTGCCCCTGGAACGCAACCACAAAATGGCTCGTCGGGTTGTAATAGGCCTGTTCGTCCCACGTCGTTGACCGGGTTGAGACAACGAATGTGCCCGGCGCCACCACGTCCGGTTTGAAACGGCCAAAGTCGCCCTCAATCCCCCGGCCTACGTTGCCCCGGCTGGAGAAGCCGGCCACCTCATTCTCGGAGCTCGTCATACCCTGCCAGGGGTAGTTGGTATCACACACGGTAACGTTTGTGCCATTGATGTTGGTCGTGGTGCAATTGATCACCACGGCGTTGGTAATGTCCCGCGGAAGTTCGGTGGCCCCGACGGTAATAACGTTCTTGGCCGTGCCCGGTGAGAAAATGCCGCCCGGATCACCTCCCAAACCGGAATCCGCACCTTCCCCTGCGTTGCCAGCGGCAAAAACGAACAACACCGGCTGCGACCCCGTAACCCCGGGCAACGCGTCCCGCACCGCGGCGTCGTAACTCGCCGACGCCATGCCGTATGTGTTGTTGTTGCCGTAGTGCCAACTATTGTTGGAAATAAATGCATTCGTCCGCGCGACGCTGCCCTGCAGGTACGCGTCGGACGACGGACCGCTATCCAAATCCAAGGCTTGGGAAAAAATCCGCGCGCCCGGGGCTTTGCCCC
The DNA here is from genome assembly GCA_964355895.1 of uncultured Bifidobacterium sp. Taxonomy (GTDB): domain Bacteria; phylum Verrucomicrobiota; class Verrucomicrobiia; order Limisphaerales; family JADLHS01; genus JADLHS01. The sequence goes on along the minus strand of CAYHFK010000066.1, from coordinate 1,203 downwards.
GATATTGGCCCACCACCCCCGGATTGATGGAACCGCTCACATTGGAAACGGTCGCCGAAACCGCGCCGCTACCGGCGATTTCGCCCGCGACAAAGGTGCCGTGACCATTGTTATCCACCAAGCTCGACGCAAAGTCGGCGAATACCCGGTTCGTCAGATCGGGATGCAACCAGTTCACCCCGGTGTCGTTCACACTCACCAGCACCCCCGCGCCGGTGAGATCTAAATAATTGTTGGTCACCACCGAGTCACTGGCGACGGCGACGCGGACGCGGCTCAGGTCGTTGGCGGCCACGCGCGGATACACCCGTTCCATCACTGCCACGCCCGGCAACTGCGCCAGGGCCGTCCAATTTTTCCCCGGCTGGATCGTGAGGACCGGGCCGAAGGGCGAAGACGATTCGCCCAGCACCTTCGCCCCGCCCTGCTGCAATTCCCGAAGCAGCGCCTCCCGCGCATCGGCGAAGATCATCACGTTCAATGTCGCGTCCGACGGCAGGGGCCTTTGCTCCATCGCGAGCGCGAGCAGATCGGATTTGAGTTTATAGACCGGCTCGTATGGCGACACGGCTTGCGCGAGGCTCCCCACCGACAACTGGCTCGCACCATCGGCGGAGAGACGCACCAGGTAGGCGTTGTTCGGAATGTAGGAAATGATCGTCCCTCCCGCCGCCGTCAGGGCGGCGCGGAAAGCATCGTCCACCGGCCCGCGCGCCTGGACGATGTAGCTGCCCGGCTCGGCGGCGGCGCGGAGATGTTGGGGAATGGCAAAACCCAGCGGCGAGCGCGTATCAATCAAGGCGTTCTCCAGCAGGATCGCGTGATCGTCGTGGACCAACTGGCCGACGGTCTTGGGCGTGTTGCTGAGGCGATAGGCAAAGCGATTGGTCTTGGGTGCCGGGGCGGACGCCGGTTGCCCGGTCAGAAAAGCCGGAGCGGTGGCGGCGGAGACGATGGACTGATTGGTCGAGGCCGGACGCGGGCGCGCGGCGGGGGACGTCGCCACCGGCGGGACGTTGTGCTTCGTGGTCGGCGACGGATGGCTCAGTTGCCAGAAGCAAAGTCCGCCGGCCAGCAACAGCAGGCAGATCAACAGCCAGATCAAGGAACGGTTACGCATAAAAATCTCGGGTTAAACCATCACACCCTTCAACGCCAAGGCACAGCGCGGCAAAGCCGCAACCGAAAGAGGACAAGGCAATC